>JANMJJ010000227.1:0-22607 GCA_031371325.1 Akkermansiaceae bacterium | reverse complement strand
TCGTCTTCTAAAACACCGAACGGGGTGAAGAGTGGCTCCCAGTATTCTTGGGATTTTCCGTCGAGGGTGTGGGCGTAGAATTTCATTTCGGGGCGGGAGAAGAGGGCGTAGTCGCCAGAGACTTTGAGGAGGATGCCGTGGGACGTGGTTTTAGCGTGGCTTGACCGAGGATTTCGATTTGGGGGATGGAAGCGGTTTGAAGTTTGATTTGGTGGAGATCTTCGTGCCGCTTTTGGATTCGAGTTCGCGGCGGGCGTTGCCGGCGATGGTGCCTCCGGCTTTGGCGGCTTGCTGGTTTTCGGGGAAACCTTGGGCATCTTTTTTCTTGGCGATCTCGGTGGTGGAGGCTTCGCCTAACATGGTGAAGATGAGTTCCAGATCGGTCATGTGGTCGCGGAGGTTTTCCTTGGGATTGGAGAGCGCCTTGAACTCTTTGTATTGGGCCGGGGTCATGCCGAAGGTGGCCTTGCTGATTTCTGCGGTGAGAATGGCGAATTCTATGCCTTCTTTGACTCCGCGATTTTTCCACTCGTCGGTGAGTTCATCCCGGACGGCGATGCCGCGGAGGCGTTTTTCGATCCAGTCCTCGGAGTAGCCTTTTTGCTCGTAGATGGTACGCATCCGCTTGGCGGCGAGTTCCGGGTTTTCGATTTCCTCAAGGCGCTCGAAACCGACCTTTGCAAGCCAACGCTTGAAGGGCTCGGCTTTGGGGGATGGGACGGATTGAATGATTCTGAATAGAGACTCGGTATTGGCCGCTTTGATTTTTCGTTTCTTCCCGTCAGCGGCGATCATTTCAACTGGGGGACAATTTGTCCCCCAGTAGGCATCCAGCACAGGATCTCGTTTCCGGAGCTTTTTGATGTAATCCTTCACATTGGCCGAGTCGGTCAACGCGAGGACGACATCATCGACGGAAAAATACCATTTTTCCTCGGTGGCGTTCCAGGCGCGGCGGACGTGCTTTTCTTCAAATAAGGAAATGGCGGACATGGCGGGAGTTTTTCAAAATGGTGAGAGGCAAAGCGTGCCGAAGCCGAATGCTTTGGCAGAGCCGACTCCGGTGTGGGTGGCAGCGATGAAGGTGGCGGGATCGGTTTTGGCCCAGCAGTCGGAAAGTTTGAGGGGAGGATTTGCCACGAAGGAAGGGAAGTGGGGAAGGGAAGTGGGGAAGGGAAGTGGACGACCTCTGACAATCAGAAGGCCGGAACTCGTTTGATGGTTTTCGTAAAAGTGATAGAGGCTGTCTGGTAATTTCTAGCAATGCGACGCGGAAATCAGGAAATCTGCGATCGCCATGCCCCTGTTTACCACTGGGGGTGGGTCAAATGGCGGGGGTGGGTCGCAGTTTTTTTTGCATCGGGTGGATTTATTTCTGCGGAGCGGGAAACGTAACGGTGGCTCGTGGGCATCTCGCTGCACGGGCGGGATGGATCATCTGTCTTTTCCCACCGCCACGAGCGTCTGACATCGCGCACCAGCACCCGGACGTCGCGTGACACGAGCCGGAACAAGCGATCTGTCTGCGACAGCCGCAGCCCGGAAGGCGGAATCGCGGCAGGACACGCCGGAACGTGGTGGCGCGATGGTGTGGCGGGACAAGTCGAGGAGGTTGAGGCCGCCGAGACGTCGGCGCGGCCGGGGAGTTGGACCTGGGCGCAGCAAGCATTAGGGGCCGGCATGAAGAATGGATGGCGCGCCTGGCGTCAGACCGTTGCGGAGGCGTCACGGTGCCCGACCGAGTGCGGATGTGACGGATTTTTCGGGATTGTGAGGCACCCCTCTCGGCCACCGGGATTTTTACGCTGTTTTCCAAGCCCAAGCCGTGGAATAAGCTCCCGCCATGCCGAGGGAACGCGATCCTGACGAACCGAAAATCTACTTTTTGCCGAACTTGATGACGGCCTGCAATCTGGCGTGCGGATTTTTTGCGGTGCTGATGATTTTGAAAGGCTTGATCGAGGTGCAGAAAATGTCCGGCGACGATCCGCTCTCGGTCAAGGGCTACTACGAAATCTCCCACCGCTCTTACGAGTATGCGATCCTGCTGATTTTCGGCTCCTGCTTGTTCGACCTGCTAGACGGCCGACTGGCGCGGCTGGGTGGCCAGGAATCCCCGTTCGGCCAGCAGTTCGACTCGCTCGCGGACATCATCTCGTTCGGGATGGCACCGGCGATGCTGCTTTCCCGCGCGGTGCTTTTCCCGTTAGGAAATACCGGATGGGCCATCGCGCTGGTGTATCTCGTGTGCGGGGCGATGCGCTTGGCCCGCTTCAATTGCCTCGCGGCCATGCCCAAAAAGCCGGGCGCTTCCAGCGATTTTCGCGGACTCCCAATCCCGATGGCGGCTGGCTTCATCGCTTCACTGACGTTCTTGCTGATCGACTTTTACGAGAAAGACTACGAACTGGGCCTGTGGAAATACATTCTGGCCGGCGCGATGTTAGTCCTTTCCTTGCTGATGATCAGCGACGTGCGCTACCCGAGTTTCAAGAAAGTGGATTGGAAAACCCGCGGCACCTTGGGGGCGATCGTGATTGCCTTGCTGCTGGTCTTCGTGACGGTGCAGTTCCGCTATGTGATGCCGGTGGTTCTATTCAGCATCTATCTGATTTATGGCATGATCCGGCCGTGGATTTCGCAAAAACTGCGCAAGGAAATCGAAGTGGAGTCGGACTCCGAGGATGGACCGGCGGCCACGCTGGAAGCCGTGGATGAGGTTAGAAAGGAAGTCTAACCATGAGCCTTTCGAATCGCTCCCGCTGGGTGACGTTGTTGCTGGTCCTGCTGCCGTTGTGGCTGATAGGATCTGGAGCCGGGGCGCTGTGGTATTATTTCCATCGCGAGAAGAAGCAGGCGCTCGTGGAGCAGGAGCGCTTCGCCCAAGTGGTGTCAGCCCCGCTGATGGCGGATGATCTGCGGAAAATCGTGGAAGTCCTCGGCGAGAGGAACGCATCGTCCGCGACCGCCGCCGCGAATCTATCAGGAACGGCTTCGATGATCGAGGGGCTGCTCGGGCCGTCCAATACCGGCTACGCGGTCCACAAAACGAAGGGCCCGGCGGATTGGCCGATCCTCCAGGTGAGTCTCGCCGGGAAACAGCCGGACGCGCCGCCGGTGTGGGTGATCACGTCGTACGACAGTCGCGCCGGCTCGCGCGGGGCGGAGGCCAATGCGACCGGTCTGGCAGCCACCTTGGCCGCCGCCCAGGCACTCGCCCGCGACAAGCCGAGGGCGCCAGTGCATTTCGTTTTCCTGCCGCACTCGAACGACCCGGACTCGCCGGTGGTGGAAACCGCGGCGAAATTCGTGGAACTCGCGAAACCCACGGGACCACCGAAGGCCATTCTCTGCGTGGAAGCGATGGGAGCGGGTGAGCCGTTGTGGCTGACTTCCCGCGAGGTTTCTGCGGCTCCGCTCAATCTCGTCGCCGGTCTCGGCGCGGTTTATGGCGCGGAAGTGGTGTGCCTGGGGGAGGACACGGACCTCGCCAGCATGTTGTTTGAAATGAATCTGCCGGCCGTGCGCGTCTCGACCCGCCCGTTGGTCGTCGCTGGGGAAGGGGACGACCGGTTACCATTCGCGCCCACCGTGGCGGCTGCCACCGGGCGCTTGATCGAGCTGGTCCGCCGTTGTTCGGGGAAATAAGGAGCTAACATTGCCGGTTGCGGATTTCCTGAAGCAGTCCAAAATCCCAGCCTACACGAAATCAGCGGACCCCTCCTCTCTTCCATGCGCCCCACCGACCTCGACCCCACCTTCATCTCCCACGCTCCCGGCTATTGGTCGGACGAAGACACCGGAAACTGGGATGATCACCGCTGGCAGCTCAGAAACCGAGTCGATTCACTCGCCGATCTCGACCTGCGGCTGAACCTGACCGACGAAGAACGCGCCGGGGTCCTGCTCGCCGGGACCAAGCTGGCGATGGCGATCACGCCGCACTTTTTCAACCTGATCGACCGCGATGACTCGAATTGCCCGATCCGCCGCCAGGTGATTCCCCGCATTGAGGAGGGCTGGAACGCGCCCGAGGAAATGGCCGATCCGTGCGGCGAGGATTCCCACATGCCGGTGCCGGGGCTGGTGCACCGCTACCCGGACCGGGTCTTGTTTCTGGTCACGGACCGTTGCGCCTCCTACTGCCGCTATTGTACCCGCTCGCGGGTCGTCTCCGGCGTCGGCGAGCAGCATCTTGAAACGCAGTGGGAGCCTGCTTTCAAATACCTCGAAAAGCACACCGAGATCCGCGATGTCCTGCTTTCCGGCGGCGATCCCCTGCTCTTTTCAGACGACCGGCTGGATAAAATTCTCACCCGCCTGCGGTCGATCCCGCACATCCAGTTTCTCCGGATCGGCTCGCGGATCCCGATTTTTCTGCCGCAACGGATCACGCCCGAGCTGTGTAAGATGTTGAAAAAACATCACCCGCTGTTCATCTCCATCCACTCGAACCATCCCCGCGAGCTAACGACCGAAGTCCGCGACGCGCTCGGCCGCCTCGCCGACGCCGGCATCCCGCTCGGCAATCAAAGCGTGATGTTGCGCGGCGTGAACGACAGCGTGGAAGTCCAAAAGGCGCTCGTCCAAAAGCTGCTGATGTGCCGCGTGAAGCCATATTATCTCTACCAGTGTGACCTCATCAACGGCTCGTCCCACCTCAGAACTCCCGTCGCGGAAGGCGTAGCGATCATCGAAGGCCTGCGCGGCCACACCACCGGCTACGCCATCCCGCAATTCGTCATCGACGGCCCGGGCGGTGGCGGCAAAATCCCGATCAATCCGAATTACGTGGTGGACGCGTCCGCCGGGCGGATCACGTTGCGGAATTTCGAAGGGGAAATCTTCGAATATCCCGATCCCACGCCGATCCCCGCTTTGGCTTTCTAATGCGGGCCAACCCGAGAAACAAATTCCTGGAAACAAATCCTCGGATGAAAGAAATAGCTAACAACCAAAAAACCACCATGACCACCCGCTTGATTCGAATCACAACCTGCATCTCCCTCGGGACTGGCATCGTTCTCGCCATGCCCACCTACGAGGAGGAAGTGGCCTTTCTAAAAAAACACACTGAGATCATCGAGTTATCTTCGGCAGGCTCACGAGTTGCCATCGCCCCCGCATTTCAAGGTCGCGTGATGACGTCAACCGCAGCGGGTCCGGGTAGCCCCGCGTTTGGCTGGATCAACCGCGAAGTCATCGCCGGGGGGATCAAGCCCGAAGCCGAGCGCGCACCGCTGGCCAAACACATCCATGTTTTCGGCGGTGAGGAACGTCTTTGGTTCGGCCCGGAGGGAGGCCCCTTCGCCTTGTTCTTCCCGCCCAAGGTCGAGCAGGTTTTCGCCAATTGGAAAACTCCTGCGGTGATGGATACGGAACCCTTCGGGACAGCCGGGCAAGCGACGGCAACCACCGCGACCTTTTCAAAAACCTTCGAGCTCCCCAACCGCGCCGGCACGGTCTTTTCGATGGCCGTCCAAAGAACCGTTAGCCTCGTCGCTGACGATGGATTCTCAAAAATCCTCGGTGGCCCGCTGACGGCGGATGTGCAGGCCGTTGCCTACACCACCGCGAATACCGTGACAAACGCTGGCGACCACGCCTGGACCCGCGAGACGGGCGCGCCATCGATCTGGCTGCTCGGCATGTTCAAGCCCACGCCGGAGACCACCATCGTGATTCCATTCGAGCCGGGTGACGAGAGCCTCAAAGGTCCGCGGGCCAACACTGGGTATTTTGGAAAAATCCCCGACACCCGCATCAAGTTCGGCGAATCCGTCATCTTCTTCAAAGGCGATGGCGCGGAGCGCGGCAAGATCGGAATCCCGCCAAAACGCACCAAAGGCGTTGCCGGAAGCTGGCAGGAGGACAGCGGCACGCTGACCTTGTTAAGAATCGAACCGTCCGATTCCGCGACCGGCAAGCAGTGGCCGTATGTGGACTCCCAATGGAAAAACGATGTCGATCCCTTCGGTGGCGATGTCATCAACTCCTACAACGACGGCCCGCCCGAACCCGGTGCGAAGCCGCTCGGACCGTTCTACGAATTGGAAAGTTCCAGCCCGGCACTCCTGCTCAAACCCGGCGAGTCCTACACCCATCGGCAAACGACCGCCCACCTAACGGGGAATCGCAAGTCACTCGATTCAATTGCGCTGAGGATTCTGGGCGTCTCCCTTGATGAGATCAACGGCGCGTTCTCGCACTGATCGATGATTCGACATGTGCGACATTCCATGCCCGGTTATCAAGGATTCGCAGAAACCCGGAAAGCGAATTTCTAGCAATCTCACGCCTTGCGATGGCGCAGGCGGTCAATGATCACGGCGATGATGATGATCGCGCCGGTGATCACTTCCGTCCAGGGAGTGGGGATGCCATTGAGCACGCAGCCCGTGCGGATGGTGGTCATCAGCAGCGCACCAACCACCGCCCCTAACACCGTGCCCTCGCCACCGGATAGACTTGCCCCGCCGATCACCACGGCGGCGATGATGTCGAGCTCCAGCCCGGTCGCGGTGGTCGGATCGCCTTGCGACGACTTGGCCATGTTCATCACCGCAGCCAACCCAGCGAGCGCGCCGCTGATCATGTAAACGAAGAGTTTGACCTTGCCGACGTTCACCCCGCAGAGGGTGGCGGTGTGTTCGTTAGAGCCGACCGCGAAGATATGCCTGCCGAAGCGGGTGTAACGCAGGATGATGGAAAATAGGAAAACTAACAAAATCATCAGCCACACTCCCCACGGGATTCCGGCACCGCCCATCCAGGGTTTGAACGCAGTCACGTCGAAGGGGAGATTCACCGGCGTGCCCTTGGTCGCGACTTTCCCGGCTCCCCGGAAAACCTGCATGGTGCCGAGCGTGATGATGAACGGCAACAGTCCCAAGCCCACCGTGAGCCCGCCGTTGAACAAACCGCACAGGCCACCGAAGGCGATGGTTGTCAGGAAAACCACGGGTGCGGGAAAATGATTGGTCACAAGAGTCGCCGCCACAACCCCACACAGCGCGATGATCGAACCGACGGATAGATCGATCCCGCCGGCGATGATGATCAGCGTCATACCGATGGCCGCAGTGCCGACGATGACCGTCTGGGTCAGCAAGCTGAGCAGGACGTCCTTGGTGAACATCGCGGGGTTCATCATTCCGAAGATGGCGTAAACCACCAGCAGGGCGATGAACGGACCGAGCAGGGTGAGGGCGGATTTGAGGCGGATCGAGGACATGAAAATTCAAGGAAGGTCGGCGGCTTTGCCGGTGGCGACGAGCATCACGTCGTGCGGCGTGAGGTTTTCAACGGCGACGGCACGGGTCAGCTTCCCTTGGCTCATCACGGCGATGCGGTCGCAAACGCCGAAGAGTTCGGGCAAATAACTGGAAATCATGATCACCGCGCGCGGCCGTTTTGGATCGGTGACGACCTCGTTGATCGCCTCGTAGATGCGGGCCTTGGCCGCGATGTCGATACCGCGGGTCGGCTCGTCGAGCAGCAGCACGTCCACGTCGTGCTCAAGCAAGCGGGCGAAGGCCGCCTTCTGCTGGTTGCCGCCGGACAGCGCGCCGACTGCTTGGGCCGGGCCTTGGCATTTGATGCCGAGGCGGTCGATCCACACGGCGGTGGCCGCGCGTTGTTTTTTCGGCGAGACCGTGCCGCCGCTGCCGAAGCGTTCGAGGCAGGTGAGCGTCACGTTGTCGGCGATGGATAGATTGAGCGCGAGGCCTTCCTCCTTGCGGTTCTCGCTGAGCAGTCCGAGACCTTGTTGCCAGCGTTTGCGTGGGTTGCTAGGTTGGGATTTCCCACCGATCAGGACTGCTCCCGATTTCACGCCATCCAAGCCGAACAACGCCCGCAGGAACTCGGTGCGGCCGGATCCCACCAGACCGGCGATGCCGACAACTTCGCCGCGATGCAAATCCAAGTTCAGTCCCTGCGGTTTCTTGTGACCGGATAGATTGCGGATCTCCAACAGTTTCTCGCCCGGCTGGTGATGCGTCCGCGGATAGAGATCTTTCACGTCGCGCCCGACCATCATCGCGACGACTTCCTCGGGAGCGACGGTGGCGACCTCGCGGGTGCCGACCACCGAGCCGTCGCGCAGCACGGTTAGACGCGAGGCGAGGCGCTTCACTTCCTCCAGGAAGTGGGAAATGTAGATGATCGAAATGCCCTGCGCCTTCAACCGGTCAATCAAGGAGAACAATCGCTCGATGTCCTTTTGCGCAAGCGACGAGGTGGGCTCGTCGAACACCAGCAGCTTGCAACCCATCGCCAGCGAGCGGCCGATTTCCACGAGCTGCCGCGCGGATACTGATAGCTTACCGGCGAGCGCGTCCGGCCGGATGTCCGGATGATCGAAGTGGGCCAGCGCTTCCAACGCCCGGACCCGCATCGCCTTGCGGTCCACGAACAGCCAGCGCATCGGCTCCATGCCGAGCACGATGTTTTCCTCCACCGTGAGGTGCGGCGCGATTGACAGCTCCTGATAGATCATGCCCACGCCCGCAGCCCGCGCGTCGAGCGGATGGCGCGGGTGATAGGTTTTGCCATCGATCTCCATTTCCCCGCTGTCCGGCAAATAGGCTCCGGACAGGATTTTCATCAAGGTGCTCTTGCCCGCGCCGTTCTCACCGACGAGCGCGTGGACCTCGCCCGGCAAGACTTCCAGATCCACCCGCCCGAGCGCGATGGTCGGCCCGAACGTCTTGCGGATGTCCCGCATGACAAGCCGTGGATGGGAAGAGGACATCGGTTGAGAGTTGATGGTTGAGAGTTGAGAGTTGAGAGCAAGAGAAGAGAAATCTAACTCTCAACTCCAGACTCTCAACTTCTTACGGCAGCTGCGTCTTGATCAAGGCGGCGATCTCGGGCGCGGCGACGTTTTCCGCCGTCACGAGGGTCGCCCCGGTGTCGATGACGGGCTCCAACTTCTCACCCTTGAGCTTGGCGACGGCGGTCTTCACGCCGAGGTAGCCCATGTTGACGGGGTCCTGCAAAACGGTGCCGTGCATCTCGCCCTTCTTGAGCGCGTCGAGGAACGTCGCATCGCAATCGAAGCCGACGAACTTGACCTTGCCACCGAGGTTTTTGCCACGCAGCGCCTGGAGCATGCCGTAAGTGCTGGTTTGATTGCTGCAGAAAATCCCTTGGATCGACAGCGCGTCGCCGGCGGCGAGACGTGTTAGAAGGTTGGTGGCCACGTCCTGAGCCTGGCTGGCAGTGGCACCGGAGAATTGTTCCGAGCTAACGACTTCGATGCCGGGCGATTTCTTGATTTCCTCGAGGAATCCTTCCTCGCGCTGCTCGGTGGAAGCACTGCCTTGCATGTAGCGGAGCAGGGCCACCTTGCCTTTTCCGGAGAGGATTTCAGATAGACGGCGGGCGGCGATCCGGCCGCCCGCGCGGTTGTCGGTGGCGACGTAACTGGTGATGAAGGACGCGCTGTCGGCGAGGCTGGAGTCGATGATGACGACCGGTTTGCCCTTTTCCGCGACGCTTTTCGCGGCATCGCGCAAGGCGACCGCGTCGAGCGGGGCGAGCACGATGGCGTCGTTTTGCAGGGCTTGGTTGGTGACGAGGTCGATCTGCTGCGAACGGTCGTCCTCGCGTTGCGGGCCGATGAACGTGACCTTCACGCCTAGCTCGGCAGCGGCCTTTTTCGCCCCGGCTTCGACGGATTTCCAGTAGATGTGGGTGGTGCCCTTGGGGATGACGGCGATGCTGAGTTGACCGGTTTTCCCGGATTTGTTGCAGCCGATCAAGAAGGTGGAAAAGGCGAGGGCGAGGAGCGTGATGGGTTTCATTGCGACCGGTAAGTTGGAAACACCGCTGGAAATGTCACGCATTTTAGTCGGTGCCGTGCCAGACCCATCGGCAGCTTGATCTGAACCCTACCGCTGTCTTTGTCGGTGGTGACGGATTGGGAATCGTAGGTCGCTCTCATGCCGTCACGGCATAATCCACGGCACGCGGGTTGTCCACACGCTGACTGGCGTTGAGGATGTCCAGTCCCACGACATTCCCAGCCGCGTCATAGTCCAGAATCACGCCGGGCTTGTCTTCGTCGCTTTCTTCAATGCGCGCATCGCTGAAAAGCACGCGCAGCACATCCACTTGGGAATCATAGGTTGCTTTCATGGTTGCCAGTATTTGTTGAGTTTACTCGTTTTATAAAAGAAAGAGGATCGGTTTCATGAGGAAGGCTTAAATAATGAAGTCCTTCCTAGTGGATGTGTGAAGGAGTCTCAATCTCCAACAGATTGGCAAGGATCAATTTTCATTTTGCATGCATCGCCATGCTCAAGGCAAGGCCGGTGGACTCAAGTCTGGAAAGATGGGGCGAAGGGAGGCCTCCTCCCTTCGCATGGATGAGACGTCTATGCCCCTTATGAAGAGTGCGCAGCCCTCCGGTTAGAATCACTGGTCTTTCTCTTCGACTCCGTTGGCCGGCTCCTCGTCATCCTGGTCGCCGTCCGCCGCCGGGACGGAGATGGGCGGAGTGACGGCTTCGATCGGCGGGGGGGTGGCGGTGACGGGCGGGCGGGCAATCATGCCGCCGGGAAGTTTCTGGAGACCACCGTTGGCCGCGCCTTGCGGGGATGGCGGGGTGGCCTTGGTGATGAGTCCAGCGCGGTCCTTGAACAATGTTTCGACCGTGCTTTTGCCGACTTCGAAGGTGATCCCGGCGAAGGCTTTTTCCTTGGCGAGTTTTTCGGTTAGTGTCTTGTGGCGTTCGGTGAAGGCGGTGTCCTTGGCTTTGGCGTCCTCGGGTTTTTCGCCCTCAGCTTTCTTGCGCTCTGCAGGCAGTTCGGCGGCGACGTCCACGGTGACGAGGAAATTGTCGGCGGCCGGCGGCACGGCTCCGGGGCTAACAGGGGCCGCTGGTGCGGCGGTCGGTCTGGCCGGTGAAATGTTCACGGTGTAGATGAAGCCCTCGAATGTCTCGATGGTGACGGTGCGCTTGCCATCGGCCACGATCCGCCCGGCGACCTTGTCGGCGGGGACGACGTCGTCGAAACGGGCGTAGGAGAACAGGCTCTTGAGCGGGCTGGTGGCGGTGGTGTCGAGTACCTCGGCGGCAGTTGCGCCTTCGAGTTTGTATTCGGCTTCCTCGCCATCGCGGGTGAGTTTCCACGCCGGATCGGTCTTGCCAGGCAGGCTGACGGTGATGGATTTGATCTTCTCCGGGCTGATGAAACTGTCGGCCAGCCAGCGCTTGGCTTCCGCGCTAACGGACGGGAACATTTCGCTGATCGCGTAGAATCCGGATTCGTCGGCGTGGTTGCGGATATAGCGGCCCACGGCGTTGCTGCCGCCCATCGGCGACTGCGCGGAGCCGCTTTCGATGTTCTTGCCGAGGGAAACCTTGGCGAGCTCCTTGCCGGCGGCGTCCTTGAAGGTGGCGGTTAGGCCGCGGTCTTCGGGCTTGGTTGCGGCCTCGTCCATGCCGAAGCGCGGCGCGAACGACGGCCCGGCTTCCATGCCTTGGGTGATCTTGAGGTCGCCGAGCGTGCGGATGAGGTCGTTGACGAAGGTGTTGTTGGCCGGATAGTTGTCGCGCTGGACGACCACCCATTTGCCGTCCATTTTGGCGAGGGTCACGGCGTCGTCGGCCCCTTGGATCTCGATGGTGGCGGCCTCGGTGGCGGGGAATGTTTCAAACAACTTTTGCCCGTGGAGGCGCTTGGTGGCGCTGTGGCTGGAGGTGTTCTGGCTGAGCTTCACGGCGGCCACCGCCGCGCCGAGGGCGATGGCGATGACCCAGAGGATGGTGACCTGGCGTTTGTTCATGGGAAGATGTTGATGGTTGAGAGTTGATGGTTAATAGAAAGTGGAAGAAGTGGACTGATGAATGGAGAGCGATTTCTTGGTCTTCGCTATCAACAATCAACCCTCCACTATCAACTTCCTATCTCGCGCGGGTCGCGCGGCGGCGGTGGATGAAAAGGGCGAGTCCGATCAGCACGACCAAGGCCGGCATGGCCGCGACGTTGAGCAGGGTGATTTTACCGGCGAGCTTGTCCTTCTGGCGGCGGAGATCCTTTTCCTGCTCGCGGACGAGCTTGGCATACTCGACCTGTTCCTCGCGCAGTTTTTTGATTTCCGCTTCCTGGGCGGGCGAGAGATAGAGCTCGGAGCCGCGGGATTTCTGGGACTGGAGGTCGTTGAGTTTTTTCTGGGCTTCCTTTTGCTTGGTTTGAAACTCCTCGATTTTCGCGCCCACGGTTTTGTTGAAATCGGCCTCCATTTTTTGCACCACCGTGAACGGGCGGGCGATCGCGGAACGGGAGCGGGAGCCGATCAGGTGCTTCGAGCCGGTGGCTTGGTCGAGCAGGTTGAAGAGCAGCGTGGCATTGCCATTGGACGGCGTGGCCATCTGGGTGCCGCCGAAGTTCTGGACGTTGTAGGCGAAGCGGTCGTAGAACGCATCGACGTCGGCGATGAGGAACACGTTGCCGGGCGATGCGGCTTCCTTGAGATACACGGGCGTGGTGGCGTCTTTGTTGGCGGTCCCTTCGGTGGTTGGTTTTGGTTTGCCATCGGGGAAGGCGGTCTTGAAGGTGCCTGATAGATGGGTGACGAGGTCGTAGGCGGTGCCGTTGGACTTGAGCGTGCGGGCGAGCGACGGATCGAGCTGGGAGGCTTTCGCCGCATCGACGAAACCGGCCTGGGTGGTGGATTTGATCAGGGTGTTGGCGGTGATCCCGGCGGCACCGGTTTTGGTGAAGGCACCCGGCAGGAAAAAGGTGACGGAGCCGAGGTCCTTGGTGATGACATCGTCCTCTTGCGGCATCGAGTCCTTGCCAAGGGTCAGCACGGCGAGACCCAGGCGATCACCGCCGAGTTTGGTGGCGAGCGGCGGATCGGCGAGGACCAGGCCGGATTCGAAGTTCACTCCCCAGGCGGACAGCAGGGTGGGGAGGGTGGAGGTGATGGGATTAGGCGGTTGCTGGCCCATCATCGGATTTCCCGCAGGCTGGGTCATCTGCGCGGCCACCGAACAGGCATCGAGGCAGGCGACGACGGTGCCGCCGTTGAGGAGGTATTGGTCCACGGAGAACTCGGCTTCCGGAGTGATTCCTGCGGGGTGGAAAAGGAGCAACACCTTGATGACTTTCGGGTCGATGGTGGCCGCTTCCATCGAGATGTCCACGACGTCGAAGGACTGCTTGAGCTGCTGATAGATGACCCAGCCCGGCGTGGGCTGCTGGCCGGGCATCATGGCGGGCGCGCCTTTCAGATCGAGGGCGGACATGATGCCGATCCTCGGCTTGGTGGGAGTGCTGACCTCGGCGACGGCTTTGGAAAGCTGATACTCCAACATGGTTTCCTCGCGCGGATTGAGGAACGGGATGACGCTGGTTTTATCGAGGCAGGAAATGGCGAGGCCGAAGAACAGGTTCTGGTCGTTCATCCGCTGGCCGTTGATGCCGTCGAGATTGGCGGAGTCCTCGGCATTGGTGTCGGGTTCGGGATCGAGATTTTCGATGCGGAGTTTGCCTTTGGAGATCGAGGAATATTCCTTCAGCAGATCATCGACGCGGCGCATGTGGAGCTTGAGTTCCTCCGGCATGTAGTCGGTGCTGCGCGACGCGTAGTAACGGATGACGACGGGCGTATCGAGTTCGGTGAGGATCGCGCGGGTGCCGCCGGACAGGGTGTGGATCTTGTTCTCGGTGAAGTCCGCGCCGCGGTTGCCGAGCGGGGTGAGCGAGACGAGCCAGTTGGCCAGAACGGCGATGGCGACGAGCGCGGCAACGCCGAAGGCGGCGCGGGTGACCGGATGGGTGGTTTTCATGATGGAAATTTGAGATTTGAAATTTGAAATCGATCAGGCGCGCTTGGAGGAGAGGATGGCGCTGGTGCCTAGCAGGCAGACGAAGATGATCGAACCGAACCAGATGAAATCCTTCAAACGGAACAGGCCGCTGTTCAAGGAGCTGAAGTGATCCCACACGCCGAAGGAAACGATGCCTTCCAGCACGCCGGGTGAAACGATTTTCGACAACTCGCGGGTGACTGGATCATAGCCGCACAGCAGGATCAACACACAGATGGAAACCGAGACGATCAGGCAAACGACCTGGTCGCGGGTGCAGGCGGACACCAGCATGGTGACGGCGAGGAAGGTGCAGCAAACGAGGAAACTCCCCAGATAGCCCGAGAAGATCGCGCCGTTGTCGGGGTTTCCTAGGTAGTTCACCGTGGCGACAATCGGGAACGTTAGAACCAGCGCGATCAGCCAGACCGTGGCGGCGGCGAGGAACTTGCCGATGATCGCGCTCCAGGTGGAAACCGGGAAGGTGCCTAGCAGTTCGATGGTGCCGGTGCGTTGCTCGTCGGCCCACAGCTTCATGCCGACGGCCGGGGCTAACAGCATGTAAACCCACGGATGCCAGAAGATGAAGGTCCACTCCAGCGAGGAATCCCCGACGCGCATGAATTCGCCGAAGGTGAAGGTGAGCCCGAGCGAGAACAGCAGGAAGATAACGATGATCGCGTAAGCGGTGGGCTGCGAGAAATAGCTGGAGAGCTCGCGCTTGTAGATGGTGCAGGAAGACATGGGAGTTTGGGGTAAATGCTGAAATTCTGAGATGCTGAAAAGCTGAAATGGAGAGACGAAGCTTTCAGCTTCCCGGCATTTCAGCGTTTCAGCTTTTTATTCACGCCGCGGCCTCGGTGTCGCGCGTGGTGACCTTGCGGAACAGGTCGGTTAGGGAGCCGGTTTCGGATTGCGCGAGCAGTTCGGCGGGCGTGCCGTCGGCGACGATTTTCCCGCGATCGACGATGACGGCGCGGGTGCAGGCGGCTTCGACTTCCTCCAGGATGTGAGTGGAGAAGAGGATGGCCTTGGTTTTGCCGAGTCGCTTGATGAGCTGGCGGACTTCGAATTTCTGGTTCGGGTCGAGGCCATCAGTCGGTTCGTCAAGGATCAGCACTTCCGGGTCGTGGAGCAGCGCTTGGGCGAGGCAGGTCCGGTGGCGGTAACCCTTGGACAGCGTGTCGATGGACTGCTTGGCGACCGAGTTGAGGAAGCAAGTGTCGATGGCGCGCTCGACGGCGTCATTCTTCGCGGAACCCTTGAGGCCGCGGATGGCGGCGCAGAATTTAAGGAAGCCGACGACCGTCATGTCGTTGTAGAGCGGCGCGGATTCCGGCAGATAACCGATCTTGGTTTTCGCCTTGCCGGGATTATCCACGATGGAAATGCCGCAGACCCTGGCGTCGCCGTGGGTGGGTGGGATGAAGCCGGTGATCATGCGCATGGTGGTGGATTTACCGGCACCGTTAGGTCCGAGAAATCCGAGGACTTCGCCTTTTTTCACCGTGAACGTCAGGTTGTCCACGGCGCGTTTGGTTCCGAATTGTTTGGTCAGCGTCTCGACTTCGATCATGGGATGAAAGGATGGTTGTCTCTGCGAATTCCGCGGAGAGCGGTGCCGCAAAGCGTTCTTGTTTGAAAAAACGGTTCCAGCGGATTTTTCAAGCGAATATCCACTTGCGGGCGAATCTATCTGACTTGCATCGGGCGGGTGCGGGTGATTCGCTGCCCGGAGCATGGCCAGTATTCATCTTCCCGAGCGCTGCGGCGTGATGCTTTTGCCCGACTGCACGCTGTTTCCGCACGGGGGACTGCCGCTTTATATTTTCGAGCCGCGCTACCGCAAGATGCTGGAGGAGGCACTGGAAGGGGATTGCTTTTTCGCGGTCGCCCGCTTGTTAGGGGCCGAGGTGGGTGATCCCGCAGGTTTCGTGGCCCCGGTCGGAACGATCGGCCTGGTGCGTGCATCGCGGGAACAAGATGACGGCACCTCGCAGCTCCTGATCCACGGTGTGATGCGGGTGCGCTTCACCGAGTGGCACAACGGACACGACTATCCGGTTGCCAGCATCGAGCCGGTGATCTCCGTTTTCACCCCGGAAAATCAGTCGCAGGCCGCGATGAAAACCCTGCGCGGCTGCGTCGAGGACGCGGTGCGTCCCTTGCCGGAGGAAGTGCAAGCCGGGGTGTTTGCGCTGCTGGACCGAGCGGATGATCCGGGGTTGATGACAGATATCATTTGCCAGCAATTCATCCATGAGGCGGATCTGCGGCAGCGATTGTTAGAGATGGGCTCGGTGGGCGACCGGATCCCGGCGATTTGCGACTATTTGAGAAACGTGAGCCTGGCAACCGACGATTGAGGCCGGGTGCGGCAGCTTTCCTAGGATTGCGCGGTCGCCCCCCCTTATTTGGCGAGGCGGACCAGTGGCGGCTCAGCGGATTGCAGGTGATCGAGCAGTTGTGCAACGCTTCGGGTTTGGCCGGGTAGGATGAGTTCAGGGCGGATTCCGGCTAACGGTTGCAGCACGAAACGCCGCACGCCGATGCGCGGGTGTGGCAGGACGAGCGCTTCGGTATCGATGGTCTGATCGCCGAAATAGAGCAGATCCACATCGATGATCCGCGGTGCGTTGCGCTGGGTGTCGCCGGTGCGGCCTAGCTTTTTCTCGATCGACTGCGTGAGTTCCAGCAATTCAAAGGCATCTCCCTGGAAGGCGATCTCGACGACTGAGTTGTAGAAATACGGCGAGCCGGGCGGGCAGAGCAGTGGCTCGGTCTGATAGGTCGGGGCTTGCAGGAACGGCTCGCCGGGTGTGGCGATTTCCCGCAAGCAGTCGCGGGCGGCCTGGAGGTGGGCGAGGCGGTCTCCGAGATTGGAGCCGAGGGCGATGCCGACGCGGGGCATGGCTTAGTTCTCGAGGTTTTCCAGGCGGGTGATGCCGTTGTCCTGCATGCGCTTGTTGGCACCCTCGACCATGGCGGATGGGATCACGACGGGGCGCTCGGCATCGAACAGATTGATGACGAAGAATTCGGGCACTTCCTTGGGATGGAGCAGCTCGTGGGCGTGGGCGAGGTCGCGGACCTCGACGCCGTTGATCTTGTCCACGGCGAAGCCGGCGAAATCCGCGAGCTGGCTGGTCACCGGATCGCTTTCCACGCGTGTTAGAACCACGATGTCCTTGTGCTTTTCAAACAAGCCCTTCGGCACGTAATCGGTGAAGAGGCGGCGCACGGTGACATCGTCGAACTTGGAGGCGGCGAACAGGTTGGTGTCAAGCGGTTGGAAAACGAGTCCGGCGAAGACGAGGTAGCGCGGCTTTTTCTCATACTGGACGGCATACATCCGCGACCAGTTGAGCGGCTTGAGGATGATGTCCACATCGTTGATCGCGCCCTCTCGGAGGAAGCGCACGGCGACCTTGTCGTCGGCATATTTGCGCTCGACGATCTCGTTGAGGTTCACGTCCTCGCCCTCCATGGTGATCATGCCCGCGCTGTCCACGGGCTTGCCATCGAGCGACACGAGGATGTCGCCGGGCTTGAGGATGCCGTCGCTGGAGCTGGTGGGAATGACGTTGCTGACGAGCACGCCCTTGCCGTCGTTAGGCAGGCCGAGCGCCTTGCGCATCGCTGGATTGTGGAGCGGGAACTCGCTGATGCCGAGGTCGGCATAATTGTCGTAATGTCCGTCCTCGATGTCCTTGAGGAAGCGCCGAATCACGGGAGTGGGAATGATGTAGCCGGTGTTGTCGGCCTGGCGGAGACCTTGGAAGGCGACGCCGACGACCTTGCCGTCCTGCACGCAGGGGCCGCCGGAGTTGCCCGGATTGATTGCGGCATCGATCTGGACGATCAGGTGCGAGTCGGCGCGGGAGTGCGAGTAGGGTTGGAAGTCGATGCGGGAAACGACGCCGCGGGTGACGGATAGACGCTCGCCGCCGACCGGATAGCCGATCACGCGAACCTGGGATTCGAGGCTCGGGACATTGCCGAACTCGAAGGTGGGAAACGCTTCGAAATCCTTGAAGTCCTCGACCGAAAGCAGGGCGAGATCGCAATCATGGGCGATGAACTCGATCTTGGCGGGATACTTTTTCGGGCTGCCATAGACGGTGATGAGGATGCGGCGGCCGTTGGAGACGACGTGGGCGTTGGTGAGAATCTTGTTTTTCCCGATTAGGAAGCCGGTGCCGATGCCACCGCTGAAGCGGCCGGCATTCCACGGCGTCTGATAGTCGGGAACCTGGCTGGCGACCTCGATGCGCAGCACGGATTTGTAAATGTCCGAGGGCAGGGATGGGGTTTGCGCGACCAGCCCGGTTAGGGCCGACACCAACAGGGAAATGGAGAGTAGCAGGCGCATCATGGACTTGCTGCGGAGCGTAGGGGCCGGGCTGGGCGCGGCAAATGAAATCCACGGAGGGCGTTGACTTTAGTCGGCGAGTCTTTGGAACCAGATGACCAGTTTTTGTGCTCGCTTTCGGGACGATCCTCGATGGCCTTTTCGATTTCGAGGGCGCTTGTCATGAGAGGGTATTAAGACGTTTCAAGAGCTGTATCCGCTTATCTTTCCTGTCGTGCATGACCCTTCTCCGCCGACGCTTTGCGTATTCGCATTGTCGATTTTTTTCTTCCACTCTTTGAACTCTTTTCGGGTTCATGGTGTGTTTGAGTCAGCGGCTTTTTTCGCGAACCCGTTCCAACAAGGCCGGATCGGCTTCCAGCGCGTCCGCCACGGCGCTGATGACCTTGAGGGTGGGGCGGGAAACGTGGTGTTCCATGCCCTCGACGTCGTGATAAATGGTTTCCTCGTCGATGCCGAAGAGGCGGAGGAAACGGGTGAGGGTTTCGTGGCGCTCGATGATGGCGAGGGCGATGCGCTGGCCTTCCTCGGTGAGGATGGTGCCGCGGTATTTCTCGTGGTTGACGAGGCCTTCCGCGTCGAGGCGCTGGAGCATGTTGGTGACGCTGGCTTGGGAGATGCCGAGGTTTTTCGAGATGTCCACAGCGCGGGCGTAACCCTTGTCCTTGATCAGATGGAGGATCTGCTCGAGGTAGTCGTCCATCGCGATGGAGCCGCTGGTGCGCCGGAGAGGAAGCGTCATGAGAGAGGGAGCCTAACGACCGGGAGCGGGCAGGGAAAGCCCGGTTTTTCGAGGAATTCGCTTTTGAGGTGAGGGCCGCTGAGACAGCCGTTGGGTCGGACCGGAGCGCGGGGAAAAAGGGGTTGATGGCACCATCAACTCGGATGGCACCATCAACTCAGGCAACACTTTTCCGGAGATCCCTCAAGCTCCACAAAATCCCGCTCGCGGGCGCGGCATCTCCTTTCAGTCGTCTTGCCCCGGTTTTTCGCTTCGATCCGAAACGCTCCCTGGATTTGGCAAACGCCTCGTCCACGAAACTCCGGCCGCCGATCACCGCTCCGTCCGTGAAATAACGGCCCCGGCAGCGCAGCATTTTTCCAAACGGGATCTCTCCGTCCGTGTTGCGCGCCCGCTCCTCTTCTTCTTTGGAAATCCCTCTGCGCATGGTCTGTGTGACCGCTTTGCCATCCCCGCCGACGTTCTCCGCTGATTTTTCAACCGCTCCAGCCATCAGCAGTTTCCGGTATTCCCGCGAAACTCCGCTTGCCCACAAATCCGCATCCGCCCCGATACCTTGATCCGCCCGCAACGCCCGCACCAAGCCGGCCCGTGCGGTTTTGCCGTTGCCTTTGGAGCCGCCACCGATCGCCTCG
Organism: Akkermansiaceae bacterium; assembly: GCA_031371325.1. Taxonomy (GTDB): domain Bacteria; phylum Verrucomicrobiota; class Verrucomicrobiia; order Verrucomicrobiales; family Akkermansiaceae; genus Luteolibacter. The sequence goes on along the minus strand of JANMJJ010000227.1, from coordinate 3,033 downwards.
CCGTAGCTGCTCCATCGGTAATCCGCCGGATCCATCACCATCCCGGCCCGCACCGGATTCAGGTCGATGTAGGCGGAAATCGTCTTCGCCGCCACTCCGTCCTCGACGATCAAGCTCTTGAACCGGTCTTCCCACAGCCGACCCGTCCTGGAATGCGCTCGGTTGAACCATTGGGTGAAACGTTGAAGCAGTCCCTTCATGAACTCGCCAAGGTCCTGCATCCGATAGGTGAAGCGCTTGTGGATGGCGGCCAGAGCTTCATCCAGCCCGGATTCCTTCGCGTCAACCACCGTCCTGGCATCCGCCAATTCCTTCGCCACCCCGGCCACGAACGCCTCGCTGTAAATCGCGGACAACCGCTTCAAAAGCACCTCATCGGAAAGCCCGTCGTCCGCCATCGGCGGAACTTCAAGAAGCAGATGGAAGTGATTGCACATCAGACAGTAAGAAGTCACCCGGCAGCCGGTGAATTTTTCCTGCAAGCGCATCAACGCCCGGAATTTCTCCTTCTCCTCCGGCCCGAATGCGAAGCGCCGCTCCACGACCCGCGAAATCACATGGTAAAACACCGGTTTCCCGGCGGATTTCCGCCATTCAGCCAACCAACGCGCCTTCCTGCTCATGGAAAATAACTACCCGGGCGGGGGAAAATGGCAAGAAAAGACTCTGACTAAAGGCCTGTCCCTCTGTCATAACTGAGCATCGCCGCGGCGTCCATCGGGGTGCCCCCCCGCGAATCCATCAACTTGCTAGATGGTGTGAGTCCGCGAGGATCGACTCGATACATGGCGAGCTTGACCGGCTTCCGCCGCGTGTGATAGAGACACGGACCATGAAAAACGCCGCAATTCTGATTTTTGCCGCTTTTGCAGGAATAGCCATTGCCGGCGATCCTCCCAAGCTCGAAAAGCTCACGCTCAAAAACGGCCGGGAATACGAAAAAGTCACCGTCATCGAAAAGCGGCCGGATGGAATCAGCATCTCCCACGACTCAGGGACGGCACGGATCAAGTTCGAGGATCTCCCTGAAGATGTTGCGGCAAAGCTTGGCGGATTCAATGCGGATGATGCAGCCGCTACCCGCAAGAAAGCCGATGCTGAGGAAGCAGCGACAATAGCTGAAATCGATAAAGGCTTGGCAGCTCAAAAAGTGGTTCGCAATTCCAACATTGGAAAGCCTTTGGATTACTTCAAGGACAAGTATGGAAAGCCCGTTGCGCTAGAAAAAAATGTAGCGTCTTTCACCAAAGCGGGCGTTTACATCATGGTCATTTTCATGGACGAGAAGGCAGTCCGGTTGGTTTATAGCAAGGGTCTAGTAAACGATTACGGGCAAACGGAAACCTTCACTGAAAACGAGTTTGCGGCTATCGGTGAATCGAATGCCTCGGGAGGAGATTGGCAGGATGACGGCAAAACCACTTTTACCCGGTCTTTCATTAGCGGCGACAAACGACTTTCCTGCTATTTTGACATGAAGTCTAATACGATAACGGTATCATCCCTTGATTTCAACAGAATGATTGATGACGCTGAGAAGAAAAAACTGAAAGGTCTTTAACAAGGTTTTCCAAGTCGCCCCTGAAATCTCGAACCGGACGTGTCTGGCGCAGTCCGATACGCGTCGGGAAAACCAAAGAAACTTTGTATGTGCAGCTCTATTAAAAATAAAACTTCATTCTCGGAGATCGAAATACTTCGGGAGTTTGTTGCGCTGGTCGATGATCTGAATTCTTCAGCCCTTACTCGTAATTTTCTATCCACTAACCTCACCGTCCGTACACGAGTAAACTCTTGGAGCGAAGGCGTTTTGCTCAATTTTGATGAGGATTCTTGTAGATCTTTTCTGTTGATGTTTCGATTACTCTATCAGCCAAACGATGGAATTTCACTTCGCTCCATTCGCATATTAATTTGGGATGGCGACTATGAACAAAGCCTAAAAGATTGGGTATCTTTTAAACGACAATTGCTGGACTGGGAGCTGGATAGCGAAGCACCGTTTTCCGAGGGATTCACCTATCGCCAGTTAATTGAGATTTTCTTGTGGGGAGCTTATGCACACCGCTGCCAGTCTCCTGACAAGCGACGGCAATTCTTGGAATGGCAAGCCGAAACCGAAACGTTCGTCATAAGGAAACAATCATTTCTTCTCGCGCTCAAAATGATGCTTCAATTTGCGGACGAGCTTGCAAAGAAGGTATGTGAAGTCTTGACAATTAAATCGTAAAAAAACCGTCCCCCCGTTCGAAAATGGGGCGGGGTGGAACCATCCCACTCGGGACGGCATCGGCGGGAAATGAACTAACAATTCCGCCGAAAGTTGAAACCCGTGAATGAGTTCCGAATGGTTTCCTCGCGCATTAACATCCAGTGAATTCATCGTGTTTCGGGTCAGTCCCCGCATGGTAACATATTTTTCGTTAGAACGCTTTGATTTGGGCGTGTTTCGAATACCAGTCCTCTTGACTAAGTCGTTATAAAATCAAGGAAGCACGAGCATGAACCTAAAGAATCGTGATGATTTGGATAGACTTACTCCATGCCTTTATCCGAACCGGTGGGCGGTTGCCGCTCGCATGGTAACATTCTCTAAAAAATTACGACAAAATGTGACGATGCGAGGACCCCGTTTACGAAGTTTTGTCTGTAAGGCTCTTTCATTCTCGATTTCAAGCCGGTTTATCCCGGCACTTTCACTGACCCTGTTCACGCGGTGCTGGCGTGTGGTTAGTTTTCAAGGAGCGGGGGGTGGTTGGTTCGGGTTGAAATCGTTTGAGTCGGAAAGGCTGGTCTTCATGGGCATGGAGAAGATGGTGGTTCTTGTGTTGGGGCTGCTGTTTTTCATCAAACGATTGGTGCCCGTTCATGGCTGTTGGCCCTCCGGTGTGTTCTCCATCCACGGAGGAAAATCCGTGTACATCCTCACCGTGGGCTGTTTGAACTGGGTATCTACCAAGGTCACCACGATCTCGCGCCGCCGCTCGGTGGCTTTCCAACTGACCGACTGGCCTTTGACCCATTCCCCCGTCG
>JANMJJ010000029.1:0-40499 GCA_031371325.1 Akkermansiaceae bacterium | reverse complement strand
TGACCGCTGACCAAAAATGCGAAGTGGTTTACCGGTTGGTCCAGGAAACAGCAGCCATGAGGTTTCAGATCCTTTCGCTTCGGACTCCTTACCATGTCGCGTTTGGGGAATTGAATCTGGATGACTGAAAGCCATGGCCACTAGCTCAATCGAATGGACCGAACTCACTTGGAACCCCACCACGGGTTGCGACAAGGTTTCCGCAGGCTGCAAATTCTGCTACGCGGAGATCATGTCACGGCGCTTGCAGGCGATGGGGGTGGAGAAATACGCGGACGGCTTCAAGGTGCGGCAGCATGAATCGGCGCTTGCGATTCCCTACGGCTGGAAGAAGCCGGCGATGGTCTTCGTGAACTCGATGAGCGACCTGTTCCACAAGGACATGCCGTTGGAGTTCATCCAGAAGGTTTTCAAGGTCATGAACGAATGCCCGCACCTGATTTTCCAAGTGCTTACCAAGCGCGGCGAGCGGCTGGAGGAAGTTTGGAAGCATTTGACGTGGAGCGAGAACATCTGGATGGGAGTGAGCGTGGAGAACGAGTTGGTGACGCACCGCATCGACAGCCTCCGCAAAGTGCCCGCCGCCGTGAGATTTCTTTCCTGCGAGCCGCTCATCGGCCCCTTGCCGAAGCTGAATCTAAAGGGGATCGACTGGGTGATCGTGGGCGGAGAAAGCGGAGTCCATCCCCGCCCGATGCAACCGGAGTGGGCTGTGAAAATCCGCGACCAATGCGAGAAGCACGACGTTGCTTTCTTCTTCAAACAATGGGGTGGCCGCAACAAGAAGGCGGCAGGCAGGGAACTGGAAGGCGTCCACCACGACACCTTTCCAAAACCAAAGAAGCGGCGGCAGGTGAGACAGACGGCTTAGTCTCAGCGCACCGACTGGCTCTGAAGTGGAAGCGCCTGCCAGGCACTGACCTGGGTAGAAGTTGCAGGTTGAATATCCCGATCAAACAGGCAAAGGTTTTCCCCGGATGGACGCACTTGGAGACATTGAGATCAGAATCGAAGGTTCGGTGGGCGCACGGGAACTGACGCCCGCGCCTGCTTGGGAGAATGTTTCTGACGCGGACGAGTGGCTGGAGGAGATCCGGTGAGTCGCTCATGTCTAAACCGTCGTTGAAGCTCGGAATCCTCTGCGACACGGGTTTTTTGATCCGCTTAAATCAGCCGCAGGATGAGTTGCATGCGAATGTTCGCGGCTCCGCAACCATGGGACCATGGTCCCATAGCGACACCCTAGCCAATTTGTCATGGTGCGACATTCCGCTGCCAGCCGATTTCCCCGACCTCGCCACACCTTCGTCCCCACCGTTGCTTCCAATCTCCACCACCAAAACAACCAACATGAAAACCGCATCCCTGAAATCCGCCGCGCTGGCGTTGCCGGCGGCAGCCCTGTTAGCCCTCGCGTCCTGCTCCACCCCCATCCCCGGCGAGCAGACCACCACCGTGAAACATTCCGCCACCGGCACCACGGTGGTGGACACCTACAAGGCCACCGCCACGGTGGCCTCCATCGACTCCACCAACCGCAAGCTCACGCTCACGCTGTCCAACGGGAAAACCAAGGTCGTCAAATGCGGACCGGAAATCGTGAATTTCCATCAGATCCACATCCACGACCACGTCAAAGTCACCATCACGGCGGAGACCGCCGTTTACCTCGACAAGGGCAAGCCGATGGCGGGTGCCATGGGAACCACCACCGTCGGTGTCGCCCGGCTGGGCGACAAGCCCGGGGTTGTCGCGGCTGACACCGTGCAGGCGACCGTCAAGATCTCCGCCATCGACACCGCCGCCCGCAAGGTGACCTTCACTAACAAGGACGGTCATTCGGAAACCGTCAAGGTCGGCGACCACATCGACCTCACCAAGGTGAAAGTCGGCGACAGTGTGACCATCCGCCGCACCGAGGCGATGGCCGTCCTGGTCGAGACGCCATGAGCCTCTAACACTCCGTCGGCATCTAACCGTGGGTGCGGCCGATGCCCAAGGAGCGGCGATCTCCGAATCGCCGAAGCCAATGATAGGCCGATGAAGTGAGATGAATGGCTTTCCATCGGCTTCCCATTGGCCATGGGCGATTCGGAGATCGCCCCTCCTTGATCTTGCCGCCGGCGGGACGGAAGAAGATCTGGAATTCCGCGCTGGATACCGATTCCGGCATGATAATAATCACCGGCAACTCATGAACACCGCGCTGACCTCCCTGATCCTGCTGTTATCCCTCGTCACCATGATCCTGCTAGGGCGCAAGGTGCGCCGCCACCTGCCGGACGACCACCTGAACGCGGAGTCCAAGGACACCGTGAAACTGGCGATGGGCCTGGTCGCCACCATGACCGCGTTGCTGCTGGGCTTGCTGGTGAGTTCGGCCAAGGGCACCTACGACACCCAGCGCACCGAGGTGATCCTGATGGCTTCCAAGGTCGCCTTCCTCGACCGCGCGCTCACCACCTATGGTCCGGAAGCGGCGGGAGTGCGCGCGCGGATTTCCGCACAAGTGTGGGCGAGGCGTTCCGCCGCATGTGGCCGGCTGAGGCGGGTGCGCAGGCTGGGTTAACGCCCGACACGCACGCGGGCGACCGCATCTATGCCGGGATCCAAGGGCTTGCTCCGCGCGACGACGCGCAGCGCGGCTGGAAGGCGCAGGCGGCGACGATGGCCGGGGATCTGGCGCAGCTTCGCACGTTGTTGATGGCGCAGGCGGTGCCCTCGATTCCCAGGCCGCTGTTGATCATGGTCGGCTGCTGGTTGCTGATCATCTTTCTCGGTTTCAGCCTGCTGGCACCGCCCAACCTGACGACCGCCCTCGCTCTAACTGCCGCCGCAGTGTCGGTGGCCGGAGCGGTTTTCCTGATCACGGAACTCGACCAACCCTTCAGCGGTGTGATCCGGATTTCCGGCGTGCCGGTCCGGAATGTCATGCAGCAGTTTTCGAAATGAGATCCGTCGAAAAGCCAATACGAACCAACGAACCATGAGAATCCACCTAACCATCACCACTGCGGCAGGGATCCTGTTGCTGGCTCCGTTAGTCCGCGCCGCCGCTCCGGAGTGGTTCGAACAGACCCAGGAAATCGCCTGGAAAGAGGCTTATGATCCGACGCTCATCAGCCGCCGCGTGTACTCGGAGTTCAGCTACGAGAATGACGTCAACGACGTGGAGCTTTGGAAGATCGAAAACTCGCTGCGCTGGGCCGTGCCCATTTGCGACGGGCTAGCCTTCGGCGTGCAAGTCATGGTCCCGGTGAAATGGAACGATACCCCCGGATCTAACGAGTCCGGCGTCGGCGACTTTGAATTGCGCCCCGGCATCGTCGGTCGGCTTTCTCCCACGTTGCGCTATGGCTTCGGCATGAACGCGGAATTCGACACCGCCTCGGATTCCGCCCTCGGTGCCAATGCGTTGGTCCTGCGACCGATCGCCGCCATCCGTTGGGACGCGACGGACCGGCTCAACCTGGGCATCAATGCCGAGTACAGCGTCACGCCCTGCGACGCGGGCGCGTATGCGGTTAGCAAGCTCGAGATGAAGTTCCCGCTGGCGCTCAAACTCAATGACACCTGGTCCGTCGCCGCCACCTACAAGCCCACCTGGGAGTTTCTCACAGATGATGTCACCCACCGGATCGAACTGGATGCCACCCTCGTCTGCGGTGACCACGATCAATATGCGGCGACCTTCGGTTACGAATTTCCCGTGGCCTCCGATACTCTCGATTTCAAGCTGATCTGCGGCTTCGCGTGGTATTTTTGATAGAGTCCCGGCTCCCCGCCACCGGCCGGATCTAGCCGTTTGTCAGAAACAATTGCCGGAACGTGAAGCCCCAAGGAGCGGCGATGCATGATCGCCGATGTCCATGAAACAGCCGATGGGCAGATCGAGAGCGCATCTTATCGGCAGCCCATGGGCGTCGGCGGACGCGTTCCGCCGCACCTTGCGCCACCGGCCGGATCTAGCTGAGAATGAGTGGCGACCGGGAAATCGTCGTTCCGCCCCGGCGGAATCCGGCGAATTGACTGGCGAACCCGATTGTTTTTCCATAATAACAGCAACATGAAGACCATAAATCACCGCCTCTCCTTCCGTCGTCCGCTCTTGGCCGCCCTCATCTGCCTGATGGGAGCCCCGGGCATTGCCCGCGCCGCCGCACCTTCGGGCGTGACCGCCGCAGAAGCGCTCCAACGCTTGGAAAAAGGCAACTTGCGGTTCGTGGCGGGGCATCTTTCCTCGGTGACGCCTGCGGCGATCGCGGCGAGCCGCAAGAAGGTCGCGCAGGGTCAGAAGCCATTCGCCATCATCGTCGGCTGCTCGGATTCGCGCGTCGGCCCGGAGGTGATCTTCGATCAAAAGGTGGGCGACATTTTTGTGATCCGCACCGCCGGTGAGGTGGTCGATCCGGTGGCCCTGGGCAGCATCGAATACGCGGTGGCGCATCTCGGCTCGCCGCTGATCGTGGTGCTTGGCCACGAGCGTTGCGGCGCGGTGGCCGCAGCGGTCGCGGGGGCCAAAGAACCGGGGCACATCGCGACGGTGTTGAAGGCCATCCAGCCCGCCGTCAAGGCGACCAAAGGCCAGCCCGGCGATGCGGTGGACAATGCCGTGAACGCACACGCGCTCGACGTGGCGGGGCAGTTGTTAGCCGCCGGACCCATCCTCAAGCAAGCCGTGGCGAACGGCACGCTCAAGATCGTCGCCGCGCGCTACGATTTGGATTCCGGCAAGGTGTCATTGCTGCCCGCGCGCAACTAACCGGCCCGGAGTGTCCGTCATTCTCCCCCAGTTCAAGCAACCACAATATCGTGAAAGCGACCCGACAAAGAATCATCCGGCTGGCGCTCGCGGGTGCCATCACCAGCTCGGCCATCACCGGCTGCGACCAGAAGCGCGATGCCATCTCCACCGCGGAACAGGGGGACAAGGAGGTCGGCATCACCGCGCCGGGCATCGAGGAAACCAAAGCCATCGCCGAGGAGGGGTTTATCTACGGGCTGCCGCTGGTGATGAACTATGCGGTGATGAACGAGTTCTGCGTGGATCCGAAGTCGAGCCAGTACAAGGGCCCCTTCAACCAGAGCCTTTTTATCACAGTTTTCCACACCGATCGCGGCACCAAGGAATCTGCGGCGCGGGAGCGGGGGCGCGATTTTCGATTGTGAAGGAATCGGTCAATCTCCGGGCTTTGCCTCATCGGGATGGATTGACGCTCCGGGAGATTTTGGCAAAAGTGAACCCGGCTGGCTGTTGTGAAAGGTGTGGCATCGGATGCAGCGGTTATCAATTCCTCCCTTGGGACTGTGACATTCCACGCAAGACTTGATCGACGGCAGGTTGAGATCGCTCGTGAGTTCACTGGTCATCACTTTGTGGCAATCTAGGCAGGTCAGCCCCTTCTGGTGCAAGTCGTGATTGAATTTCCCAAGCACCATCCACCGGTCGGGGGTCGAGACCTTCTTGATCGCGGGAGTCGCATTATCACTCTCGGGTTCCGAGACGTTATGGCAGGTCGCGCAACCCGCGAATGGTGCCCGGAGGCCACCGGGGATCTCTCCCTTCATGTCCGCGAAGAATACCGCGCGCTCTAGGTTCTCACCGGTTTCGTAAAGCTTTTCGATGGCTACCCTTTTTTCCCTTACGTAGTTATTGAGTTCATCCCGACGGGTGATGCCCTCATGGCTGCGGCCATACTCCTCGTATTGTATGTTGAGGCTGCGCAGGAATGCACGAACGTAGTAGGGATCGCCATGGGGCAAATAGATTCCGGGTTTGTTTTTGTCAGCGGGTGTATCTGGATCGAACTGGAGGGTATGGCATTCGACACAATGCTTCTCGTAGGTGATCGGCCGTTGGTATTCGCCCCTGCCGTCGCGCTCGTGGCAGTCATTGCAATTCAGAACCCTCGGGATCTTACCCGTCTGCAGGTGGACCGCGTGATTGAATTTCAGCGAGTTCTCATCGCGAACTCCGTCCCGGATCTGCCGGAACTCGGGGTGATCGGTATGAAACGCAGTGATCACTTCGGTATAGCCTTTTTCCGGTCGTTCGCGCGATTGGATCTTCAGGGTGGTGTTGAATGCGAGGGAAGAAAAGGCGTGTGGGTCGGTCTTCGATCCCATTTCCCGTGATGCTGCCATGAGTTCGGCTGAACCATGGCATGACGTGCAATAGCGACTGTCCACTTCCGGCATGAATCCGCTGTTTTGATGTTCCTTGTGACATTCGTGGCATGCGAATTCGGCGGCTAGATTCGGCTGGTGGAACTTCTTGCCCTTGTGGCAGGACAAGCAGTTCGCATCCATCCTGGAGGATTCGAGCGGTCCTTTCTTGATCAATTCGGCAGGAGCCAGCCCGTGCTTGAACGCATCGAAAGCCTTGGCGTGCCACGAATCCACACCCTGCCTTGCGCCCTCGTGACAAGCGGCGCAACTGCTGGTATCGCCGCCCGATTGCTTTGTGTGGATGTCCGCGAAAGTCGCACTTGCGTGAACGCTGGATAGGGGTCCTGGATTGGTGAATTCATCCCGCCAATTTCGGCTGATGCCTACGAACAGGATGATAAAGCTGGCGATGACGGTGAATGCGACCACACGCTTCCTTATGGATCGAAGGGTTCTGCGCGGTTGGCATTTGGGAATCGTATTGCAGCAGGTTCCGTCCGGAAAAGGGCCGTTCTCGCACTTGCCACCGCCGGTTCGCGGGCGCGTGCATGTCCAGTGACCCTTCACCTCTCCGGGTTTCACTTCCAAGCGGGGCGCGCACTCGTAGGTCGCCCTGCACTGTCCCTTGGGTGAAGGCCCGATCCGGCAGGGGCAACCCTCGCAGAGATGCCCGCACTCCCAATCCAGATTGGGGCGAACATACTCCTTGGAGGGAAACACCGGTGAATGTTGGCTGGCTTTCATGAGACGGATCCGGAAAACGCATGGACGAGGATGATGTGCAGTACGCTGAAGATCAGCAGGGAATAGCTTAGCGGAATATGCGCGAACAGCCACAGCCGCAGAGCAGACTGCAACGAATACTGGTAATCGAGCATGTGCTTCTGAGCGACGAGATCCCTCAGCGCATCAAGCATTTCACGCTCGCCTTTCCTGGCATATCTTTGCACCTCATCGAACTGGGAGACGTGTGCAGCCTGCGGAGCGCGTGACTGCCGTAGGTGCGCCCACCGGTTGCACGGCCTAGTGAAAAACATCCCAAGTTTTTTCGTATAAAACTCCGCGATGACAGGTGATGTCTGGCCATCCACGCCTGCCAATACAAGCGCTTCGGCTTGTTCATGCAGGTTATCCCGGGCGTAGGGGATACGCTCGAAAGGGGTTTCGTATCCGGCGACAGTGAGCATCCGTGGAAACGCGCGGCTGATCCATAACCCGAGAACTCCCGTCACGAACACAACCCCGTAGCACGAAGCGAGAAGCTGATGAAAAATCCCCGCGGGCCATGACCACCCGATATGCACGAAAAACAACGCGCCCGAGAAGACTCCCACGTAGAGATGCAGTTGCATCCAGAAGCTGGCACTGCCGATGCGCAGGAAAGGAACCCGCTTGCGGAGGTTGAAAAATGTTAGAAATAGCATCGCAGCGAACAGTAGCCAGCCACTCAGATAGGCATGGCGCGGATACAAAGGAGCGAATTTGATGTACGCTACCACCAATCCGACGATTGATAGAGTGGTGATCAACGCACTACCGAACCTCCTGCGGGTGAGTTCTATCTCCTTTTTAGCCACTGTGCGAGGGAGGTTATGTGGGTTAAATCCGTGCGGCTGAGAGCATCGTGTGGGCAAGCGTTCTGACAGGCGGGGCCGCTTGTTTGTTCGACGCACAAGTCACACTTGGTCGCTTTCAGAATGGGTTGATACTCTTCATCCACCAGAAACTCGCCTGTGCTTGATCGGACCTCGACCATGCGGATCGCATCATAAGGGCAATTCGCGGCGCAGGTGCCGCATCCGATGCACGTGGCCGGATTGATAACGACTTCTCCGCCGAAGCTTGTCCGGTGAATGGCACCGGTCGGGCACCCGATCATGCAAACCGGGTCCACGCAGTGCATGCAGGCGTTCGCGATCATCAGATTGTCGATCATCGGTCCATGCCGCAGGAAGCGCGGGTTGCCATCGTGGGTCGATGCGCACGCACGCACGCAATCGTCGCAACGGGTGCAGCGGTCCATATCAATGACCATCGACTTCGTGCCATTGAAAAAGCGATGCTCCGCCATGAACTCCATCAGGCTGGCCGATGGCGCACTGTCATCTTCAACCGAACGCGTGCCCGCCGGATTTGACATGCTTTTCGGAACGGGACTGGATGGGAAATCTGTTTCCGACAATCCCCGGTTCGAGAATTTTTCCAGCGAAGCCGTTGGAATGAATATCAGATGCGAGTATCCCAATGAGCGAAGTGTGTAGAGAGACTGCATCTCTTGTTGAGGATTTTTCCAATGGTTCGCGATTTCTTCATAACCGAACACACTGCCCGCTCCGATGTAATTCAAGGTGCGTTCACCATTGCCGTATTTCTGGCTTACCCGGCAGAATCCGGCGCGGATCATATAGATACCATTGCTATATTCTCCTTCTCTCACGATGAGAGGCTCGTTCGCGGATGTCGCCGGGTCACCGTCCTTCGCCAGCCTGAGATATGCGCCGGACCAGTTGTATTCGCCGAAAGTTTCCAGTTGGGCTTCTTCACACAATCGCGCATAGCCGGACGCGTCCAAGTGGCTGAAAAGGGGATGATTGCTCAGAAAAATTTCCAAGGAGTTTTCTCTATAAATTTTATCGATCTGCTTCTTCAGCGCGGAATCATGGCGCATGATGTCGCGCAGCCCTTCCCAACTGAATTCCAGTAGACGGGTCGGTTCCGTGGATGCGATCACGGTGGCGGTCCTCGGCATGCGGCTGAGCGCTGAAATTTCCCCGAACAACTGTCCCATTTTCAGGGTGGCGGTCTGCGCATTGGAAACGATCTGTGGATAATCTTGCAAATAAACGGAACCACGTTCCTTGTTGATGGAGCCTTTGAGATTGTCGCTCGCACGCGGGGATTTTTTGCTCCATCCCTCCGGTTCCGGGTTGTTGTTCCACAATTGGGCGAGGCGCGCGATGAAGCTCTTTTTGACACTTGGTGCGCGGCCCAGAAGCTGGGGATCGATTTCCGGACGCAGGATCACATCGACCTCGCCCTCCAGGACTAGGAAGGCTGAGGTTCCGTAATCGTCTTTGCGTAGGACGATTTCTCCGGCGGCATACTCGCGCACGGCTGTGTCGGCCCGCAAGATCTCGCGCAGCGGAGTGCCGGCAGGAAATGCGCTCTCATCCATGCTGGCGAACGGTTCCGTTGCCATCAGCATGTCCAGCGTGGCATCACTCATCGCGGGATCTAGCGGATCATCCCATCGCTTCGGGCGGGCCGCTTGGCGAGTGATGCTTGCTAAATTGTTGTCGGATATTGCCATAGTTGAGCGCTTTATGCATCGATCACCATTTTCCCTGTTGGTCGGCAGATGCAGGTAAGGCAGGTGCCTTCTTCCGGGGTAGCTCCTGGTTCCAGAATGTATTCGACATTGCCTTGCTTGATCGCCACAAGGCAAGATCCGCAACTACCCGCGCGACAACCTCCTTCAATGGTGGTGATTCCGTTTTTCTCCGCAAACTCAAGGAGGTTCTCCATCTCGGAATCCCACGGCACTGTTTTTCCGGAACGGGCGAACTCCACCGGTATCACCGCTTGATCGGCCGTCTCGGATTTAGTCTTGGGCTCATGCGGCCCGCTCTTGACGGTGGCCGGGCCAAAGGCTTCGAATTTCACATCCTTCTTCGGCACCCCCCAGTCATACAGGCCGTTTACGAGGGTATCCATAAATGGCCCGGGACCGCACAGATAGTATTCGTAATTGCTTGAAGGCAAAATTTCCTTCATCAGATCATTTGTGACACGGCCCTCGTGGTTATACGCCTCGCCCCGAACGTCCTCGGCAAGCGGGCGGCTGTAACAGATGTGAAGCCGCATGTTTGGATTGGCTTTTTGCAAGTCGATGACCTCGTCGCGGAATATGTGGTCAAGGCTGTTGCGGCAGCCGAAGAAAAAGTAGATTTCCCGGTTGTCTTTGATATGGGTCAACAGGCGAGCTATCGCCAGCATGGGCGTGATGCCAATGCCGCCGGATATGAGAACCACGGGGCGATCGACCTCGACATCAAGAAAGAACCGGCCACCGGGAGCTTTCACGTTGAGGATGTCGCCCTCCTTTACATGGTCACTGAAGTAGCTGGAAACAATACCCGGAGGTATGCCGGGTTCATTGGTCGGCGGTAATGCACGCTTGATCGTGACCCGATAATGGTCGTCGCTAAGAGCGCCGTCCGAGAGCGAATAACAGCGGACAAGAGGCTTGCCCGAATTCGGGGGATGCAGTTCGAAAGTCAGATACTGACCGGGTTTGAACGGTGGCAGCGGCCTACCGTTGTGTGGAGTGAGGTAGAATGAGTAGGTGTTCTCGCACTCTTCCACTTTCTTGGAAACGGTGAACTTGCGGTATCCATTCCAAGCTGATTCTGGTGCCGCCTGCGCCTTGAGGTTCAGGATCTCGATTTTTTGATGAAGCGCGTCGAGCTCGAGCCGGTTGCGTTTCGCCTCGAAACGATACCTAGCGGCAACCGCCCACCATTGAGTGGTGACGTATCCTAACATTAATAGTCCTCCGGCCAGCCCAATCGTAAAAAGAGGGTTCGAAAGTGCCGAACGTAACAAGATCTCGTAATTCACATTCTTAATGCTGTGGATGAAACTATTGACGGGTAGATCCTGGCACAAGCTTGGAACGAGGATTTTCGCGATTTATTCCAAGGGGGCGTGCGGAACATGGTTCGGGATGGATTGTTGTCTCCCGTATTGGCTTGCCACATCAGCCCTCGCGATCTTAAGAATCACTTTGAGTGAGGAAGGATCAGCTATTCTTAACTGCAATGATCTCAGTCTGCCTCTCGCGGGTCGGGGCAGGGGAGCCATTGGACACGGCAAAGGTGCTTGGCTCCGAGACTTGCATGACAAGCGGTTGCCATGGAGGGGCAGGGCCTGATCGTGGAGCCTACACCATTTTCAAGGGTTACGACCCCCATTTCGACGCCTCCGCCACTCTGACCAACGGACGCTCCAAGGCGATGGCCAGGCAGCTTGGGATCGAAAACGCTGCGGAATCGAAAAGCTGCACGATCTGCCACTCCCCGATGCGCCAAGTGCCCCCGTCCAGACTCGCGGCACCTCCGGAAGGGCACCAGGTTGACAGCGGTGTCTCGTGCGCCAATTGCCATGGTCCGGCGGAAAATTGGCTGCTTTCGCATACCCGGCCGGATTACCCGAAAGACGCGCTTGCGCGGCTTGGCATGCGGCCATTGGGCAGTGCCTACCAGCGGGCGAACAATTGCGTCGCCTGTCACCAGAATCTGAGCGACGAGCTGGTTCATGCGAAACACCCGGCGTTGGTCTTCGAGTTGGATGGCCTGCTGGTCGCTGAGCCCAAGCACTGGCGCGAAGAGGAGGGATTTTCCAACGCCAAAACATGGCTTGTGGGACAGGCCGTGGCTTTGCGCGAGACTGCGGCGCAAGCCAAGCGTGAACCCGGTGATCGAAGGATCTCGGAAATTGAGGCGATCAGAGCATTGTTGAAAGCAACAGGTACCGGCTGGGATGACTTGGGGCAGGATCTGGTCCGCTCGGCGGATGAATATGCAAAGCGGATTTCCGGCGCACCGATGAGTCATGCACAAAGTCGCGCGATCTTGTCCAAGCTGATTGGCAACCGGGCTCCATTTCAACCCGATGCGTTCAGCGTGGTTGCTCCGAAATATCGCTCGTGGGCCATCGGCTATTATGCCGAGCGCCTGACATTGGCGATGGATCGCCTGAACGAGTCCTTTGTCGCATCCGGGCAGCAAAGGGTGATCGCGAAGGCTCTTCTCGACGAGCTATTCAATGTCGCGAAACCCCCGGAGAGCTTTGACGTCGCCACTGCTGAGGAGTTCATAAAAAAACTGGATCGGGTGGCAAAATCGCACCTCGAAGCGGAGGAGGGCCGGTGATCCTCAAGCCATGGAGGTTTTGAACCCATGAGCGGCGGATTTTTCAAAACAGTCAGTCGACTTTTGGTCGCCTCTTCGAGCGTCCTGTTGACGACCTGTTATCAGCCGCCGCACAAACGGACTCCGGAATGGGATGTGGCGAACGGCGAGCAGCGCCCGGATCGTCTCACCGCACAGCAAGCTTTGGCCGATGCTACGCCGGAAAGCCCCGCCTCTTTTTCTCCCGATCCGAGCTTGAATCCGGCGCCGGAACCACGCTTGCCTGTTTTGGAAATCAAGGAGGAGGCCACCATTTCTAAAGGATCCTTGCTGCCACCGGCGGAATTCAACCCCGATCCTGGAATGGGGATGGATGACGGGGAAAAAAAGGCGGAGCCATGGGAGTCCGAGGCCATCGTCGGCCAAGCGGAGAAAGCACTGGGGATCGGCCGATTTTTCAAAGACGATCCCGGTTTCCACGATGACCGCTTTTTCAGGCGGGACGCGGGCGGCCCGAAGGAATTTCCCAAGTTCATTCCGACAATCCCCGATGATTTGCAATTGCCGCGCCAGGGAGTGGAGCAGCGTCGGATCGAGGCCGAACTGGTGCAAGGACCGGGGGATCGTTACGAACCGGAAATCGGGAAACCGTTTGTGTTACCGAGAAAAGGTGTCCGCTACGAGGAGCGCATTTCCGAGAACTGGCACGCGGGTCATTACGAACATTCAGAAGATCCACCTAACACCACTGCTGTCGAGGATCGCTACCGCATTGCGACGGGAGTGTGGAATCGTTATCTGGACGACAGTGTCGCCGAAACTCCCTACGGGAGAAAGACACCCTACCTCTGGCACCCCTATTACCAGAGTGTACTCAAAGGGGATGTTCCGGTCATCGGGCAGGACATTTTCGCTTCGCTGACCCTGCAAAACAGCACCGACATTGAGGTTCACGATATCCCGATCCCCTCGGGCGTCAGCTCGGCGCGGCCTTCCAGTTCGGAATTTTTCGGCAGGGGCGATCAGACCATCATCAATACAAACACCAGTCTGATTTTCGATCTCTTCAAGGGAGAGACGTCGTTCAAGCCCGTAGAGTGGATGTTCCGCATCCAGCCCGTTTTTAATACCAACTATATCACCGGTTACGAGACAAACGT
This sequence comes from Akkermansiaceae bacterium, assembly GCA_031371325.1. Classification (GTDB taxonomy): domain Bacteria; phylum Verrucomicrobiota; class Verrucomicrobiia; order Verrucomicrobiales; family Akkermansiaceae; genus Luteolibacter. Next base: position 27,259 of record JANMJJ010000029.1, on the reverse strand, counting down.
CGTCTCGCCGGACCCGCGCGGGCTTGGCCAATCGACGGCCATTGCTCCTGCCAATTCCGGAATCGTGAACCCCGGAGATCTCGACGAGTTCCTCGATCCCCTGCTTTCTCACGCCAACTCGAACCTGCACAATACGAATGCAACCGAGCGATTCGAGAACCATGTCGGATTGCAGCAGTTCTTTTTCGAATCACATCTGCTGGATCTTTCCGAGAATTACGACTTCGCGGCGATGCGGGTCGGCACCCAGACGTTTAACGCGGATTTCCGCGGCCATGTGTTTGTTGATTCGAACTGGGGATACCGACTTTTCGGCAATCTGCAGAAGAACCGCATCCAGTACAATCTGGCGCTGTTCGATCTCTTCGAGAAAGAGTCCTTTTCAGATCTCAACACTTTCGATGACCGCAACCAGAACGTTTTGGTTGCCAACGTCTATTACCAGGATTTCCTCACCGAAGGCTACACCGCCCAACTCAGTTTTCTGGCCAACTGGGACAATGGAAGCGACAGTGGTCTAACTTACGACAGCGCGGGCAACATCGTCCGCCCGTCACCCATCGGCACCGTGGCTCCTCACGATCTCGAGGCCTATTATCTGGGCTGGAATGGCGAAGGCCACATCGGTCGTGCGAATATCAGCCATTCGCTCTACCATGTGTTCGGCCAGGATGATTTGAATGGCGTTGCTGGGCACTCGGTTGACATCAGCGCGTGGATGGCGGCCATGGAGGTTTCCGTGGATACCGACTGGATGCGCCACAAATTCACCCTGTTCTGCGCATCGGGCGACGACAATGCGACTGACAACACCGCAACCGGGTGGGACGCCATTGTTGACAATCCGAACTTCATCGGACCATTCAGCTATTGGCAGAGGCAGGGAATGAATCTAGGCGGGACAGGGGTCGCTCTGAAGCAGCGCTTGAGCCTGATTCCCGAGCTGGGATCTAACAAATTTTTAGGTCAGTCTAATTTCGTCAACCCGGGCATCTTCATCGCCGGACTTGGCGAAGAATGGGAGCTAACACCTCGTGTGCGGGCTTTTGCAAACCTCAATTACCTCTTGTTTATGGACACGGACGCCATCGCCACCGCGCTCGTCACGAACGATATTGATAGGGAAATCGGCTGGGATCTCAGCTTCGGCGTGGAATACAGACCTTTCCTCACGGACAATCTGAAGCTCAACGTGGGGCTGGGCATGTTGTTCCCTGGAGCAGGTTTTAAAGACATCTATAGCACGGACTCAACCGGCGTGGACGGTTACACCCCTACGAATCCCCAAGGTGTGGCGGATGTCCTTTACAGCGGTTTCCTCTCTGCAACCATGACCTTCTGACCATGAATAGACTCACGATTTATCTGCGTATCGCCTGCGCACTGGCTGCAGGCGGAGTGGCCTTGTCAGGTTATTCCCAGGACGCGGCTATGGGCTACGGCAGTCTTTTCGGCCCGCCTGTCGCCGCATCGGACTCTCTAGCAAACACCGGCGCGGCCATCCTAAAACCTAACAAGGTGGATCAATCCAAAGCGGCGGTGATGCTGAAAAGTCGCGGCTGCATCGGCTGTCATGAGAATTCGAATGATCCGCATGGAAGTGAATATGTCCGCCTCGGGTGTACGGACTGCCACGGTGGCGATCCCACTCCGGGCCTGACGATGCGGCAGGCTCACCCGGCACCGCGCAATCCCGTGTTCTTTGAAAGCTCCGCAAACCCAAGCGCCAGCGATGTGCTGCTCAACCATGAATCTCCAGAGTTTATCCAGTTCGTGAATCCGGGGGATCTGCGCGTCGCTAAGAAAACCTGCGGCGACTGCCATGCGCAGTCTGTCGATCACGTCAATCACAGCATGATGCGGCATGGTGCGATGTTGTGGGGGGCGGCGGCCTATAACAACGGGGCATACCCGGTTAAAGATTCGATCTTCGGCCAAGCCTACGGAGCCAACGGGGTTCCCCTGGCTCTACAAAGTCCGATCAAGGTCACGCCGGAAATGCAGAGAACCATGGGCATCGTGCAGGAGATATTTCCGCTACCACGCTTCAACGTTTCGCAGACAGGCAACATTTTCCGGATTTTTGAAAAAGGTGGAACCAAGCTGGCAGAACTCGGCAACCCCGATCCCTCCGAGCCACCGGGTAAACCGTTCCGCCGTTTGGGAGAGCGCGGGCTTGGCACATTTTCAAGGGTCGATCCCGTCGTCATCGGTGCCCAGAAGACACGCCTGCACGATCCGTTGCTAGACTTCTTCGGTTCGAACAACAGGCCGGGTGATTACCGTTCCAGCGGCTGCACCGCCTGCCATGTCATCTATGCGAATGACCGGTCTCCCTCGAATTCTGGATGGTATAGCGCTTATGGAAATCAGGGCCTGTCATTCAATCCGGATCCGATGATTTCCAAGAAGGAAAAAGGCCATCCCATCGCCCACAAGTTCACCCGGAGCATTCCATCTAGCCAGTGCATGACGTGCCACATGCACCAGGGCAATATGTTCGTGAACCCCTTCCTCGGATATACCTGGTGGGATCAGGAATCGGACGCAGAGTTCATGTATCCGAAGGCGCAGCGCAATCCCAGTGATGAGGAAATGGTGAAATCGCTGCGCGCGAATCCCGAAGCTGCAGCCGCGCGCGGCTTGTGGGGCGATGTCAATTTCCTGGAGAAGACCGCCGAGTTGAATCCCAAGCTCAAAGAGACCCAGTTTGCCGACTATCATGGCCACGGCTGGGTGTTCCGCGCCGTGTTTAAAAAAGATCGTGAAGGAAATTTACTGACCTTGAAGGATGAGAAGATTTCTCACGACGACCCGGACAAGTTCAAGAAGGCCGTACACATGAAGGACATCCACCTCGCGCGTGGAATGCAGTGCGTCGATTGCCATTTCCTCAACGATTCCCACGGCAACGGTTTGCTCAATGTCGAGCCAAGGGCGGCGACCGCGATCACCTGCGTGGATTGCCACGGAACGGTTAGCGACCACACCACCCTCGTCACTTCCGGCAAGGGCGGCACCCTCTCCGAGGCAGGAAAAGTGGAGCCTATCAATCTGCGCGAAAGCAACACCCCGTTCGGCCCTCGTTTCACCTGGAGCGCGGATGGCAAGCGGTTGATGCAGCAGTCTTCGATGGAGCAGAACCTTCAATGGGAAATACCGCAGACTCTCGATACGGTCACCCCCGGCTCCGATCACTACAACGTCATGAGCGCTTACGCAAAAACCCTGAAGCGCGACGGAAAAACCTGGGGAGGTGTCCCCGATGATCCCAAGAAATGCGCCAAGGATCTCGCCCACAGCAATCAGGCGATGGACTGCCAGACTTGCCATACGGCATGGGCGACCAGTTGTTTCGGCTGCCACATGCCCATGGAAGCGGACGTGAAAATGGCATCTAACAAATTTGAAGGAACCACTTCCCGGAATTTCAGTTCATACAATCCCCAAGTGGTGCGCGACGATGTCTTCATGCTTGGTAAGGACAGCACGGCCAAAGGAAACCGGCTGGCCGTATTGCGCTCGTCCAGCGCCGTGGTGGTCGGCTCCCAGGGAGTGAATCGCGAACAATTCTACAGCCAGCAGCAAACTGTCTCCGCCGAGGGCTATTCGGGCCAGGCCTTCAACCCCCATTTCGCCCATACCACCAGCGGCGTTGGCACGACGAAAAACTGCACGGACTGCCACGTCTCGGCAGCCAATGACAACAACGCGATCATGACTCAGCTCCTCGGCTTCGGCACGGGCACGGTCAACTTTTTCGGAAGATATAGCTATCTCGGAACCGCTGACCACGGGCTGTCTGGTGTCGCGTGGACCGAGCGCACCGAGCCGCAGGCGGCGATTGGCAGCCACCTCCATCGAATCGCTTACCCGGACAACTACAAGGAGCACCTCAGTAATAACTCTATCCTAAAAACCACCGCTCACCATGAAGCCATGGGCGGCGTGCTCGACTTGCAGGCACGCGGTGAATATCTCTACGCAGCTCTCGGGAAAAATGGCTTCGGCATTTTCGACATCGCGAACATCGATAACAAGAATTTCTCCGAGCGCATCACCACCTCTCCGGTGTCACCCATCGGGCAAGACACGTTTATCAAAACCGCCAACGCCACCTCCGTGGCCCTTCCTAGCACCCTGATCAACGATCCCAATCGCAACCAACTGCCACAGAACGAGGAAAAGCCGATCGCCGCTTACCATGGCTACGCATTCGTGACCGATCTCGAGGAAGGCCTGATCGTGGTGGATGTGGCGACCCTGCTAGATGGCAATCCGGCGAACAATTTCATCAAGCGGGCTGCCACATTCAATCCCGAGGGAAAGCTCAATGGCGCACGCCATGCGTGGATGGCCGGGCAGTGGCTCTACATCACCACCGCCCAGGGACTGGCCGTTGTCGATGCATCGAACCCGAAGTCCCCGGTCTTCGCCGGCGGCTATTCAGGCTCCGCCCTGCATGGTGCCCGTCAATCCACCGTGCAGTGGCATTACTGTTTTGTCACCGATGCGGAAGGCGTGAAAGTCTTCGAAGTTTCCAATCCCGCCAACCCCATCCCGATTTCCGGCGCATCCGTTTCATTGGTAAATGCCGGAGGGCTTTATGCTGCTAGAACCTATCTCTATGTCGCGGACGGCTCCGCAGGTCTGGCGATCATCGATGTGAAAAACCCGGAAAAGCCGCACGTCCTTAATCATTTCACCGCCGGTGGGCAACTCTCGGATGTGCGCGATGTGCAAGTCGGTTCGGTGAGCGCCTCGATGTATGCGCTCGTTGCCGACGGCCGCAATGGCATGCGTGTCCTGCAACTGATTTCGCCCGAGAACGTGCCCGGGCACATGGGCTTCTCACCCAAGCCCGCGCCGAAACTCATCGCCACCTACCCGACCGAGGGTGCTGCGGTCACCATTTCCCGTGGCCTCGATCGTGACCGCGCCGTGGATGAGAGCGGCAACCAAACCGCAGTCTTCGGACGCCGTGGCTCAGGCCCGCTCAATCTCGAGGAAATGAAAGCCTTTTTCCGCAAACCGATAGATGGCCAGCAAGGAACCCGCAATGGCCCGATCTACAAAGTCTCCGATGTCAAACATGGCGAAAATGAAACCCTCCTCGATACCTTTGGAAAAACGCTGCTGCCCTCCCAAGAATTCACGATTCCAAAATCCGCAGCACCCCAAGAACCACCGCCATACCGAGGCCGCTTGAGACAGCGAAGAGCACCCGATGGACTCCAACGGTGAAAATCTGCACCTCAATGCTGAACCTCGTTCGGGAGAGTCGATTTTGGACTCGCGCAAAGGCCCGCTTCGTTTCGCGGATGATCTGCTCGACCAGCCTACACTGCCGGAAGGCGAATGGAATCCGAGCCTATGAAGGGTTACCCTCTGCATCAGCCGGAGACTCGCTTTATTCCCTATGTGTCGATGTGTGAAATTGGGGCTCTCTATTTCAGTGATTCGGTGGTTCTGGCTGAGAAACTCGGGGTAAAGCTGAGCAAGATTGAGGCGATCCTCACCGCGTGCGGTGAACCGGAAAGGATCAATGATAGCAACCAGACGGCCCCCTCAAAACGACTTGGCCGCCATTGCGAAAAGTTCAAGAAAACGGCGACCGGCATTGCCATTGCCAATGCCTTTGCGAAGGAGATTGGGATCGCAAAGATGCGTCAAGCATGCCCGATTTTTGATGCTTGGCTGACCACGCTCGAACAACTCAAACAGAATTACTAACATGGCCGCTGCCGATTTGCGCTTGGATGGGTGTTGCGGCGCTGGCGTGAGGTGGTTATGACGGGCGGGTGATTTTCGAACGCATACAGCTATGGATCGACCCGGTGCGGCGGTCGGGTCCGGAGGCGATGGCGGTGGACCAATGGTTGCTTGAAACGGCACAAATGCCGGTGCTGCGAGTCTATGGCTGGGCCGGTGACTGGGCGAGCGTCGGTTATTTCGGTGAAATCGCCGGGGCGTCGGCGGCGTTTCCTGGCCTCAATCTGGTCCGCCGCTGGACGGGCGGGGGGATTGTGGACCACCGGGCCGATTGGACTTACACCGTGGTGGCTCCGCAGGGAGAGCCACTGGCAGGTTGGCGCGGGGCGGAAAGTTACCGGCGAATCCATGCGGCACTGGCGGAGACGCTGGCTGCGGAGAGAATCCACGTCCGGTCGAGCGAGGGTGGCGAGGAAACCGGGGCGGCGCTTTGTTTTGAAAATCCGGTCAGCCACGATCTGGTCGGGGCGGATGGCAGGAAACTTGCAGGGGCCGGGCAACGGAGGTCGCGGCTGGGCTTGTTGCACCAAGGATCGGTCGCGGTGGGATGCAGCGAAGCCAAATCGAGAGAACGGTCCGAGGATTTCGCGAACCGGATTTCGGGTGACTGGGAAATCTGCCGAATTCGGCCGGATGCAGGGGAGATCACCCGAAGAGTCGCCGCACGCTACGCACTCCACGAATGGACCTGCCGACGCTGAATGTGCGTGTCCCCCAACGCTGGTAATCCCTGCACGGTTTGCAGAGGTGGGTGACGTGGCTGCAATGTTTTCAGGCTGGAGCGGGATCGAGTCGCGACAACCGACGTTGGTTGTGAAATCAAAGTTGCTGGAAACCAATCCATTGCATCCCTCTCCCGGTGTTGGCACGCATGATGCATAGAACTCCTCATTCTTCGGGGGGAGAAATCAGGGGACTTCGGTCCCCGACAAATTGCCAGTCTGTCGGGTGTGCCAATCTTCTACCGGAAGATTCCGCCGACAGACTGGTTTTTAGTTGGATGCGGATCATTTGCCGGGCGTGCGGCGGATCCCGTTTTGTAGGTTTAGGCAACACTCAGTTACTGTCATTTTGACTTCCCCCGAATGAAATCCCGTCCGCTCCCGCTTGCTTGCAGTTTCTCAAACAGCCTGATTCGCGAGCAAGCCTCGCTCCTCGACAAGGCGCAGGATGCCACCCTGGCAGCCGGCATCGCCCACGATTTGAACAACATCCTCGCCCCCATTTCCATGGCCGTCGAGCTACTCAAAATGCGGGTGACCGACGGCTGCTCCACCGAGCTGCTGGACACCATCGCCAACAGCGCGAAACGCGGGGCTGACATGGTCGGTCAAGTCCTCTCGTTCGCCCGCGGCATGGAAGGTCAGCGCGTGGAGATCCACCCGCGCCAGTTGATCTTGGAGATCGAGGGGATCTTGCGCGGCACTTTCCGCAAGGACATCGCGATGGAGGTAATGGCCAGCCGCGATTTGTGGGCGATCCATGGCGATCCCACCCAGCTCCACCAGATGCTCCTCAATCTCTGCGTCAACGCCCGCGACGCCATTTCCGGCCCCGGGAAAATTCTCATCACCGCGGACAATGTCGAGATCGACGCGTCCTTCGCCGCCATGAATCTGGAGGCCAAGGAAGGGCCGCACTTGTGCTTCGAGGTCGAGGACACGGGTCAGGGGATTCCCTCGGAAATCATCGACAAGATCCTCGATCCCTTTTTCACCACCAAGTCCGTCGGCAGGGGAACCGACCGGGGACTTTCCATCACGCTGGCCATCGTCAAGAGTCATGGCGGCTTCATCCGCATCTTCAGCGAGCCGGGCGTGGGGACCCGTTTCCGGGTCTATCTCCCGGCCCATCCAGAACTTGCCGGGGCGGCTCCCTCCCGCGAGCGGACCGAGCTGCCCCATGGCAATGGCGAGACGGTGCTCGTCGTCGATGACGAGGCATCTATCCGCCAGATCACCCGCCAGACCTTGGAGTTCTTTGGCTACCACACGCTTCTCGCCGCCGACGGACATCAGGCGTTATCCCTCTACGCCATCTATCAGTCCACGATTGGTGTCGTCCTAACCGACATGATGATGCCTGTCATGGATGGCCCCGCGACCATTCGGAAACTCATGGAAATCAATCCCGCAGTCAAGATCATCGCCACCAGCGGCATCCCCGCCAACCGGGAACTCGCGCACCTTTCCGGCACCGGCGTTAAAAATTTCCTCCCGAAACCCTACACCGCTGAAACCTTGCTCACCTGTCTCAAACAAATTCTGGCAGAATGATCGCGAAATTGTCCGCGCCAACCCGGCGTTCGAACTTGCTTCACCCTTTCCACGCATTAGACTGGCCTCCTTCCATCGCTGATGCCTTTGAATCCTGCCAATCCCCCGAATTTGTTGATCGTTGACGACGACGAAACCATCCAACGCCTGCTCATCATTGCCGCACAGGATCTCGGGTGGCGACCGGTCGCCGCTGGCTCCGGTCACGAAGCCTTGGACATGCTCGGCGTGGGAGTCGAAGCCGTCATCCTCGATCACGGACTCCCCGGTATGAACGGCCTCCAGACCTTGGTCAGGATTCGGGAAAAATTCCCCACTCTGCCGGTGATCATGCTAACGGGCCTCAACGATGCCGAAACCGCCGTGCAAGCACTGCGGGCCGGAGCCGACGATTACCTAACCAAACCGTTCGAACTCAAACGGCTCTTCGACCTTCTGCGGCAAGCCAAAATCGCCCGCAAGGACTCACCAGCACCAGCACCCACACCCGCACCGGTATCCGGAAGACCCTCGTCCAAGGCCGCGCTTCACAGTGCCAATCCTCATCTCCGGCATTTGCTTGGCCAGTTGGCCAAGGCAGCCCAACTCGACAGCACCGTCCTCTTGACCGGCGAAAGCGGCACCGGGAAATCTCATTTTGCCCGTGAAATCCACCGCCTCAGCCCGCGTGCGGCCGAGGAATTCATCACCGTCAGTTGCCCGGCCTTGCCCCGCGAATTGCTGGAATCCGAACTCTTCGGCCACGAGCGCGGAGCTTTCACCGGTGCCACCTCGTCCCGCGCCGGCCGTTTCGAACAAGCCTCCAAGGGCACCCTGTTCCTCGACGAAATCGGCGATCTCCCGTCCGAACTCCAGCCCAAGCTCCTCAACGTCCTGCAAGACCGCGAGTTCTTCCGCGTCGGTGGCAGCAAAATGCTGCAAACCAATGCCCGCGTCATCGCCGCCACCAACGTCGATCTCCGCGCCCGCGTCGAGGCCGGCGCGTTCCGCGAGGATTTGTATTACCGGCTCAACATCATCGAGCTGCGGATTCCCGCCCTGCGCGAGCGCAAGGAAGACATCCCCGCGCTCACCGCCGGCATCCTTGCGCAAATCGCCGGCCGCCGTGACTCCGCCGGAGGCTGGCACCTCACGCCCGCCGCAGCCGCGCTTCTCCTGGATTTCGACTGGCCTGGCAATGTCCGGCAACTCGAAAACGTGCTCGAACGCGCCACCGCCTTCGCCGAAAAACCGCTGCTCGATGCCGGTGATTTCCAACCCCTGTTGGAAGGCCGGCGCGACAACACCCCCGTTTCCGGCTCGCCCGCCGGCCGCAGCCTGACCCTCCAGGAAGTCGAGCGCGACGCCTTCATCCAGACCTATCTCCGCACCGGCAAGAACAAGGCCAAGACCGCCCGCGAACTCGGCATTTCCGAGCGCTCGGTTTATAACCTGCTAGGCCGCCACGGACTCAAGTAGCTCCACTCATTCGGGCACGCGGGCCGGTCTCAGCGACGGAACTCGCGGCGGCTTTGCGGGTGAATCGCACGACCATCGTCCGTGCGCTGGCGGATTTCGGCGATGAGTTGGTTACGATGGGAGCGACCCGTAGCACCCGATACGCCCTCAGGCGTCCGATCTGGATCGCGGGGAGCCGTTGGCCGATTTATTCCGTGGGCGAGTCGGGGTTCATGCCAGTCGGGAAGGGGGGATGTCTTTCTCATCCTCAAATTCAAAACGAGCCTGGATTTTTCTCAGCCCGCTCCGTTTCCCCGCTGTGAACTCGTTGGAATCCTGCCTGCCGTCGGCCAAGGCCCGGATGCCCTCACCGCCTGTTTCGGGCGGAAGTCGAAACAGCGGGTCGATCAAATCAACGGCATTCCAGCCACCCTCAATCGCCCTGGAGCGGACTCCAACAAATCCGCTTTTCTTGTTGCAAACCAATCTCAATTGGCGATGTTCCGCCCCAGATGTCACCCGTCCTAGCAGCCGACTTGGAAATCGACAGTGCCATGACCTTAAACCAGGCCAAGGTGGGTTGTGACATGCAAATCCGGGTGTTGAGCGGTCCCGGCTGCGAGCGCCTCCGCGATCTCGGATTTTGCGAGCAGCTCCAAGTCCGCAAGCTCGCGGGCGGGAGGAATCTGATCTGCTCGATCTGCGGCACCCGGATGGCCATCAGCCGCGAACTGGCCGAGCAGGTGCTGGTTTCGCCCGTCGGTTGAAATCCCATGTCCACCTCCTCCGATGCTCCTTCGACGATCGCGTTGATCGGCAATCCCAACGCCGGAAAGACCACGCTTTTCAACGCGCTCACCGGTGCCAACCAACGCGTCGGCAACTACGCCGGCGTCACTGTGGAAGTGAAATCCGGTGAAACCTTTACGCCCCACGGACGCAAGCTGCACGTTCTCGATTTGCCCGGCTGCTACTCGCTGCGGGCGAATTCCCCCGATGAAAAAGTCGCGCTCGACGCGCTCAACGGCCGGCTCCCCGGCGAACCCAAGCCGGACATTGTCGTCAGCGTGGTGGACGCCTCCAATCTCGAGCGCCACCTGCAACTCACGCTTCAAATCATCGAACTCGGCCTGCCCTGCGTGCTCGCCCTGAACATGGTCGATGTCGCCGAGCGCTCCGGCCTGCGGCTCGATCCCGCGAAATTGTCCGAAGAACTCGGCATCCCGGTCGTGCCCATGCAGGCGAACGCGAAAAAAGGCATCGTCGAGCTCAAGCAGGCGTTGCGCTTCCCTCACCCGATCGCGGCGGAAGCCACATGGATCGCGGAAGCGGCCGATCCCGTGTCCGGCAGACGCGCGTTCATCACCCGTCTTTGCGAACTCGCCGCCCGTCGCCCGGACGCGCACCAGCAAACGCTGTCTGATCGGATTGACGCAGTGCTGCTCCATCCGGTGTTCGGCTGGATCTCGATGATCGGCATCTTTTTTACCGTGTTCTGGGCGATTTTTTCCTTCGCGCAAATCCCGATGAGCTGGATCTCCAACGGCCAAAGCCTGCTCGGCAACTGGCTCGAATCGCTGATGGCCGAAGGCGACCTCCGTTCGCTCATGGTCGATGGCGTCATCGGCGGGGTCGGCGGGGTGGTGACCTTCCTGCCGCAGATCATTCTGTTGTTCCTGTTCATCGGCCTGTTGGAAAGTTCCGGCTACATGGCACGCGCGGCCTATCTGATGGACGGGGTGATGGCCCGGGCCGGACTCAGTGGGAAATCCTTCCTGCCGCTTTTCAGCTCCTACGCCTGCGCGATTCCCGGCGTGATGGCCACCCGCACCATCGACTCCGCCAAGGAGCGGCTGGTCACCATTTTCGTCGCGCCGTGGATGAGCTGCTCGGCGCGGCTGCCGGTCTATTTCCTGATCATTCCGCTGCTGCTGCATGAAAAGGAAGGCACCTGGAAGCAAGCGCTGATCCTGTTCGCCATCTACGCGCTGGGCACTTTAACCGCGTTCATCGTCGCCCGGCTGCTGCGCGGGCGGCTCGGCGAGGACATCAGCCCCGGCCATTTCCTGTTGGAGCTCCCGCCCTACCGCAAGCCGCAGTGGGGCTACATTCTCCGCCACGTGTTGGAGCGCGCCCTGTCGTTCGTGAAAAAGGCGGGAACCATCATTCTCGGCCTTTCGATTTTGCTGTGGGCGCTCAGCACTTATCCGAAAATCAAGTCCGCCGACAAAGCGGCCGCCCTCGCCCACAGTGCCATGGGCCGCATCGGCGCGGTCATCGAGCCGGTGGTTCGACCGCTCGGCTTCGACGGCCGGATGGGCACCGCGATCCTCACCTCGTTCGCCGCGCGCGAGGTTTTCGTTTCGTCGATGGCGATCCTTTATCGGGTCGAGGAAACGGACGACGAGGAGCAGACCCGCAACGTGTTGCGCGATCAACTGGCGGCTTCCAAATGGCCGGACGGTCGCCTGATTTTCACGCCGCTCTCGCTCATTTCGCTGCTGGTATTTTTCATTTACGCGCTCCAATGCCTGCCGACCAGCGCGGTCGTCGCGCGCGAGTCCGGCTCGTGGAAATGGGCAGCCGGACAATTTGTGTTTATGACCGGGTTCGCCTACTTTGCCTCACTCGTCGTCTTCCAAGCGGGAAAACTCATCGGATTCTAACATGGACTGGCAAACAATCACCGCCGCAGCCATCGTGATCATCACCCTCACGATTTTCCTGGTCCGCCTCGCCCGGCCGAAAAAGAAATCCGGCTGCGGCCACGACTGCGGCTGCAAGAAAAAGTAGTCTCGGACTTCAGTCCAATCCTTAAAGGCATTGGGCTAAAGCCAGCGCTCCGATGCCGCCGTCCCCGATTCAAAAGATAGTCCGATGAGAACCCTTGCACTTCTTCCATCCTGCCCCGAACGGCGCGGTTTAACGATCCTGTCCATGAAGCTGCATCCCGTGCTTCTCCAACTGCTGGCGATCTCGCCGGTCCTCTGGTGGTTCGGAAAGCGCCTCGACGACGGCAATGATGAAGCACTCGGCTTACTAACACTTGGTCTGGCGCTCGTCCTCGCCTGGCGTGACCGGAGATCCCTGCATACCAGCCCATGCGCCCGCATCATTGGCGCGGTGCTGGTGCTTCTATCCGACCGCTGCTGGCATTCGGCACACTGCGGCCGCCGGCGCCGCCGGACTGTCCACGAACGGATCACCAGCGGACGCGACGGCTCGGCGTGGACGGACGTTTCCGCATGGTATTGGGCGGCGCTGGGCCACCCGCTCAACGGGCCGTGGCAGGCTGAAACTGTAATCGCCCAGTCTTTTCGCCAACCGGCGAATTTGAACGCGACAGGCATTTTGTAACCTGACACAAGTCGATCAGCTCTAACCACCATGTCCCACCACCGCGGAATTCCTGTCTGGCTGATTCCGCTTTCCTGTCTGGTGGCGACGGTCGCACTGGCACAGGACGCGCCGGAGAAGGCATTGAAATTCCACGAGGCGTTGCTGAATCGGCCGCACAGTGCGGCGTTGTTCGATCGGTTTTTCGGGGCGTGGCTCGACGAGCAGCCGATTGAGGCGCTGGATGGGTTTCTCAAGGCGCGGGCGGCTTCGGGCGGCGGGCAGAACTGGACGGTTCTGGCGACCTATCAACTGCGGCGAGGAAACGAGGACGAGGCGCTGGCGGCTTTAGCGAAGGGAATCGACGCGGTGCCGGACGATCCGGCGTTGCTGATGGAGCGGGCGAAGCTGCGCTTGAGGCGGCTGGAGTTCGACGGTGCGCGGGCGGATTTGTCAAAGGTCGCGGCGGGCAAGGACGAGGTGATGGCGCTGGAAGCCGCGAAACTCACGGGCAAGGCGTGGTTGCGCGAGGGCCGGACCGAGGAGGCGATCAAGGTCTGGGACGCGGTGCTGGTGGCGCATTCCAACGACGAGGATTTGCTGGAAGATCTGGTGGAAACGGCGGCGGCGGAGTCCGAGACGGCGCAGGCGCTGGTCTATGCGGGGAAATTGATCGAAGTCAGCCGCGAACCCTATCAGAAGACGCTGCGGATGCTGCGGCGAGGCGATTTGCTGGCGCAGGCGGGCAAGAGCGATGAGGCGGTGGAGGCGTATGCGGGCACTTTGAACCAGGTCGGCGAAGGCTCGTGGCTGGAGCGCGAGGTGCTGGCGCAAATCGAAAGGATTTTCCGCAAGCAGGATCGGTTGGACGACCTCGCCGGGGAGTTGAAGAAGCTGGCGGGGATCTATCCGCAGCGCTTGTTGATTCACCGGCAGCTTGCGAAGTTGGAGGCGGCACAGGGCGAGACCGATGCAGCGATCGGGCGGTTCCGCGAGGTGTTGCAGCGCTCGCCCGGCGAGAAGGAACTGCGGGAGGAATTTGTGCGCCTGCTCGTCGATGGCGAGCGCTTCGACGAGGCGGTGGCGGAGCTGGAGAAATTGATCGAGCTGGCTCCGGCGGATGCTGGGTTGTACCAGCAGGTGGCGGCTTTGCGATCGCGCCAAAGCAAGCCGGATGCGGTGCTGGCGGCGTTGCGGAAGGCGCACGAGCTGCTCGGCAAGGACGAGGGCAACGGCATCCGCATCGCCGGGCTGATGTTGCAATATGGATTGGTCGGACCTGGCGAATCTTTGCTCAAAGGTCTTGCAGGACCGGCGGCGATGGAGGCTCTGGCCGCGCAATATGGCCGGACCGAGCGCAAGGCGGAGGCGGTCGAGCTGTTGAAAAAGGCCGGCGCGGGCGACGACGTGGACGTTTTGTTGCGGACCAGCGGAGTCATTTCCGCGTTGGGTGAAAGCGGGACTTCGTTTGAAATCCTGACGGCCCGTGCGGAGGGATTTTCCGCCGATCCCCGGTTTCTAGCAGCGCTGGCGCAGGCCGCACTGGCGGCGGGGAAACCGGCGGATGCGGTACCGCAGGCGCTCAAGCTGGTCCGGCTGGCGAGGCAAGCGAGCGAGCTCGCGGAAAGCATCGGCCTCGCCTCGCGGGTGATTGCTGGAGCGCAAGAAGCGGACGCGGTGCGTGCCACGCTGGCCGCCCAAGCCATGCGGACCGCGGCGGAAACGTGCTTGCTCGCGACGCTGATCGAGAACAGCGGGGATTTCATCGGAGTCGGGAAACTGTTGGAACTCGATCCCGATCCGCTGGTGATTCGTTTCCACGCGGCGTTGCTGGACCGGCGCGGCGAGTTCGCGCTGGCCATCGCCGTCATGTCCCGGCTGGCCGACACCGCAGAAGGCAAGAAAGCGGCGTATTTCAAGGATCTATCCGAACTCCAGCAGCGGGCGGGAAAAATCCCGGAAGCCCTCGCCACGGTCGAGCGCTGGAAACTCGCCGCCCCCGGCGACAAGAGCGCGTGGATCACCGGCAGCCGCTTGTTGCGCGAGAGCGGCAAGCCAGAGCAGGCGGTGAAAATGACGCGCCAGGCGGTGGGCCGTTTCGAGGGCGACGCCGATCTGGCGGCCAGCCTCGCCTCGCTTCACGAGGAGGCGGGCCAATGGCAGGAGGCGGAGGCGATTTACTGGAAGCTCTACGACGAAGGGCAAAGCCCGACCGACCAGGCGCGGTGGGCGGCGCAGCTCGCGCAACTCGCCCAGCGGACCGGCAGGATTTCGGAAATGGAGGAGATGCTGCGCGAGCGGGCGAAAGGCAACCGCCGATCCACCGGCCCGATCCTCGCCCTAGCGGAATTGGCGCGGGTGACTGAAAACGAGGACAAGCGCCGCGACTTATTGTTAGAAGCGGTGCGGCTGCAACCGAAAGACCTCGATCTGCGGCTACAAATCGCGACCCTTGAGGAGAAATCCGGCAACCCCGAGCGGGTGGTGGCGATCCTCGAGGAATCGCTCGCTTACGATGTCGGCGGCCGGGCCCGCAGCGCGCTGGCGCAAGCGTATATCCGCCAAGGGCAGGCGGTGAAGGGCATGCGCGAGCTGCGGCTGCTTTCCGGAAAATCTGGCTTCGACCCGCGGTCTGCCGAGAGCGCCGCCGCCGCGCTGGCGGGCACGAAATTGTACGACGAGGCCATCGGTTTCCTGCGCGCCGAGCTGCCGGACGGCGGTGATTGGCGTTCGCGTTATCTGCTAGGAGTGCTGTTGGAAGAGGACGGTCGGGAAGCCGAGGCGGTGCCGATTTTCCTAGGCCTGCTCCAGGCGCAGGGGGAGATACCGGCCTTGGTCCCGCCCGCCGCCGACCGCTACAACCCGTTCGACCAATATCCCGAGCAAGTGCGGTCGATCTTCCAATGGATGACCGCCAACCAGTCTGCCTACATGCATCGCAACCGTGGCTATGGCCGCATGGGGCATGGGGGCGCGACGGTCGGGGCGTTCAACCTGCCTAACAAGCCGGAGGATGTCCGGCAGTTCGCGTTGATTCACCTGTGCGCTTTGTCGAAGAAGAAATCCGGCGTGGTGGACCAGTCGATCCGCCAGCAGATCAAGGCGACCGGCATCGGAAATTTCAATTTTATCGCCGATCTAACCGCCTACCGCCAGGGCGAGCAGCCCGACATGGCCAAGCTGTTTGAGACTTATCCCGACCAACCGGGCTTGTTCGACATGCTGCTGATGTATGGCGGGAATTACAACGGGCAGAGGATCGACGAGAAACTCATCCGGCGGGTGCTTGCGCATGAGGAAAAGCTCAGCCCGAGCTCGCGGTTCATGGCCTGGTCGATCCTCGTTAGAAATGCCAAGCCGGAGGATCCGGCGTGGACCTCGCTGCTCGCGGCGGTGAAAGGCTGCATCGGCGCGAAGCAATCCGGGATCTATTCGCCCATGAGCCAGGTCTTGATCGGACTGCTTCAAGGCCAGCAAGCCGAGTGTCCGGAAATCCACCGTCCGGCGGTCAAGCAGTTGCTGCTGGATGAAATGACGGCGACACTCGCCGCGCACCCGGAATCCGCCCACGGCACGTATTGGCTTTCCGTACTGTCACTGGCGGGCACTCCAGACGCCTGGCTTGCGGAACTGAACTCGACCATCCGCGAGTCCCGCAAGAAAACCGCGCGGCCACCGCAGGCGGGGCAGTCCCGCACGCGCGGCGGGCAGATGCTGCAATACGCGTCGCGTCACGGCGGCTCCTTCGAAGCGATGGAAGGCCTGTTCGCCGCGCCGACGCTGGAGTCGCTGTCGATATTTTCGCTGCCGATGGACGTGCTGCGGCAATTCGCGCGCGGCAGGGAAAATCAGGAAGGGCGGCCGCCACCGGTTCTAACGCTTGAGGAGTTGGTGAAGCGTTCGGCTGAAATCGAGTCGCCGTTGTTGCGGGCGTGGTTGGCGCTCCAGGCCGGCGACGTGGCGGCGCTGGCCAAGGCGCTGGCGGTGGTCCCACCGCCGGAGGAAGCTGCGGATTTCGAACAACTGCGGGCGGGGATCGCGCTGCGGGACAAGCAACCGGTGGTCGCCTTTGCCGCGCTGCTCAAGGCGCGCACGGCGGCGGGAGATGACCGCGAGATTGTTAGCGCGATCAATATTTCCCTGCTCGCGGTGGCCGGGACGATGACGCCTGCCGAGCGCGCGTCCCTAACCGACGAGCTGCAGGCGACAATTGAGCAATGTCGGCCGGTCTTCGGCAAGCAGGGCGGGCCGCTGCTCGCGGCGCAGGCGCGGAAGCTCGGGCTCGATGAGTTGGCGAAGCGGCTCGATCCGCCCGCTCCGGCGATGGCCAAAGCCGGCGCTGCGGCCATCGCGGTCGCCAAGCCGCGCGGATCCTCATCCCGCGCCGCTGCGCCTGCCGACCGTATCGGCAAATGGGTGGCCGCGAAAAAATATGAGGCGGCGGCGCGTGAGATCATGCAGGGGATTCGCAGCCAGGATGCCAGCGAGTTGCCGTATTATTACCGCAATACGCTGCCCGAGTTGCTTTCAATTCTTGGCAAGGACGGCCAAGCGGAATTGCTCAAACTGGCCGATCCCGGCGACAGCAAGAGTCTGGTGAAGCGCCTCCAATACGCGGAAATCTGCAAGGCCGTTGGCAAGCCCGAGCTGGAATTGGCGATGCTGGAAGCCCTCGCGAAAGAGCGGCCCGAGGACGCCGGGGTCGTGGCCCGGCTGGTGTTCGCGTTTCCCGAAGGCCAGGCCGACCGGCGTTTTGAATTGATGACCGGTGCGTGCAAGGCGGACGAATTCGTGACCGCAGTGTCGATGGTCGTCGCCCGCCTGGACAACGGGGACATGAATTCGAAGGCACTGGAATTTTTCGAAACGGTCACCCGCTGGCTAGAGACGGCATCGCCGGAATCGCTCGCAGGCGCGAACCTGAGCTGGGTAGCCCATTATGGGCAGAAATTCTTCACCGGCCATTACATCGCCGGCCTGCCGTCGTTGATCGGCGACGTGCAGTCACCGGCGAAAGACAAGGTCGCCCTGATGGAGCAGCGGGGGGAAATCTGCCGCCGTCTGGCACGGGCGATGCTCCGCCACCCCTCGCTCACCGAGGAAGGATTCCGGCTGCATGCGGCGGTGAAATCGTGGGAAGTCGATCCCGCGCAGAAGGATGAATGGGCGCGTGCGGCGTTGCTTGCGGTGGCATCGTCGAAATCGCCCGGGCCGCCCCGCCGTCCCTCGCAGTTAGAGTTTTTCCAACTGGACCAGCCGGACGGCGGCAGTTCCAGCGGCAGCGAACTTGAGGAATCGTCCTCGGTGGCGTGGCTGGTGAAGCGCTCGGAGGAGGTGGCGGGAATTTTCCCGGCGGAGTTCATCGCCACGCTGAAGCAGCGCAACCCGGAGGTCGGTGAAATCGCCGCCATCTTGAGCCGGGAGCTGAAAAGGGAGGATCTGGCGGTAATCTTGGACTCGGACTTGCTGCCGCCTGGCAAGAATCGCCTCGAACGAATGCTCCGCCGGCTGATCCTGCAACGGGCTGCCGCGACGCCCGGCGCGGCGCAGTTTTTCGCGGATCGCATCGCGGCGATCAAGCCCGGCACGGCGGTGAATCCACAGGATTACCAAGGCCAAGCCATCACCCAGGCGTTGTGCGGCCTGGCGATCTCCGCCGCCGCTGCGGGAAAGCCGGGGGAGATGGCGATGGTCGCCCGCGCCATCAGCCGCGCCGTGTTCGACGGAAAGGTGGATTTCTCCGATCCGAGGACCGCTCAGGCGAACTATCAGCGGCTGAATTTCATGGCGAATCTCAGCCAGGAGATTGCCACGGACCCGGTGGCGATGGTGCGCTTCCAAGGGGCCTTCTTCCGCCTCGGGGTGCCGCTCGGGAATTCCGAATCCAGCGCGAGCCGGCCGTTCAACAACAAGCGGTTTGACAAGCTGGAGGACGCCGAGAAATTCCTGGAATCGCTCGGCTGGCTAACCGACGCGGCCCACTGGGAGCCATACGTGACGTTGATCTATCAGCGCGAGCAGAACGGCAACACGGTGACGACGACCGTCGAGCCGAAACTCGCCCTGGACGGCGCGCTTCAGAATATCCGGTCGGGCAATTTCAGCACCACCGATCTGGCCAAGCGTCTGAAGGACCGCAAGACCGGGCGCTTCGGCTCGCTGATGGTGGCCGCCGCGCTCTCGTCGGAGAAGGAGCGCTCGCTGCTAGCCGGGCAGGCGTTCACGGAATTTTCCGCTGACCTGGCCAAACTGCCGGCGGAGCGGGTCGAGACGTTTTCGCTGCTGCTGCCATGGCTAACAGACGACGTGCGGGCCAAGCTGCCGGAGAAATTCCAACGCAAGCTGCGCCAGGCCGAGGCGGTCAAGCGTGGCTTGGCTCTGGCGCAGGCGGAAAAATTCATGGCCACGCTGCAAGGGCCGCAAGGCGGTGATGCCATCGAAAACGTGAATACGGTGCTAATCGCGCTCATTCCCCATGACCTCGACAAGGCGGTCGAGATCTTTGCTGCGGCGGACGATGAGTTCACCGAATCGTTAGGCCGGGGCGGGAAGTTTTCCAACTCCTCGTCCGGCGACTTCCAGATCTCCGAGCGGGACCAGGCTTTCTCACAGATTACCCAAAACGTCGGTCAAAGCAGCGGGCCGTTCGCATCGGAGCCGGCGCGGGGCCTCAAGTTTCTCGCGAAAATCCTCGCCTCGCCGTCCGGCAAGCGCCTCAACTTCGGGGAGCCCGGTTATTACGCGGATCGCAGTGCCTTTGCCATGGCCGCACGGCCGCTTTTGAAGGACATCAGCAACGTCGGCATGAATGGCAATGCCTTCATGCGGCTGGCTCGGGAATTCAAAGCCCTGGACGCAGGATTGAAGCCCGTGGCACTGCCTTGTTTCGTCTTGGCGGAAATTTCATTGGGCAGCGTGCCGGACTTGCAGGCGCGGCAGGCCCTGGAATTGCAGATCGCGACGGTGGTCGGGAATGATCCGCAAGGAAGCCGTTTGGTGGCCGCGCGGCTGGCACTTTGGGCATGGAAGGCCTACACCCCGGAGGAGAAGGCCGCTGCGCGGACGACGCTCACCGCGCTGATCTCGGACGAAGCCATCCCCGACGTGGCGCGACTGGCGATGGCTGTGCATTTCCTGGCGAAACTGCCGAAAGCCGAGCTGTTGGATCCGGCGTTTTCCACCGCGCTTGCCCGGCTCTATCAGACCTACTGCGGCGGCGAACGGAGCGCGGTGTCGCCGGTGTCCGAGTTGCTGTTCGTGGCGTTGGCGAAATCTCCGGTGCCGGACGATTCCACCACGCAGCTTCATGCGGCGCTCGCCCGGGCATTCTGGGAGAACGCCTCCGCGGCCAAAGCGGCCGGCCATCCGTCGATTCCCAATTCGATGGCGCAACCGGTGTTCATCACCGGCCAGCTCGGTAAAGATCCCGATTCGATCGGGAAAATTTTTCCCCGCGTCAAAGCCGCGCTGGCCGGGAAACTGGTGCCGATGATTTCCCTGATGCAGTTCGGACAGCCGGGACTCGCCCGGCAACTGGCCCCGCCGCCGGGCGAGCCTTTTCTAATCGAGTCGCACGAGCTCCGCTACACCCGCGTGCTGGAGGATTCGCTCGCCGCCTTCAAGCAAGCCGGTGCCGACAAGCCGACGGTCCAGAAACTGGAACTCGCGCTGTTGGAATTTCCTATCGGCACGGAAGCGGAGGCACCGGCCGAGGCGATGGCGGCGCGTGTGGACCGCTTGATCGAAGACTTCGCCGCAGCGCCGCCGGAAGGGTTGATGTTCCAGGCGGCGCTCCACTCGCTGCTCATCCGCTCGCCGGGAAATGCCAGATTGTTAGCCATGCTGGATGCCTGGGCGAAGGCGAACCCGATTTCCGGTTTCCTAGCCACCCGCACCAATGCGGCGGTCGGTCTTCACGGCATCGCCGCCATGCACGCGCTCGCCTGCGGGGATGCGTCGCTTTTGAAATTGATCGGCGTTGCCATCGATGTGCCAGCCGCCAATTCAGAGATAAAGAAAAACCTCACCGGCATGGTCCGCGAAATGTCGCGGATGATCATGATCGACGTGTGTGCGGGAACGACGACGGGCTACCAGGCGGGCTTGCCGGTGTGGAACGATTTCGTGGTCAGTTACGCGGAGCAAATCGCCAGCTACAATCCATCGGAATTGAGGGAGGCGCTCGCGGCATCCCGGTTCCTCGCCGATTGGTCGGGGGAGTCCGAGGCGTTCGAACGGATGTGCGGGCGCTTGCCGGAGAATCTTGCGGCGTATGTGAAGCAGTTTTCAAGCGACGGAAGTTTCATTTCGTTACTAGGATTGGTGCGGGACAGGACCGATTTTACGAAGATGCCGACGAGTGTTAGTCCCGGTCGATTCATTGAAAAAATTCTCTGCCAGCCTGGTTTCGCGAGCGCTTTTTCAAAGCAACCCGGATGGGTGGATGCCCTGATGAATTATGGCTACGGGGAGATGATCACCCGCGCCATCGCGGCCAATCCGCCGGAAGGGATGATCCCGGAGGCTCTGCCCGCCCTTTGCGAATACCAAGGCAAGTCGCTCCGGCGCACGGATCCGGAAAAAGCCTTGGCCACGCTGCGCAAGGGCATCGACGTCTGTCCGGCGGGAGCGC
The DNA here is from genome assembly GCA_031371325.1 of Akkermansiaceae bacterium. Lineage (GTDB taxonomy): Bacteria > Verrucomicrobiota > Verrucomicrobiia > Verrucomicrobiales > Akkermansiaceae > Luteolibacter. The sequence continues at coordinate 5,806 of JANMJJ010000029.1, read as the reverse complement.
AATGGAATCCGCAACGGAGCGCTTTGAAACTGGAGTTGAGCGACCAGTTGTATCGATCAAACGATTTGGAGGAGGCCAGGAAAATGTTTGATGCGATCCCGCAGGAGGAGGTTTCCGAGCGGCAGAAACATCGATATGAGAATCTCGCGAAAGTGTTAGCCCAACCCCCGCAGCCATGATGAACCCCAAATCCCCACATGCCTCATTCGCCGCAAAATTTTCCAATGCCGATCTACTTGTGGATAACGACCAGACCGGCAACCCCGGGCTGTGCGACGCAACACCCTTGGTGTTAGGACGGGTCGCGCTGCGGAAGTCCGGTCCTCGGAGGAGTCGCGCTTGAACGTGTCTTCCACTTTCCAGTGTCACCCAGAAATCCCAAATTTTTTCGCGACAGCCATCGGCTATCCTGCAAAATCTGTATCAACCTGAATCGACCATGACCCATCACCGCAGATTGCCTGTTTTCCTAATTCCCATTTCCTGCCTAGTGGCGACCGTCGCCATCGCGCAGGTGGCCCCGGAAAAGGCGCTGAAATACCATGAAGCGTTGCTCAAGCGGCCACACAACGCGGCGTTGTTCGACCGGTTTTTCGGCGCGTGGCTCGACGAGCAAGCGGTGGAAACGCTGGAGGCATTTCTCAACGCGCGGGCACTGGCAAACGGCGGGCAGGAGTGGACGGTGCTGGCGACCTACGAGCTGCGGCGTGGCAAAGAAGATGAAGCGTTGGTGGCCTTGGGGAAGGGGATCGACGCGCTGCCGGACGATCCCGCGCTGCCGATGGAGCGGGCGAAGCTGCGGGTGAGGCGCTTGGAATTCGACGGCGCGCGCACGGATCTGGCGCAGGTCGCGGCGGGCAAGGACGAGGCGCTGGCGCTGGAGGCGGCGAAGCTAACGGGCAAGTCGTGGTTGCGCGAGGGCAAGACCGAGGAGGCGATCAAGGCGTGGGATGGCGTTCTAGCAGCCCATCCGGGCGATGAGGATTTGCTGGAAGATCTGGTGGAAACGGCTGCGGCGGAGTCCGAAACGGCGCAGGCTCTGGTCTATGCCGACAAGCTGATCGCGGCGAGCCGTGATCCCTATCAGAAGACGCTGCGGATGCTGCGCCGTGGCGATTTGCTCGCCCAAGCCGGCCGCCACGATGAAGCGGTGGAGGCGTATGCCGCGATTTTCAATCAGGTTGGCGAAGGCTCGTGGCTGGAGCGCGAGGTGCTGGCTCAAATTGAAAAGGTCTTCCGCAAGCAGGACCGCCTCGACGATCTCTCCGCGCAGCTCAAGAAGCTGGCGGAAGCCTATCCGCAGCGGCTGTTGATTCACCGGCAGCTTGCGAAGTTAGAGGCGGCGCAGGGCGAGGCGGATGCGGCGATCGGGCGGTTCCGCGAGGTGCTCAAGCGGTCTCCGGGCGACAAGGAACTGCGGGAGGAATTCGTGCGGCTGCTCAGCGATGGCGAGCGCTTCGACGACGCGGCGGCGGAGTTGGAGAAACTGATCGAGCTTTCGCCGGCCGATTCCGGACTCTATCTGCAGGTCGCCGCGATGCGGTTCCGTCAGGGCAAGCCGGAGTTGGTGCTCGCCGCTTTGAACAAAGCGCACGAACTGCTAGGCACGGACGAGGGCAACGGCATCCGCATCGCCGGGCTGATGTTGCAATACCAACTCAAGGACCCCGGCGAGGCGCTGCTCAAGGAGATCGGCAGCGCGGCGGGTGCCGGACCGTTGGCAATGGAAGCGCTGGCCGCGCAATACGGGCGGACCGACCGCAAACCGGAAGCCGTCGAACTCTTGAAGAAAGCTGCCGCCGGCGACGACGTGGACGTGCTGTTGCGCAATGCGGGAGCCATTTCCGCGCTGGGAGAAAGCGGCGTGGCGTTCGAAACCCTGACGGCACGCACCGACAAGTTTTCCGCCGATCCGCGATTTCTAGCAGCACTGGCGCAATCCGCGCTGGCTGCGGCCAAACCGGCGGAGGCGGTGCCACAGGTAATCAAGCTGGTGCGGATGGCCAAGCAAACCACCGAGCTGGCGGAAAGCATCAACCTCGCCTCGCGCGTCATCACCGGCGCGGACAAGGTGGACGAAATCCGCACCGCGCTCGCGGCCCAGCCGACGCGCAGCACGACGGAGACGTGCCTGCTCGCCTCGTTGATCGAGGACAGCGGGGACTTCGTCGCCGTCGGGCAATTGCTCGATGCGAACACCGACACGCTGGTGCTGCATTTTTACGCCGCGCTGCTTGATAGACGGGGTGAGTTCGACACGGCCATCGCCGTCATTTCCCGGCTGGCCGACACCGAAGAAGGCAAGAAAGCCGCCTATTTCAAGGATCTAGCGGAACTCCAGCAGCGCGCGGGCAAGATCCCCGAGGCGCTCGCCACGGTCGAGCGGTGGAAACTCAGCGCGCCCGGCGACAAGACCGCGTGGATCACCGGCAGCCGCCTGCTGCGCGAGAGCGGCAAGCCGGAGGATGCCGTGAAGATGACGCGCCAGGCGGTGGCGCGATTCGAGGGCGACACCGATCTAGCAGCGAGTCTCGCCTCGCTCCACGACGAGGCGGGCCAATGGCAGGACGCGGAAGCGATTTACTGGAGACTCTACGACGATTCGCAAAGCCCAGCCGACCAGGCGCGGTGGGCGGTGCAGCTCGCCCAGCTCGCGCAACGGATGGCCAAGACCGAGGATCTCGAGGAAAAACTCCGCGAGCGCGCCCGCAGCAACCGCAAGTCGATCGGCCCGATCCTCGCGATGGCCGAGCTGGCCCGCGTCACTAACAACGAGGACAAGCGTCGCGATCTGTTGCTAGAGGCGGTGCGCCTGCAACCGAAGGATCTCGATCTGCGGCTGCAAATCGCCAGCCTCGAAGACCAATCAAGCAACCCGGAGCGGGTGGTCGCGCTGTTGGAGGAAGCGCTCCCTTACGACGCCAATGGCCGCGTCCGCAGCGCGTTGGCCCAGGCGTATCTCCGCCAGGGACAAGCGGTGAAAGGCATGCGCGAGTTGCGGCTGCTAGCGGGAAAAACCGGCTTCGACCCGCGGTCTGCCGAGAGCGCCGCGGCCGCGCTGGCGGGCACGAAATTGTATGAAGAGGCGATCGGCTTCCTGCGGAGCGAGCTGCCGGACGGCGGTGACTGGCGTTCGCGCTATCTGCTCGCCGTGCTGCTAGAAGAGGATGGCCGTGAGGCCGAGGCCGTGCCGATTTTCCTCAGCTTGCTCCAAGCGCAGGGCGAAATCCCAAAGTTGGTGCTGCCGCAGGCGACGGGAAATCAGAACTACTACGATCAGCTTCCGAAAGAAATCCGCGACATGTATCGCTTGGTGATTTCGAACCAAGCCGCCTACAAAACGGACGATCGTTCTGGAATGAGCTACTCCATGGGTCAGGGTGCCACGCGCGTCGGTGCATTCTATTTACCGAACACTCCCGAGGATGTGCGACAGTTCGCGCTCATCCATCTCTGCGTTCTATCAAAAAAACCTAACGGCGAGGGAGAATTGATCCTTGCCCGGGTCAAGGCTGCGGGCATCGACAACGCCGCGTTCATCGCCGATCTCGCCAGCCAACGCGGCGGCGAGGGCAACATGACCAATCTCCTCGAAAACTATCCGGAGCAACCCGGGCTGTTTGATTTCGTGTTGTCGTTCGGCGGCTACGGCCAGCAGGGACTCGACGACAAGCTCGTCCGGCGGGTGCTGGAAAACGCTGCCAAGCTCAGCCCGACGGCGCGCTTCAACGCGTGGGCGATCATCGCGACCAAGGCCAAGCCCGAGGACCCGGCGTGGTCGAAGATGTTAGAGGCGGCGCAAGCCTGCATCGACGACAAGACGCCGGAGAGTGCTGAGGGAGTCAGTTACCGATTGATGTTCCTGCTCCAAGGCCAGCAGGGGACTTGCCCAGAAATCCACCGCAAGGCGGCGCGGGAATTGATGCTCGCCGCCTACAACCGGGCCGTGAAGGACGAGCCGAAGATGGCCCACAACTACTACAGTTTGGCGATGTTCGCCCTCGCGGAAAACCCGGACGCGTGGCTGGGGGAAATCAACGCCATCGTCCGCGATTCGCGCAAGGCTCCGCAGCAGGCCGGCTATGGCATGGGCTACCGCACGCGTTTCGGGCAGCTCCTCCAACAGATTTCGCGCAGCTCATCCCGCGGCTACAACCCGTGGAGTTCTGTGGGAAATTTGTTCGAGCCGCCGACGTTTGAGACCTTACCCGTCCGCTCAATCCCGCAGCAGGTGATCTCGCAGTTTTCCCCGCAGGCGGGCTATCAGGAGAACATGAAACCTCTGCTAACACCCGTTGAAATGGTCAAGCGTGGCGAGCAGATCGAGTCGCCCTATCTGCGGGCCTGGCTGGCCGCGAAAGCAGATGACAAGGCGGCGATCACCAAAGCGATGGCCGCCGTGGCACCGCAGGATGAGGCTTGCGATTTCGAAATGCTGCGAGCGGTGCTCGCGATCCAGGATAAGAAGCTAACGGACGCCTTCGCCTCGTTGCTCAAAGCCCGCGCCGCAGCCGGCTCGGACCGCGAGTTTTCTGGCGCGATCAGCATGGCATTGATCGGCTTGGCGGGCAGCATGACGCCGGAGGAGCGCGCCGGACTGGCTGCGGAAATTCAGGCGACGTTCCTGCAATCCCGCCAAATTTTCGGGGTTTTAGGGGCGCAGGTGCTTGCCGGACAAGCGCGCAAGTTGGGCTTGGAGGATCTCGCGAAACGGATCGAACCGGTCAACGCCCCGACGGTGAAGGGTGGGAAATCATCCATCGCCGCAGCGGCGATCGCCGGTTCTTCGACAAGCTCGTCATCGTCCGGAAGTTCCTCAGACAGGGTCGAGAAACTGGTGGCGGATAAGAAATACGAAGCCGCCGCCCGTGAGGCGCTGCAAATGATCCGCGCCCTGAACAATCAGAACGGCGCGAGCTACCAACAGTATCAGTTGCGCGAGGTGATGGAGCGGTTAGGCAAGGAAGGTCAGGCGGAAATTTTAAAACTGGTGGACCCTGGCGAGAGCAAGAGCCTGGTGAAACGCCTCGAATACGCCGACATGTGCAGCGCAGTCGGCAAGGGCAGTCAAGCGCTTGGCGTGTTAGAAGTCCTCGCCAAGGAACGTCCCGACGACGCGGGGATCGCCGCGCGGCTGGCGTTCACCGTTCCCGCCGACCAAGCCGAGCGGCGGCTCGGACTGATGACCAAGGCTTGCAAGGACGAGCAGTTCGTGACCCAGGCGTCCGCCATCGCCGCCAGCCTGCTGGAAGGAAACAACGGCAAGCTGGCGATGGAGTTTTTTGAAACGACGACCCGCTGGCTGGAGACGGCGGACCCGAAAGTGTTAGCAGACGCCAACCTGACCTGGGCTTCCTACTACGCGAAGGATTTTTTCGGCGGCGATTCCGACCTCGGCCTGCCGTCGGTGCTAGCCAATGGCGACGGCGATGACAGGGATAGTAACAAGGCGCTCGCCGAGCAGCACAAGGCGCTGTGCGGTCGGCTGGCCCGTGCGCTGATGCGCCACGCCTCGTGCGCCGAGGAGGGGTTCCGGTTGTTAGCCGGGTCGAAGGCATGGAAGCTCGATCCCGCAGAAACGGACGAATGGGCGCGCCAGGCCTTGCTGGCCTCGGTCGCTCCGCTGAAATCCGGGTCGTGGCAGTCCGACCAGGCGCAGTTTTTTTTCACGTTGGTGCAAGGCAATGGCGGCAGCACGAGTGGCAATGATCTCGCCGAGTCGTCCTCGGCCTCATGGTGCGCGGCGCGCCTCGCCGAGGTGAAAAATCCGGCAGAGATTTTCACCCCCGGCTTCATCGCGGACCTC
>JANMJJ010000222.1:0-8499 GCA_031371325.1 Akkermansiaceae bacterium | reverse complement strand
AGCTCCCGAAGCTGCGGCGCAATGAGCGGACCCAGATGTTTGTTTTCATGGGCTTCCACAAAAATCGTCCGGTATTTCAGATCTTGGGCCAATCGCTCGATTTCATTGAGCAGCACGGTTTTACCCACTCCGCGTAGTCCGGTGAGAAGCATGCTCTTCTCAGGTCGTTTCTGCCGCACCCGACCCAAGAGGATTCTTGATTGCTCCAGAATGGATTCGCGTCCAACGAGTTCGAGTGGAGGCGCTCCAGCCCCAGGAGAAAATGGATTCAAAATCGGGTCCATGAATGAGTCATTTGTAGTCGAATGTAATCACTTGTATATAAAAATGAATACAACCCCATACAATCGACTACGCAACTAATCAGGACATTCGATTCAAAGTCGCAGGGCGATTTTCAAAAACGGCGCGGTGCGGGAGAGCTTGGACTTGGCGATTTTTTCCGGCGGGCCTTGGGCGATGATCTGACCACCGGCGTCGCCGGCTTCGGGGCCGAGGTCGAGGATCCAGTCGGCTTCGGCGGCGACGGCCATGTGGTGCTCGATGACGACGACGGTGTGGCCTTCATCGACGAGGCGGTGGAGGACGTCGATGAGGCGCTGGACGTCTTCGAGGTGGAGGCCGACGGTGGGTTCCTCGATGAGATAGAGATTGCGCTGGGTCAGGGCAGCGTTATTGAGGGTGGCCTTGGTGCTGCGGCCTTTGGTGAGTTCGGAGACGAGCTTGATGCGCTGGGCCTCGCCGCCTGATAGAGTGGGCGATGGCTGGCCGAGCTGGAGGTAGCCGAGGCCGGTGTCGGCCATGAGCTTGAGCGGATGGGCGATGCGGGGTTGGGATTCGAAGAAGGCAGCGGCTTCGTCGATGGTCATGGCGAGGACCTGGCCGATGTTTTTCTGGCGGAAGGTCACCTCCAACGTGGCAGGGTTGTAGCGCTGGCCGTTGCAGGATTCGCAATGGACCCAGGTGCAGGGGAGGAAATCCATTTCGAGCTTCACGCGGCCGTTGCCTTTGCACTCGGGGCAGCGGCCGTTGTCGGTGTTGAAGGAAAAGCGGGAGGCTTCGAAGCCGCGCATCCGCGCTTCGGGGAGCTGGGCGTAGAGGGCGCGGATGTGGTCGAAGACTTTGACATAGGTAGCGGGGCAGGAGCGGGAGGTCTTGCCGATTGGCGATTGATCGACTTCATAACAGGCTTTGATCAACTTCTCTCCGCTGGTTTTGCCGAACGGGAGATTGGATTTTTTCACCCGCGTGGTCTTGGCCTCGTTGTGGAAAAGCGCGGCGATGCTGGAGTGCATCAACGAAGATTTGCCGGAGCCGGAGATGCCGGTTAGGACCGTGAGCCGACCTAACGGGATGGCGGCATCGACGTTCTTGAGGTTGTTGGCGTGGCAACCGGCGATGGTTAGGAACGGATGATCCTTGCCGACCGCACGGCGCGAACCGCGGATGGGATGGGTGATGACGGCGGAGAGGGCGCGGTAGGTGGGGGACTGCAGTTGAGAGTTGAGAGTTGAGAGTTGAGAGTTTGAAGAGGAGAGAACCGGCGGCTTTCCTTGATAGACGATCTCGCCGCCGAAGCGACCGGCACCGGGGCCGAGGTCGATGAGGTGATCCGCCGCAGCGATGGTGTCTTCGTCGTGCTCGACGATGATGAGTGAATTGCCTTGGTCGCGGAGGGCGATGAGGGTTTTGAGGAGGGCGGCGTTGTCGCGCGGGTGGAGACCGAGGGTGGGTGCATCGAGGACATAGAGGACGCCGCGGAGGTTGGAGCCGAGCTGGGCGGCGAGGCGGATGCGTTGGGACTCGCCGCCTGATAGAGTGTTGCCGGAGCGGTCGAGCTGGAGGTAGCCGAGGCCGACTTCTTGGAGGAACGCAAGACGCTGGCGGATCTCGGGGAGGATGTCGCGGGCGATGAGCGTGTCGCGGGAGGCGGTGAAGGTTAGGTTTTGGAAATGGCTGGCGGCGGCGTTGATGGAGAGGTGGCCGAGGTGAGAGATGGGGGTGGAGGGCTGGGGGCGAGACGCCCCAGCAACGGTCTGGGGCGAGACGCCCCAGCCACTGAGCCTTACGGCGGAGGCGATGGGGTTGAGGCGGGAACCGTGGCAGGCCGGACATTCGATGAGCTCGACGTCGTCCATGCGTTCGATGGCGCGGTCGGCATCCATTTCGGCTTCTAACACGGAGTCGAAGCGCGAAGTGTCGAGATGCCGGCGGCGTTTTGGGACGCGGCCGTGACCACGGCATTCCTCGCACCAACCGTGGGGGGAGTTGAAGGAGAACAGCCGCGGATCGAGTTCCTCGAAGGATTTGTTGCAGGACGGGCAACTCGATTTCGTCGAGAGGAGGATGAATTTCTTGTCGGCGGTGAAGAGCTTGATGAGGCCTTTGCCGATTTCTAGGGCGCGGGAGACTTGAGTGCCGAGTGAGCAGTGATCAGTGATCAGAGAAGAGGCTTCGCGCTTTTTCTGACTCTTGCCTCTTCCACTGATCACTGCTGACTGATCACTCGGCACTTCTTTCACCTCCGCCACGACGACGTCGATGTCATGCTCTTTGAAGCGTTCAAGACGGGTGAAGCCTTCGGCGTTCTTGAATTGCTTATCGACGAGGAGGCGGGTGAATCCTTGCTTAAACGCCCACTCCGCAATCTCGTTGTGGAAGCCTTTTTTGCCACGGATGATCGGAGCTAATAGAGTGACAGGGCCTTTCTTGAGATGACCACGGATGGTGTTCTCGATGGCGGATAGAGATTGGCGTTCGACGGGGATATGGCAGTCCGGGCAGTGAAGGGTGCCGAGCTTCGAATAAAGCAAGCGGACGAAATTCCAAATCTCGGTGACGGTGGCGACGGTGGATTTGCCGCCGCCTTGGGAGACGCGCTGCTCGATGGCGACGGTGGGCGGCAGGCCTTGGAGTTGGTCGATCTCGGGCTTCTCTAACTGCTCAGCGAACTGCCGGGCGTAGGCAGACATGGAGTCGAGGAAGCGGCGCTGGCCCTCGGCGAAGAGGATGTCGAAGGCGAGGGTGGACTTGCCGGAGCCTGATAGACCGGAGATGACGACGAGTTGGTCGCGCGGGATGTCGAGCGAGATGTTTTTCAGGTTGTGGTGGCGGGCACCGCGGAGGGTGATGGAAGAAGTTGAGAGTTGAGAGTTGATGGTTGATGGGGAAGATGGGGAAGATGGGGAAGATGGGACAGGAATGTCCCCTCCCCTTAGGGCTTGTTTGAGGAAATGGGCAGTGGGAGTGTCGAGCTTGGCAACGATTTCGGGCGGGCCTTGGGCGACTAACTGGCCGCCGTGTTTGCCGGCTTCGGGGCCGAGGTCGAGAATCCAGTCGGCGGATTTGATGACGTCGAGGTTGTGCTCGATGACGAGCAGGGAGTGGCCGGAGTTTACTAACTTTTGGAAGACGGTTAGGAGGTTTTCGATGTCGGAGAAATGGAGGCCGGTGGTGGGTTCGTCGAGGATGAGGAGCTTGCCGACTGAAGTCGGCGCTCCAGACGAAGAAAGGAGTTGGCAGAGTTTGAGGCGTTGGGCTTCGCCGCCGGAGAGGGTGTTGAGGGGCTGGCCGAGTTTGAGATAACCGAGACCAACTTCGACGAGGGGGGCGAGGAGTTTGATGACTTGGCCGTGACGTTTTAAAGATGCAGGCGAGACGCCTGCGGCCCCTTCGAAGAAGGCGATGGCATCGACGACGGTTAGATCGAGGATGTCGGCGATGGATTTTCCGAGATAGTGGAAATCGAGGGTGGAGGATTTGTAACGGCGGCCGTTGCAGTCCGGGCAAGTGACGTAGAGGTCGGAGAGGAACTGCATTTCGACCTTTTCGAAGCCGTTGCCGGCGCAGCGGTCGCAGCGACCGTCGCCGGAGTTGAAGGAGAAGAAGCCGGGCTTGAGGGCGGCGGACTTGCCGGCGGCGGTGTCACAGAAAAGCTGGCGGATGGGATCGAACGCGCCGAGGAAAACCGCGGGCGTGGAGCGCGGGGTGCGGGCGACGGCGGTTTGATCGACAAGCTCGACACCACTGACGTGTTGCGAGCCTTTGAGTTCCTTGATGGGCGCGGCGGTGCCTTCGGCTTGCTGGCCGAGCTTGCGGGCAAGGTTGAGGTAGAGGACGTCGTGGGCGAAGGTGGATTTGCCGGAGCCGGAGACGCCTGTTAGCACGGTGAAGAGGCCGAGCGGGAGATCGACGTCGAGCTTTTTGAGATTGTGGCGGGTGGCTCCGCGGATGGAGAGGATTTGCTTGGAGGGCTTGCGGCGCTTGGCGGGGATGGCGATGGATTTTTTTCCCGTGAGCCAAGGCAGGGTGCCGGAAGAGATCGGAGATAGGGGATTGGGGATGGGAGATTTTTTACTCGTGGGCGAGACGCCCACGCTCCTTGGGGGGCCCTGATAGATGAGGGTGCCGCCGGAGGAGCCTGCGCCTGGGCCGAGATCGACGAGGTGGTCCGCGGCGAGCATGACGGTTTGCTCATGCTCGACGACGACGAGGGTGTTGCCCTTATCGCGGAGGCCGTGCATGACGCCGACGAGGCGGTCGATGTCGCGGGGGTGAAGGCCGACGGTGGGTTCGTCGAGGACGAAGAGGGTGCCGGTGAGGGCGGCACCGAGGCAGGTGGTTAGATTGACGCGTTCCACTTCGCCGCCGGAGAGGGTGCGGGTGGTGCGATCGAGGGTGAGGTAGCCGAGGCCGACCTGGTCGAGGTAGGTGAGGCGGGAGAAAATTTCCGTGAGGACGAGGTCGAGCGTGGGGTCTTTGGCTTGTTGATTGTTGATTGTTGATTGAAGATTGGAAAACCACGGGAGGACTTCGCCGATGGAGAGGGCCCAGAGTTCGGGGAGGTTTTTCCCGCTGACTTTGAAGCAGAGGGACTCGGGTTGGAGGCGTTTGCCACGGCAGGCGTCGCAGGTGGTGTAGGAGCGGTAACGGCTGAGGAAGACGCGGACGTGCATCTTGTAGGCCTTGGTTTCCATCCAGTCGAAGAAGCCTTTGACGCCATACCAAGCACCGGACTGCCAGAGCGCTTCGAGTTGGTCCGGGGTGAGGTTGTCGGTTTTACGGTCGCCGTAGTAGATCCATTCTTGCGCGGCTTCGGAGAGATCTTCGAAGGGGCACTTGAGGTCGATGTCACGCTCCTTGCAATTTCTAACGAGGTCGCGTTGGCATTCGTCGCCGCGCTCGCCTTGGAAGGGTTTGATGGCACCTTGGGCGATGGAAAGGGATTTGTCGGGGACGGCTTTTTCGAGGTCGATGCCAATGATGCGGCCGAAGCCGCGGCACTTGGGGCAGGCTCCTAACGGGGAGTTGAAGGAGAACAGAGCGGCGGTGGGCGGGCGGAGGGTGAAGCCGGTTTTGGGGTTGGCCCAACTCGTGCTGAACGCACGAGAGGTTTCAGTTTTTAGTGTGGAGTTTTCAGCAAGAGAGATGGAGGCGTGGCCTTTGCCGAGGGTGAAGGCGGCTTCGAGGGCTTCGAGGAGGCGGGAGTGGTTTGCAGGCGTGAGGGTGAGGCGGTCTTGGATGACCTGGATTTGCGCTTTGAAATTTGAGCTTTGAAATTTCAGCGGCTCGTCGGTGCGGATGATTCTCCCGTCGATGAGGATCCGGAGATAGCCTTGGGCGTTGAGGAACGGGAAGAGTTCGTCTGCTTTCGCGTTTGCGGGAACCGGGATGGGGAAGGTGACAAGGACGGGCTTGTCTGCTAGATTTTCCTTGGCCCAGGCGGCGGCGGATTCGGGGGAATCGGGCTGGATGGTTTCGCCGGTGTAGGGGTCGTAGCCGATGGCGAGACGGGCAAAGAGGAGCTTCAGATAATCGTTGATTTCGGTGAGCGTGCCGACGGTCGAGCGGGTGGTGCGGACGTGGTTTTTCTGCTCGATGGCGATGGCCGGCGGGATGCCGTCGATGTGATCGACGGCGGGCTTGTCCATCCGGTCGAAGAACTGCCGGACGTAGGGGGAAAACGTTTCGACGTAGCGGCGCTGGCCCTCGGCGTAGAGGGTGTGGAAGGCGAGCGAGGATTTCCCGGAGCCGGACGGGCCGGTGACGACGGTCAATTTTCCGAGCGGGATATCGAGGTCGAAGCCCTGGAGATTGTGTTGGCGGCAGCCACGGAGGAGGATGGCGGGCTGGGGACGGGCGGATGCGTTTTTCTTGTCAACTTTGGGCACGCCGCAGGGTAGGCAGGAATGCCGATTCCGCCAGTGGAAGTATGTGGGCAAGCGGTGAGAAATACAGGCAGTGGATCGCCCGGGTAGCGACGCGTTCCCCAGCAACGTGAGTTTGCAGGAAAGCAGGCAGTTGCGAGATCACGCATCATGCCACCAGTGCCTTCAGCCGTCGGCACACCTCTTCCACATTTGCCCGCGAGTTGAAGGCGGAGATGCGGAAATAACCCTCGCCCGCAGAGCCGAAGCCCGAGCCGGGGGTGATGACGACCTGGGCCTCACCTAACATTTTATCGAACATGTCCCAGGATGTCAGGCCGGCCGGGCAGCCGACCCAGACGTAAGGCGCATTTTCACCGCCGAAGACCGGGAGCCCGGCGGCGGCGGCGGCTTCGCGGAGGAGCTTGGCATTGCCCATGTAGTGTTCGATGAGGGCGCTGACTTGTTGTTTTCCTTCAGGGGAAAAAACGGCGGCGGCGGCCTTTTGGACGGGGTAGCTGGCACCATTGAACTTGGTGCTGTGGCGGCGCGACCAAAGCTGATGAAGCGGGATGCGCTCGCCGGTGTCCGACTTGCCGCCAACGGACTTCGGGATGACGATGTAGGCGCAGCGGACGCCGGTGAAGCCGCCGTTTTTCGAGAAACTACGGAACTCGATGGCGCAATCCCGTGCGCCTTCGATTTCGAAGATCGAGCGCGGGATTTCCGGGTCCTGGATGAAGGCTTCGTAAGCGGCGTCGAACAGGATGATGGCGTCGTTTGCCTTCGCGTATTTCACCCAGGCTTCGAGCTGCGCACGGGTGGCGACGGCTCCGGTCGGGTTGTTCGGGAAGCAGAGGTAGATGAGGTCGGCCTTTTCGTTAGGGACATCCGCGACGAACTTGTTAGCCGCGTTGCACGGCAGATAGAGCAGGCCGGCGTAGGCACCTTTTTCATCGGCGTCGCCGGTGTTGCCGGCCATCACGTTGGTATCGACATAGACCGGATAGACGGGATCGGTGATGGCGATGACATTTCCTTTTCCGAAGATGTCGAGGATGTTGCCGGTGTCGCACTTCGAGCCGTCCGAGATGAAAACCTCGTCAGCGGAAATGCCGAGATCGGCGAACTGGTTGTCCACGATCGCCTGGCGGAGGAACTCGTAACCCTGCTCCGGCCCGTAGCCCTTGAAGGTGGCGCGGTCGGCCATTTCATCGACGCCTTCATGCATCGCCTTGACCACTGCGGCGGGCAACGGCTCGGTCACGTCGCCGATGCCGCACCGGATGATGCGGGCGGCTTTGTCGGGGTTTTCTTCGGTATAAACCCTGACGCGACGGGCGATTTCAGGAAACAGGTATCCGGCTTTGAGCTTGAGGAAATTGGAATTGATCGTGGCCATGCGGGCGGACGTTTAGCGGGCGGCGGGCAGTCGTGCAAGGGCGGAACTGGCGGGCTGCCGACGAAAATTGGAGGATCTTGTGCGATGACTTCAGACAAGCGAGTCAACCTTTGGGCATCCCGCATAATATCTTCCAATCCGGTAGCCGCCGTTGCTCGTTGTCGTTCTCTGATTCGTAGCGTGCAACCACCGCGTCTAAGATCTCCTCTCGGAAATTCGAATGGACTTCCAATGGCAAAAGCTACCAGTCCCAAATTACAGACATTCACCTCCCAATTTGAACCTGTGAACCCGCCCCCCCCGGATTCTACCACTCGAAATCGTTCCATCATCGCCGTCATCCGTGGAGTGCATCAGTCCTCCATCACTTCTCAAGCGCATTCATCTGCGACGACAATTAAAGTTACCCCCTGACGACAATTTTTGCCGGAAAATTCCCAGTTCTTTGTCTTTGTATACGTCATGTGATTTGAAAATATCACCATTCATGGCAATGAACACGCCAGGGGAAAGAACCTGTGCAAAAGATAGCGCACTGCCGAGATTGAAAAGGCCATCAGAGCTACCAAAAGTATATGGAATCATGGCACCAGTAAGGACAATCGTCTTGTCGAGAATCTCTGCGGCCAGAAATCTGGCCGTATGTTCCATTGTGTTTCGGGTCAGTCCTCGCATTGTTTCGGGTCAGTCCTCGCATGGTAACATTTTGTCGTGATTTTTTAGAGAATGTTTCGGGTCAGTCCTCGCATGGTAACATTTTGTCGTGATTTTTTAGAGAATGTTACCATGCGAGGACCGACCCCGTCCCCGTCCGGAAATGTCAGCATCGAATCGCCGCAGACCTATCCCGACGGGGTCAAGCCACGCCTTTTCTCAATTCCCGCAAGCTCCATAGAATACCGCTCGCGGGTGCGGCTTTTCCCTTCATCCTCCTCGCTCCGGTCTTTCGAT
>JANMJJ010000187.1:0-1799 GCA_031371325.1 Akkermansiaceae bacterium | reverse complement strand
GATTCGGTCACGGTCATGTTTGGGAAGATCAACACGGTCGATCTTTACGCCGCAGGACACGAGTTCAGCGGCGGGCGTGGTGTGGACACGTTCCAGCACGTCGAGTTCACCGGGCCGATCAGCGGGATCACGCCGCCGATGATTTTCGGCGGCATCATCTCGGTGAAGACGAAGCCGGCGAAGTTCACGCTGATGATCTACGATCCCGTGAGCGCCACGATGCACAGCGGCCTGGAGGATCCGTTCGCGCAGGGCGTGACGTTCAATAGCTCGGTGGAGCTGGCGAGTAATTTTTTCGGGAAATCCGGCAAGCACACCTTCTCCGCAGCATACAGCACGCGGGAGGTCACCAGTTTAGGCGATCCATATTTGCTGCTGCCCACCACGCCGCCGCCAGACGTGGAAAAAGGTTATTGGTATGCCGCCTATGCCTTCGAGCAGACGCTCTGGCGCGATGCGCAGGATGCCCGGAAAGCCTGGGGACTTTTTGGTCAGGTCGGGATGTCCGATGAGGATGCCAATCCGATCGGCCGGTCTGCGATTGGAGGCATCAGCGGCACCAGCCTAATCCCCGGGCGCGAGAACGATAAATTTGGTACCGGCATTTTCTACGTGGGTTTCAGCAATGGATTGAAGGACGGCCTGCGGCTGGCTGGCATCCCCGCCCGTGACGAATGCGGGTTGGAAGTCTTCTATAACCTAGCGCTCACACCCTGGCTGCGGGTCACGGCAGACGCCCAGGTCATTCGCCCACCGGTTGACAATCGGGACACCGCCATCGTTGGCGGACTTCGTGCCGTCGTCAGTTTTTAAAACCACAGACAAGTTAGGAAAAACATCATCACCATGAAACCAAACACCATGCTTCCCCACACCCTCAGCGCCCTGTGCGGGCTGCTGCTCATCACTGGCTGTGATAAAAAGCCGGCGACAACAACCGAGGCTAAGCCCGCCGCTGCCGGAGTCGCCGACACGATTTACACCGGCGGCAACATCATCACCATCAACGACGCCGCGCCCTCCGCCGAGGCGCTCGCGCTGAAGGATGGGAAAATTCTCGCCGTCGGTGCGAAGGCCGATGTTTTGAAAACGAAGGGTGACACGACGAAGCTCATCGACCTCGGCGGCAAAACGCTCGTTCCCGGCTTCGTGGATGGCCACAGCCATTTTGGCGGAGTCGGGATTCAGACCGTCGCGGCCAACCTGTTGTCTCCCCCCGATGGGCCGGTGAAAAACATCGCGGAGCTACAGCAGGTCATGCGCGATTACATGGCGACTTCGCCGTTGGTGAAGGCGCACGGCGTTGTCTTCGGCATGAACTATGACGATTCGCAGCTCGCCGAGCATCGCCACCCGACCCGGCAGGATCTGGACGCGGTCTCGACAGAACTGCCAATCGTGGTCGTCCATCAGTCCGGCCATTTCGGCGCGCTCAACAGCAAGGCGCTGGCGATGGCGGGGGTCACCGCAGAAAGCGTGGCTCCCTCCGGTGGCATCATCCGCCGTGAAGCCGATGGCAAAACCCCGGATGGCGTGTTTGAGGAAAATGCGTGGCTGGCCGTCCTCTTCAAGTTAGTTCCCCCATTCACGCCGGAGGAAATCGCCGATCAACACAACGCGAGCCAGGACATTTACATGGCCAATGGTTTCACCACCGTGCAAGACGGCAAATCCTCGGCCGGTCAGGTGAAAACATTTGCCGCCTTGGGTGAGGCGGGAAAACTCAAGGTTGATGTCGTGGCGTATCCTGACCTCGTGACCGTCGGCGATGCGCCGGTTTTGCACGGCCCGCTGATGTC
>JANMJJ010000188.1:0-4230 GCA_031371325.1 Akkermansiaceae bacterium | reverse complement strand
GGCGGGGGCGGGCTTCATGGCGGAGATCTGCGCGGCGTTCATGGCGTTCACCGGAGCACCTTCACGGGCTTTCTGCAAGCCTTCCACGATCACGCGTTCGCCGGGCTTGATTCCTTCCAGGATCACGAAATTCGAGCCGTTCTGTTCGCCCACTTTGACCGGGCGCTGGTTGGCTTTGCCATCCCCGGAGACGACCCAGAGGAAGGATTTTCCCTGAAGCTCGACGATCGCGCGCTCCGGCACTTCGAGGCAGCCCTTGCGGGTGCCCAGATCCACCCGGACCCGCGCGAACATGCCGGGGCGCAACAGTTTCTGCTTGTTAGGAAACGCGGCGCGGATGCGCAGGGTGCCGGTCTTCACATCGACCGCGCGATCGATGAAAACGAAGCGGCCCTGGTCCGGATGCTCCGCGCCACCGGCGAGGATCAACGTCAGCGGCAGGCTGGCGATTTCGCGCCCTCCTTCGCGGCTTTTTGACTCCGCTTTCAGGTATTCGACCTCGCTGACATTGCAGTAGAACCAAATGGGATCGAGCGTGGACATGGTGGCTAACAGCGTGGGCTCGCCCTTGCCCACCAACTCGCCGATGGAGACCTGCGTGGCGCCGATCAGGCCGGTGATGGGAGCTTTCACCGTGCAATAACCGAGGTCCAACTGCGCGGAATCCACCCGCGCCTGAGCCGTGATCACGGAGGCTTTGCCGACATCCACTGCGGCGTGGGCATTGTCCAGGTCCTGTTGAGGGATGGCTTTGCGACCCACCAGCGGCGCGAGGCGGTTGACGTCCGCCTGGTATTTATTGAGGGCAGCGTTTGCCTCGCCGAGAGCACCGGTAGCCGCTGCCAGTTTTTCGAGCAACGGCTTTCTATCAAGTTCGAACAGCACGTCGCCCTGCTTCACCTCGACGCCTTCGGTGAAGGGCATCTTGTCCACGAATGCCTCGACTCGCGCGCGGACCTCGACGTTTTGCGGCGAGTCGAGCTGGCCGATGAGGTTCGCGGATAGCGCGACTTCCGAGGTGGTGATGTCCATCACCTCGACGATCGGCGGCGGCGGCGCGACGACTTCCGGCTTTTTGCAGGAACTGGCAGCCAGCACCGCCAGCAGTGGTGCGGCGACACGAAGAACCGCGATGCGGCCGAGCCATGGGACCGGATTTTCCGGGGCGACCGGGTTTGGGATAAGCTCGGAACGATCAGCTCGGGGCTGACTCGCTCCCGTTTCGGAAATGAACTGGGACACCCTGTTCGACTATCGAAACGGCTCTTCAGTGTCAACCACGACCTTGGTCCTACCCGCTTCGTTAGCGTGTGATAAAGTCATTCTCCCGCAGCGTTTCCTCGGAGCGCTGATAGAACATGCGGTCGATTCTCATGCCCTCGTGGCCGATGGTTTCCTCGACGATGGTGTCGATGAAGCCCTCTTCGGAAAGGAGCTGGGTGGTGACCTCGGTGCGGGCATCGACGACGACGGGGTTAATAAGGAAACCGTCCTTCACGCCATCGAGCAGTGCATAGCGGAAAGTCGGCTGGCTGTCCTCGCAGCCGAAGGTGCGGTAGGTAATGACGCCAAATGGCGGAACACAGCGGAAGCTAAATCGCTAGAAACGGAATCGATCTGATGGAGCCGGTGCCCCGTTTAGGATTGAGGCGATGATGCTGAGCGAAGGTGATTTTCCACCGACTCACATCCACTTCAATCGTCCGCTCGCGGGAGAAATCAGGGCAGTTTGATCTCGGCGGATTCGCCGGTTGCGAGATCTTGCTCGGCGACCGTTTTTCCGCCTGCTGTCACGGTCAGGTGTTGGCCGTTGCCTTTGCGATCCACCACCACGTCGAAGGTCCGGCCAAACGCCCGCACCGAGCGTAGCGCCATCTTCGGCCAGCCATCGGGCAGGCGCGGCGTGCAGTGGAAACTGGCGAGACCAGTGGGCCGCAGGCCGAAAAGCCCCTCGGTGAAAATCCGGCAATACAGCGCGCTCTCGGAGGAAAGATGGCGTTGGTCGCCCTCGGGCCAAGCCTCGACCGGGTAGGGGACGTGGTCGCCCAGAAGGCGGCGGTGGGTGTAGCGGGTAAGATAGCGCAAACCGGTGGCGGTTTCGCCCGCTTGCAAGACGCCGCGCAGGCCGTAGAGGGTGGAGCGATCCCAAAATGCCGAATCGCCGGCTTGCGAGGCCAGTCCGTCGGGGGTCCAAAGTCGTGGCGAAAATAGCGCGGCGATGGTGCCTTCGCGGCGTTCCATCAGTCCCATGCACAGTGGCAGGCAGATCCACGAGCGCAGCACATCGTTGCCATCGTAGTAGCGGTAAGTTTCGAAACCTTCCACCTTCGCGCCGAAATATTGGTTGATGGTCTTGCCCATGGTTTCCGCCTGCTGGTCATAGGTGCTGGCTTCCTTTTCCATGCCCAACGAGCGGCCGAGATCAGCGGCGGCGCGCAGTCCGCCGTAGTAGAGTGAGGAGGTGGATAAATTCGCCTTGCCGGTGGGCAGGCGGCCTTCGAGTTCGTCGGTGTTGGAGGCGATCACGCCGTCCGGGGTCGTTTGGCGGCGGGAATATTCGAGGCACCAGGCGATGGCGGGCCAGAGTTCTTTGGCGATCGCCTTATCGCCGCGCGCTAGGCAATAGCGGGCGCAGCCGTAAGCATACATCGCCGCATCGCCGCGGTCGCCGTCGGCATTTCCGAGTCCGATTCCTTCAGAATAAAGCGAGGAGGGGATGGCTTTGAAATCGGGTTTCATGTGCTTTTGAAACATGCGGTAGGTATCCAGCGCTGCTTTATTGCCGTTAGGATCGCCGAGAAACGGGAAAAATGGGCCGGAGTATTCCGCGTTGTCGTTGCACCAAGCAGCGGCGTAATAGGCCCGCCCGCCGGGGGCGAGCATCATGCCGCCGCGGGTGTCATTGATCGCCTCGGCGACGCGTAATTTGCAAAATGCAAATGCCCGGTCGAGTTCGGGTTCGGGTGTTTCCAAGCGGAGATTGCCTTGCAGCGAGGTGACGTAGGCGCGGCGAGCACCTTCTTCGCGGGCGACGTCAATTTCGGTTTTTGATTTGGCTTCGCTTTTAAGCCGCCCACTGAACAACACCGCGAAGACCATTTCCTTGCCCGGGGCGAGTGTGGTGGAGGCGGGCGCGGTGCAAGTGACTTCCGTGATGTTCTGGCCGTAGGGGCCATCAATTTTGCGAGTGTCCGACAATGGGGCGACTGCCACGGTGTGCGATTTCTGACCAATGTTGCGCACGGTCCAGCGGTCGATGGCGGTGGCCAAGGTAGTGCTGGGGAAGGCGCAGCGGGTCACCGCGAGTTCGCTGCCGACGAGGCCTTGGATCGTGAGAGTGCCGTCGAGCAAGACGCGCTCCACGGCGATGGAGCCGAGCGGGGCACCATCGAGGGTGATGGTGGGTTGGATTTCCTTAGCTTCGTAATCATTGATGACGCCGTCGAACATGCCATTTTTCCCTTTGCGCAGGCCGGGCCAAATCACGCTGCGTTTCAGCGACAAGTTGCGGTCCCCATCGATCTGGTAGTGGACGATTTGGCCGACGCGCAGTCCGCCTTGCTCGATGAAATCCTGGTGCGGCAGGCGGGTGTCTTTATTCACCAGCCATTCGGTGGTGAGTCCCTTGCCCAAGAGCCAACGCGGCGCGGCCACTTCTTCTTCGGCGGCGAGATTTCCAGTCAGCGGCAAGAGCGTAACCAAGAGAGCGAGAAGAATCGATGGCTGGCGGTTGTTCGGGCGATCGCGCGTGAACAAGCCGAGGTGCGGCGTGGAGAGCGTGGAGGAGGGTGAGGTTTTGCGGTATTGGAACATTGGCGGCAAATGAAGAGGTTCTTGGGATTACAGGGCCGGAAGACTCGGAGCAACTGCTATTTCACGCCACATGGATTCCATTTCACGTTGTTTTTGGACACTTGGATACGGACACCCTCAGTCATCAGCCACACCGCAGCTAAGGCCGCAGCGGGCAAGCTCTTTGCACGCAATCATTTCTTGCATGAATGGGGTCATGAATGGGGTCAGGCCTCTCGGATTCACCGACTACCTTCCTTTCCGCCACCATCAAGATCCTCCACCAGTGCCTTTCTAATGGATTCGATTTCACCTTCGCTTTTACCAGCCCCTAGAATCCGGCTGACCGAACCCGGATGCCCCATCGCCAATCTGGCTGCGATCCAGCCGTTGCTCACGCTGGTTCGCTCGCGTAGCAGCGAATGAAGGACTTTCGAT
>JANMJJ010000160.1:0-5718 GCA_031371325.1 Akkermansiaceae bacterium | reverse complement strand
GTCGTGCTGTTGATGGTGGAAATCGCCGCCTCGTCACGGGGGTCGATTTCCACGACGCCGGATTTTTCGAAAATGATCTCCGGCTTGAAATCACCCATGCCCGCGATCTTGTGGGCAATAGCGTTCCAGCGTTCCTGGGTGGTGAAGACCCGCACGGTCTTTTCGCCACCGAGTTCGTGGCTCATGATGGTTAGAACGGAGCTCGCACGCTTCTCGTAGGAAAATGGATCGTAAGAGGGCGCTAAGTCCATGGTGGCTGGGACTTCCAGTCCCAGCCCGAAGCAACTCCCCGTCCACTCCGCAGACGCCCGCCCCTGCCCCGGATTCGCGAGGATATAATTCACCTGATGCTTCAGATCCTCCCCATCCCTGACGAGGTGGTCATAGTATTCTTCCTGCCAGAACGTCCCGGATTTCCCGAGCATCCGGTTCGCCTGGGTGGCCGAATGCGTTTTCCACGACTGGATAATTTTCTCCAGTTCATGCCCCTCGCGCGGTGTGAGCAGGACATGGACATGGTTCGGCATGATCGACCACGCGAGCAGATCGTAACGGTCGCCATCGAAATGCTTCAGCGCGCTTTCCACCATGCCGGCGATCTGCGGATCACCCAACGGCTGCGGTCCCTCCGCAGCATGCAGCGCGGGTTCGATCACAGTCTCCGTTAGCGATTGGATTTCCGCGTAAAGCGGGAGCAATGCTTCACGGGAACCAGCGGATTGTTTCTCACGTGCAACGCGTTCCAGCAGGTCGGACTTTTTCCGTTCGTATTCCCGAAGGACGGAGACGGGAAGCGAATCCTTGATGCGGAAGGTCACGGCATAGGTCGCGCCGGGAATCCGCCAGTGAGGAAGGTAGGTGGAGGTGCGTTTTTCGAGTTTCGACCAATTGGGACGGATCGTTTGGGCGAGGGTGTTGAGTGCGGGCTGGGACTGGAAGTCCCAGCCACTTTTGGCGTTGAAGGGGGCGGCCAGCGCCTGCGCCACCGGGATCTCATGGATCGCGTCTTCCGTGAGCGAGACCCGGATCGTATCGCCGATGCCATCCGCTAGCAACGAACCGATGCCGATGGCGCTCTTGATCCGGCCGTCCTCACCGTCGCCGGCTTCGGTCACGCCGAGGTGGATCGGATAGTTCCAATCCGGGCCTTCCGCATCGAGCCGGGCGACGAGCAGGCGATAGGCCTCGATCATCACTTTCGGGTTGGACGCCTTCATCGAGAACACGAAATTGTGATAGTCGTTCTCCCGCGCGAGCCGGGCGAATTCCAACGCGCTCTCGCACATCCCGAGCGGCGTGTCGCCGTAGCGGTTCATGATTCGGTCCGAGAGCGAGCCGTGGTTGGTGCCGATCCGCATTGCCCGGCCGAGATCCTTGCAGAGCAGCACCAGTGGCGTGAACTCCTCGCGGATGCGCTCGAGTTCCTCCGCGTATTGCGCGTCGCTGTATTCGCGGATCTCGAACTTTTTCTTGTCCACGAAATTGCCCGGATTGACCCGGACTTTTTCCACCCACTTGGCCGCTTCGAGCGCGGCGTCGGGCTTGAAATGGATGTCTGCCACGAGCGGCACCTGGCAGCCTGCGGCCCGCACTTCGCGGGCGATGTTTTCCAAGTTCGCCGCGTAAATCCTCGTCTGCGCGGTGATCCGCACGATCTCGCAGCCCGCCTCTGCCAAGCCGATTACTTCAGCCACGCAGGCCGGAGTGTCGCGGGTGTCCGAGGTGATCATTGACTGCACGCGGATCGGGTGATGGCCACCCACGCCGACGTTCCCCACCATCACCTCGCGGGTCGATCGGCGGGAATAGTGGAGCAAGTCCGGACAGTAGCGCAGGGCAGGCGAATTCATTTCTCCCCCCGATATAAACGAGAAATCACTGCCCGGCAACGGTTGCGTGTGCCGTGTAAACATCGTGATGATTTTACCGGGCCTGTAAGGACGCCGCGCCGGACCTGCGAACGCACCGCACCCCTATTTTGAGAAAATCGCAAGAACCGGAGTTTCAGGTTGGAAATGTTCCGCTACGCTGCGCCTCATGAACATTCCTCCGGAAAACTCACAACACGCCGCCACCGTCACCGAAGCCATCGGCCGCCTCCACGGCGGCGGCAAGGGCGAGGTCATCCGCTTCGCGATCGGGGAATGGTCCCTCGGCACCATCCTGGTCGCCTCGTCGGAGAAGGGCATCTGCGGCATCACCCTCGGCGATGATCCAGAATTCCTGTTAGCGGACCTGCGGCACCGTTTCCAGAAAGCCGAATTCATCGGTGGCGAAGGATGTTACGAGGAACTCGTCGCCAAGGTCGTCGGTTTCGTGGAAACGCCGCAGCTCGGCCTCGACCTGCCGCTTGATGTTAGAGGGACGGTGTTCCAGCAACGCGTCTGGCAGGCATTGCGGGAAATCCCCGCCGGCTCGACCGCGAGCTACTCGCAAATCGCCGGAAAAATCGGCAGTCCGAAAGCCGTGCGCGCCGTCGCCGGGGCCTGCGCCGCTAACAGTATCGCCGTCGCCATCCCCTGCCATCGTGTCGTCCGCCACGACGGCCATCTCTCCGGCTACCGGTGGGGCGTCGATCGCAAGCGAATTCTCCTCCAACGCGAGGCCTCCGTCTGATCGCGTTCGGGTCGTTTCGAGTCCATCGGTCGTTGCCGCGAACGACTTGGCGGCGACCGGATTATTGAGCGGTTGACGTGAAGAAACCGCGTCCTACGCCATAGCGTTATTAACATTCATTAATAATCAGGTATTTGTTTTTACATGACCCACGCAGAAAAACTCCAGAAGATTTTCGAGGCCGCCCTCAAGGACACCTCGGAATTCAACCAGCCCTTGACCCGCGTCTTTCCCTCATCGCTTGGCGGGAAGCCGGTGACGGTGCGCCAGCCAGCCCCCGAGCCCGAACCCGTCATGGAGGTTCCCGCCAGCCCCGTCGCTGATGCCGGACAATTCGATGCCGCCTCTGCGGAACCGGGCGCGGTGCTCGAGATCCAACACCAACGGCAGACCCGCAAGCGCCGCCGCGAGGCGTTGATGACTCTGGGCGTGTTCACGATTCTAACCGGCATCGGATTCTGTTGGTTCGTCCAGTCTCCCCGACGGGTTGTGGCCTTGAACGAAGCCGTCTGGAACATCCGTTCGGGCGGCGACGTGGGGTCCATGGTGACGAAATATCAGGCGACCCTAGACAAGATCGCCGTCCGTGCCCTCCAAATCGAGCAGGCAACTGCGGTGGTGGGCATGAGTCCGGCTCAGGACGGCACGAAGGATTCCAACATGAATGCCGGAATGCTCGCCATGATGGGCGGGAAAGACAATCCCACCGGGCAAATGAACCAGTTGGTCGGGCACAGCTTCGGCCAAATGAAATGGAATGAAGCCGCGCCCCCCCGGCGGATGGTCGAGTTGGCCGGAGCCAATTCATTCCGTTGAAAATGCGGGGTGATGAGTTGTCACCTGCTTCCCGCCATGGACCTTTCCAATTACCTCAAGATGAACCCCCATCTCCTCGTCGGCTTGCTCAACACCGAGCTGAGGAATCACTGCGATTCCCTGGACGATCTGCTGAAAACCCATCACCTCGATCCCGAAGCGCTCGTCCAAACAATGGTCGAAGCTGGCTACATTTATCAAGCGGAGCAAAACCAGTTCCGCTGATTCCATTCTGCGCTCTCACCCGCCCGATTTAGAATGTGAGGCACGATTTCGTCATCCTCCGCATAAAAAGCCAATCGGCAAAGCCGCGCCACTTTTCAGCGCCAAGGATCTCAAAGGCGAAGTCGTTGCACTCGGCGAGTTGCACGGCAAGCAAGTCGTCAACGCGAAGAATCAGCCATCCGGCTGCGGCGTGAAATATTGAAGATCGGTCGCCGCGAGCTAGAGTGGAATGAATGAATGCGTGGCGACCGGTGATCGCCACTACGCGGGCACCTTGTCCAAATTGAACGCATCATGCACCGCCCGCGCGGCGTCTTCGATCCGGGGCTCGTCCACCGTCACCGCGATCTTGATTTCCGAAGTGGAAATCATCCCGATGTTGATGCCCGCGTCGCCGAGGGCCTTGAACATGGTGGCCGCGACGCCCGAGTGGGAACGCATGCCGATGCCCACGGCGGAAAGTTTCGCGATGCCGGCTTCGGTCTCGATCTTCGAGTTCGGGGCGAGTGCGGCGAGTACCGGCTTGAGCGCGGCTTGGGCTTTGCCGAGGTCGCTGGAGTGCATCGTGAACGAGTGGCGGGCCTGGCCGTCGTGGGCGATATTGGAAATGATCATGTCGAGGTTGATCTCCGCCTCGGCGAGCGCACCGAGAATCAGGCCGGACATGCCGGGATGGTCGGGGATGCCGGTGATGGTGACACGCGCTTGCGAGCGCTCGATCGAGACGCCGCGGATGACGACGTTTTCCATGTTGGGATGTTCTTCTAACACGATGGTTCCTGGGTTGTCGTTGAGCGAGGAGCGGACTTCGAAAATGACGCCGAATTTCTTGGCGAACTCGACCGAGCGGGACTGCATGACCTTGGAGCCGGACGAGGCCATTTCCAACATCTCGTCATAGGAAATCTCCGGCAGCTTGCGGGCGTTTTTCACGATCCGGGGATCGCAGGTGTAAACGCCGTCCACGTCGGTGAGGATCTGGCAGACATCGGCCTTGAGCGCGGCGGCCACCGCGATGGCGGTAAGGTCCGAGCCGCCACGGCCGAGGGTGTGGATCATGCCGTCCGGCGTCACCCCTTGGAAGCCGGCGACGACCAGCGATTTGCCCTCGTCGAGGAAACTCCGCATCAGCGACGGGTCTAAGTTGAGGATGCGGCCGCGGGTGTGGGAGCCGGTGGTGTGGATGCCGGCCTGGCCGCCGGTGATCGAGGCCGCGTCCATTCCCAATTCGTGGAGGGCGATGGTGAGGAGGGCGATGGATTGCTGTTCGCCGGTGGCAAGCAGCACGTCGAGTTCGCGTTCGCTGGGATTTTCCGCGAGTTCCTTGGCCATTTTGATCAGGTTGTCGGTCATCCCGGACATAGCGGAGACCACGGCGACCACCTGGTTTCCTTGGTCGCGGGTGCGTTTCAGCCGCGCGGCGACGTTGCGGATCCGGTCGAGCGAGCCGACGGAAGTGCCGCCGTATTTTTGAACAATGAGGGCCATGGATGAAGCGGCCCGAAGTGAAGGGGAACTTCGCAAACTTGGCAAGAATTTGAAGCAACCGCTGCCAACCGCTCCTGCGGAAAATCGTCCCGCTCGAAAAACTCCTGAGCGCCCTGATGGCTCTAGCCTTCCTTGCCAAGTCGCTCAAGGCCTGATGAGGGTTGAAAGGAAACAAGTGGTTCAGCCTGATCGACAAGGTCAGCACGGAAATAATCCTTCAACTGGCCTAGGAAAAGGTGCGTTGATCGCGGAGGCGCTGCTGGGGGGGATCAGTGTGGGGCAAACGATCCGACCCGTAGCGAATGGAGATCGGATTCAATTTTTCCCTGGTTGAGCGTCTGCCAAGCCATCCGCCGACTCTCGATGATGGTGCCTGAGACTGATGTTTCGCCGCCGTAAGCCATACATTTTCAGGGGAATCCGATCAATTTCCTTTTCATTGAGATTTTTTTTGACAGAGTGACCGGCTTTGTTACTGTCCCGCCGCTCTTCCCCACAGCAAGTCAGGGGTGCCGCGTCTAGTCTCGCTCTTTTATGAGACCGGTCGCGGTGTTTTTGTCGGGTCGAAGGGGG
>JANMJJ010000181.1:0-7992 GCA_031371325.1 Akkermansiaceae bacterium | reverse complement strand
TGCCGCTCTCTCTGCTCGGATCCGTTCCAGCAGGGCGCAGGCGGGTTCGTCGCTGGGGTCTTGGGCGACGAGCTGGCCGGTGAAAGCCTTTTTCAGGATCGACTGGCGCAGGGCGGCGCTGCGCTTCAAGGCGGCGTCGATCTCACGCTCGTTCTGCTCGATCACCGTGAACTGCTCATCAAGCAGGCGGACGATCTCGCGTTGCTCGGGGAGGGAGCATCGCGCGAAGGACAAAGCCGAAAACTTGGATTTGTTTAGGATGGGAAGTGTCGTTGAGGAGGCGTTCGTTTTGATCTGTTCCTGAAACGCGGGTGAAATCACCTGATAGTAGGCGAACACGGGCAAGGTGTCTTCATCCGGGGAAATCGAGTTGATCTGCTGATTCGTTGCGCACGTCACTTGCGCTAATCCAGTTTTGCCGATGGTAGCGCCGATGCATGTGACGAGGACGGAGCCAGGCGGAAGAACCCGGGCGCATCGCTTGCCTGATTCAGAAAGATGTTCCCGCGCTGTTTTCACAAACTGCCCCTGTTCCAAGTCCGTTGGTTTGAAGAAAGGAAGTTCGTCGCCGTAGTTTCTTGGATTCGCGGTCGGGGGAGTCGTGCCTGTTTCAATGCGCCCGATTTTGCCAACGTTCGTCTTGTGCCATTCGGTCGAACATCTCTCGGGATTTTGTTTGCGCCATGGGGCGGTGAGCTTGCCCTCGAAGGCTTGTTTGAGGAGGGACTGGCGATAGACGCCGAGTTGCCGCCGCGCCCGCCGCAGGCTCTCCTCCCCGGCGTCGAGTTCGGAGAAGAGCTCTTCGATCTTCGAAACAATCCGCTTCTGCTCGGCGAGGGGCGGGAGGGGGATCTGAATGCTTCTAACGATCTGTTGGCTGATGTTGGGCTGAGCTCCGCCTTGCCCAAGTTCGATCAACTTTCGACGATGGAAGACTAGAAATGAGAATAGAAATGGCGTGCTGACATGATCAGAAAGAAAGATGCCACAAACTGCCTGATTGGTGGCTGCCGTGATCGAAAGAATACCGAGTTTGCCGATTGTTGCTCCGTAAAGAGCAATGAGCAAGGTTCCCGCTGGGAACAACTTTGCTGCGGAATTCTTCAGGGCGAGGGGGGAAATGAATTCATCGGCTTCACTGATGTGTCCGTCTTTTAGGTTCCCGGATTTTATCCAAGGAATGGTTCCATCGTAGTTCGCGGGTTCTTTTCTGCTGGGCGTCCCCCCGCTCGAAGTCTCGGCGATTTTCGAGAGTTCCACAGAATCCCAACTGCTCGGAAGATCCATCACGCCGCCACCTCCCCATCAAGTTCCTGAATCCGTGCGGCAGCGCCAACTCCGTGCATTCTGTGCATTCTGTGGTTAAAAATCTGAACCACAGAGAGCACGGAATACACGGAGTGAAGAGGAGTTTTGAGTTCCTGAATCCGCGCGACAGCGCCAACTCCGTGCATTCTGTGCATTCTGTGGTTAAAAATCTGAACCACAGAGTGCACGGAATACACGGAGTGAAGAAGAGTTTTTGGGTTTAGAATCCTCGCGGCAGCGCACCATCTGTGTATTCTGTGCAATCCGTGGTTAAAAATCTGAACCACAGAGTGCACGGAATACACGGAATGAAGAAGAGGTTTGAGTTCCTGAATCCGCGCGGCAGCGCCAACTCCGTGCATTCTGTGCATTCTGTGGTTAAAAATCTGAACCACAGAGAGCACGGAATACACGGAGTGAAGAGGAGTTTTCATTTCAGTTGGAGACGCGTTTGATCTGGATGCTGGCATTTGTGCCGCCCCTTCAGGGCTTGGGATTTGTGGGGGCGGTGGACCCAGGGCGACGGTGCGTGGCTCCTTGCCCTGGGCTGGTATGTTTCGCCCCTTTGGGGCTTTGGAGTTGGCTCGGTAATTCATGCCATCAGCCCTTCATTGAGTTCCTGAATCAGCGCGGCAGCGCCAACTCCGTGCATTCTGTGCATTCTGTGGTTAAAAATCTGAACCACAGAGAGCACGGAATACACGGAATGAAGAAGAGGTTTGGGTTCCTGAATCCGTGCGGCAGTGCCAACTCCGTGCAATCTGTGCAATCTGTGGTTAAAGAATCTTCTGACCACAGAGAGCACGGAATACACAGAATGAAGAGGAGGTTGAGTCATGTTAGTTGGAGACGCGTTTGATCTGGAGGCTGGCGTATTTGAAGTTGAGGAGCAGGGCGGTCTTGAGGCCGGTGATGTTGAGGTAGCCGAGCATCTGGGCGAGGTGGTTCTCGTTGAAGGCGGTGACGACCTTTGGATCGACAATCACCATGTCCTCAACGATCAGATCCGGGATCAGGGAGCCGATGTGCTGACCGTCATAACGGACCATGAATTCCCGCTGCACATCACAACGTAAACCTTGTTTGGTGAGTTCGATGACGAGGGCGCGTTCGTAGAGCTTTTCATCGAGGCCGGGCTTGAGGGCGAAGAGCACTTTGTGGGCCGCTCCGATGATCTTTTCGGTGAGTTCGTTTAGATCCATACAGAAGATTTATTAACCACAGAGTGCCGGAATACACGGAATGAAGAGATTGAGTTTTGAGTTTTGCAGTTGAGCACGTGAAGAATATGCTGAGCGCGGAAGCGCCCACTCTGTGTACTCCGTGCAATCCGTGGTTAAGAATTCTTCTGACCACGGATTTCACGGATGAAGAGGGTTTTGGATCATCGCAGTTGGAGACGCGGTTGATCTGAATGCGGGCATTTGTTTCGCCCCTTCAGGGCTTGGATTTTGTGGGGGCGGTGGACCCAGGGCGGCGTCGCTTGGCTCCTTGCCCTGGGCTGTCGTCTGTCGCCCCGTTGGGGCTTTTTTTCCGGCGGGGTGGGTCATGGAGGCGGGGTTGTTGAGTGATGTCGATTGTCGTGCATGTTGGGGCCTTTCGTGCACCACAAGTTGTTTTGAGCTGCACCGGTGTGTGACAAGAGGGCTTGTTGCACAAAATCATCCTCTTCATGCATGACAAATGAATTTCGGGGTCACTTGCCGTGTTCCCATGGGTTGACGAGAGAGATGCCGGTGGCTTGGAAATCGGCGGTGTTGCGGGTGGCGAGCGCGAGGCCGTGGACCTTGGCGGTGGCTGCGATGAGAGAATCGTAATACGGAGTCTCGTGATCGGCCCGGTAAAGTGCGGCGATTTCAGCGATTTCACGATCCACTGGCAGGATGCGGTAGAACCGGTCCTCCTCCACGATCGCCTGATACCAGTCGTGGAGTTCTTGGGCGAAGTCCGGATCTTTGGCTTCCACGGTGCGGATGCCGAAGCGGATTTCATTGAGTGAAATCACACTCAAGTAATGGCACGGCACGTCGAGCGAAGCGGACCAACGCAAAACTTCGGGCGGTGTGCGGCCGTTCCTGCGGAAAGCGGAAATGGTGACGGTGTCGAGCAGGTAAGGCATGGTCACTCCTCCGGCTCACGTTCGAAGCGGAATGGGGTACCGCGAAGAGGCGCGACGTCGCGGTTCAAAAGCGGAAACCCGGCTTGGGCAAACCATTCGGGTTCTTCCGGCAGGAGCAGGGATTCCGCCAGGTTCGGTGCCTTCTGAGGCGCTTGGTTCCTCGCTTTCAACCGGGCATCCAGCAATTCGCCAACGAGAGCGGACAGGGAACTTTGCTCGTCGACGGCCAGGTGCCGTGCCTCGCGGACGAGATGGTCGGGCAGTTTCAAGGTGACGTTCATGGTGGTGAGGCGATTGTTCTCGTGCAGCACGATGGCGCGATTTCACGAATCCGTCAAGCTACCAGGTTTCCGTTGAGTTCGTCGATGATGCCATCCATCGAGTCTCCGAAGAGCTGGTGCATTTTGCCGAGGCCGCCTTGGGCGTCGAAGGGGGCGAAGTCGAGGTCGTCGCGCTCGAAACGGAAGGAGGTCATGACGTGGTCGCGGATGAGCTGGAGGAAGGCGGTTTGGGCTTCGGTGAAGGGCTGGCCGGCGTTCTTTTTGAGAATCCAGTCGCGGTAGTTGCGGCGGACGGTGGCGTCGAAGGGCGTGAGCGCTGCATCGAGGCCGCAAGCGCGGCGGATGAGGGCGACAAGGGCGGTCAACTCGGTGAGCGGTTGGGCGTTTTCCGGCAGGGCATCGAGCCGGGCGTAGGCTTCCCAGACGCGGAGCGGGGCGAGGCGCGGGGCGTCTTGTTTGAGGGCGGCGAGCACGTCCTTGATCTGGGCGAGGGTGACTTGCTGGCGGCGCTGCGGCTGTTGATAGAAAAGCGTGAGGGCGGCGAGCTGGTCCTGATGCTCGCGGCAGAAGGTTTCGAAATCGGCGACGAAGGCCTGTGAACGCTCGCGGGCGTCGGCATCCCACTCGGCGCGGACGAGGGTGTCCTGGGTGTCGAGGTCGATGGTCTGGAGATTGGCGGTGCAGGTCTCGACGATGAGTTTCACCGCAGCTCCGGTGAGCGGCGCGACGGCGGCGGCGACGAGTTGCTGCTGGGCTTTTTCGCGGGCGAAGTCGCCGGGTTCGGTGCCGGGCTGTTGGCCGGTAAGTTCAAGAGCTTTCTGCTCGATGGCCTCGCCGTCGATGGCGTGGAAGAGGTTTTTAATGAGCGTGCTGATCGCGGTGCCGCCGAGTTTTTCCGCGACGGCTTGTTTCTGGTCGTCGGTGAGCATGCGCTCGATGCGGGCGAGTCGGCCGGCGAGGGAGGAAATGGTGTCAGCATCGGTGGCACCCATGACGACTTCCATCGCGAGATCCTTGAAGGGCACGGAAGGCCTGGTGATGGGCGGGCGGCTGGCGGTCTTGAGCGACTTGGTGACGCCGATGGCATCGACGATGACGTAGTGCGTCTTGGCGGTCTTCGCGGCGGGCGAGGCTTTGCGCAAGCCATCGTGATCGAGCGTGCGGGTGCCGCGGCCTTTCATCTGCTCGAAGTAGCCGCGGGATTTCACATCGCGCATGAAGAGCAGGCATTCGAGCGGTTTCACATCAGTGCCGGTGGCGATCATGTCCACGGTCACGGCGATGCGCGGGTGGTATTCGTTGCGGAACTGCTGGAGGACGGACTTGGGATCTTCCTCGTTCTTGTAAGTGACCTTTTTGCAGAAGGCAGAGGACTCGCCGAACTCCTCGCGGACGATCTGGATGATGTCGTCGGCGTGGGAATCGGTTTTGGCGAAGACGAGGGTTTTGGGAACCTCGTATTCGCCATCGGAGCCGGTGCGGTCGGGGAAGATCTCGGGAAGCTTGTCGCGGAAGGTCTGGATGACCTTGCGAATTTGGGAGTGGTTGACGATGTCGCGGTCGAGGGTTTTGTGCGAGTAGGCTTCGTTTTCGTCCTGCTGTTCCCAGACTTGGCGGCGGGTGAGTTTTTCGCGTTTCTCGACGAGGCCCTTGAGGACGGTGCCGCCGTTTTGGGTGACCTCGGTTTCGATGACGTAGATCTCGCCTTGGACGTTCACGCCATCGGCCACGGCGTCCTCGTGGGTGTATTCGGAAACGACGTTCTGGTTGAAGAACGCGTAGGTGCGGGCGTCCGGCGTGGCGGTGAGGCCGACGAGGAAGGCATCGAAATAATCGAGCACCTGCCGCCAGAGGTTGTAGATCGAGCGGTGGCATTCATCGATGATGATGAGGTCGAAGTGCTCGATGGGGACTTTTGGGTTATAGGTGACGGGAAAAGGTTCCTTGCGGGTGGATTTCCGCTCGCCGGGGTTTTCGTCCTCGGCGGATTCGTCGAGTTCGTTTCCCTGGAGGATGGAATACATCCGCTGGATGGTGGAAATGCAGACTTCTGCGTCTTTCGGGACGTGGGAGGAGTTGAGGCGCTGAACGGTGTAGAGCTCGGTGAACTTGCGGTTGTCGTCGGAGGGCTGATAGGCGAGGAACTCTTGCTCGGCCTGCTCGCCAAGGTTGCGGGTATCGACGAGGAAAAGGACGCGCTTGATGCGGGCGTGCTTGAGCAGCCGATAGATGAAGGTGATGGAAGTGAAAGTTTTCCCGGCACCGGTGGCCATTTGGACGAGCGAGCGGGGTTTGGCCTTTTTGACGGAGCCGTCGAGCTCGGTGACGGCATCGATCTGGCAATCGCGGAGGTCGATGGGGATGAGCGCGGGAAGGTCCAGGAGGCGGGCGCGGAGGGATTTTTCCTGCGAGAGGAGTTCGCGGAGCGTTTCCGGGCGGTGGAATGAGAACACCTCGCGGGAACGGGGCTTGGGATCGCGCTGGTCGGTGAAGCGGGTGATGACGCCGGTGGCTTCGTAGAGGAAAGGCAGCGGCTGGCCGGTGTGCTGGACCCATTTCAACTTCGCGTCCGCATAGTCCCTGGTCTGGTCCTCGACGGTGGTGATGTTGTGGCCGAGGGTTTCCTTCTTGGCCTCCGTGATGCCGACGGGTTTTTTATCGACGAAAAGAACGTAGTCGGCCGGTCCGCAGTCGGTGGTGTATTCGCGGACGGCTTGGCCTTCCCCCTCGTTGAAGTCGCTGGAGTCCTTGTCCTGAACGGCCCAACCGGCGGCGCGAAGCTGTGCGTCGATCCGGTCGCGGGCCACCTGCTCGGGATTCTGGTTGGGCTTCTGGGACATCGAGGCAGATTTCCAATACGGGCTGCACCAACTCGCCACAGAATGCGGCAGGGTGGAAGCCAATTTCTAGCAAGGACGCGCAAACAGATCGGCCGATGGGGATGCGGGGCACGCTTGGACGCGATACGCCCGGAGCGTGGATTTGCCACGGCGGAGCGAGCCCGTTAATCCGCTTCCCGGATTACATTATCCGAAACTTCGCGGCAGCCACGTTTTAGGATCAGGCGTAGATGTTTTTATAATACTCGTCCACCATCCGGTCGGCGTCGAAGAAGGGGACGACGTCGTTCATGGAGTTGAGGACGAGTTGGCTCCACTCATCGGGCCGGTCGTAGTAGAGAGGGAGGATTTTTTCCTTCATCGCTTTGTAGAAGCCTAGCAGGTCGTGGTGATCGCGGTCCTCGTGGCTGAGCGCTGGATCGGCCGGCGGGATGATGAACGAATTGTGGCCGTCCTTGGCGAATTCGCAAACCCAGCCGTCGTAAGTCGAAATATTGACGGAGCCGTTCATGGCGGCGGTCATGCCGGAGGTGCCGGACGCTTCGCGGGTGACGACCGGGTTGTTGAGCCAGAGGTCGGAGCCGTTTTTGAGGAACCGGGAAAGCTCGAGTTCGTAGCCGACGAGGACGGTGGCGTTCGGGTAATCCTTGGTCAGGCGGATGAGGTGGTTGAAAGTGTCGATGGCCGAGTAGTCGAACGGATAAGGCTTGCCGGCCCAGATGATTTGGATCGGGTAGTCGTTGCCGTGGATGAGTTCGCGGAAGAGTTTCATGTCGCGGGCAATGAGGTCGGGCCGCTTGTAGCCGGCGAAGCGGCGGGCCCAGACGAGGGTGAGGACGTTGGGCTTGAAGAGCTTGCCCGTCTGGTCGGCGACGACGCGGAACAAGCGCTCCTTGAGCTCGCGCTTGCGGTGTTTGAGTTCCTCGATGTCGCCGCGGAGGCGGGCGTGTTCGAGGCCGTGATCCGCCCAATATTTTTTGTTCTGGGCGTTGGTGACGTGGGTGATCTTGCAGATGTTCGGGTAGCCCTGCCACATGTGGCGGGAGACTTCGCCGTGGAGTTTCGAGACGCCGTTGGCGATGCGGGCGAGGCGGAGCGCGGCGAGCGAGTGGTTGAATTCATCACCATCGATGCCGGTGATCTCGCGGACTTCATCTTCCGGCACGCCGCCGAAAAACGAGAAATCGCGCAACAGGTTGAAGCCGTGTTTTTCATTTCCCGCTTCCTCGGGAGTGTGGGTGGTGAAGACGAGCCGCTTTTTCACCTCGGCGAGGCTGTGGTGCTTTTCGTAAATGTGGAAGGCGGCGGAAAGCCCGTGCGCTTCGTTGAGGTGCCAGACGGACGGGTCCACGCCGAGTTCGTCTAGCAGCCGTGCACCGCCGGCACCGAGAATGATGTATTGGGCGATGCGGCGAAGGTGGTCGTGATCGTAGAGGCGGTGGGT
>JANMJJ010000128.1:0-4130 GCA_031371325.1 Akkermansiaceae bacterium | reverse complement strand
CGGCAAGAGGAGTGTAGCCCGAACAGTCATTGGTAATGAAACGCCGTTAGGCGTGGAGATTCCGCATGCGAGCGAGGGAGCGGTCTTCGCGCGGATAAAAACATTGGTGGCGCTGCGGGCCGACTTTGGTTGGCAGGCAGCGACCCCGCTCAAGAGAATGTCACCATTCATTTACGCCGACCGCCCTCTTGCCGACCCACCACCACGAAAAATGATCATCAACCGTCAAGAACCACAACAGCCGAGTCCCAAAAAGCGTCGCGCCAACAAGCCCAGCGCCACCCAGCACAGGATCAACCTCGACACCAAGCCCGACTCCGCAGGCATCGACATCGGAGCCGAGGAAATCGTCGTCGCCATCCCGCCTGACCGCTGCCCGGACAACGTGCGCACCTTCACCTCCTTCACCGGAGATCTCGCCCGGTTGCGCGACTGGCTCCTTGCCCACCACATCACCACCGTCGCCATGGAAAGCACCAGCAACTACTGGGTCAATTGCTACGACATCCTCGAAGCTGCCTGCATCGAGTGCTACCTCGTCAACGCCCGCCACGTCAAAGGCGTCCCCGGCAAGAAGACCGACGTCTGCGACGCCCAATGGCTTCAGCAACTCCACGCCGCCGGACTGCTCAAAAAATCCTTCCGCCCCGCCCAGGAAATTTTACCCCTCCGCTACCTCACCCGCCACCGCGACAGCCTCATCCGTGAAGCCGCCGACCACCTCCGGCGCATGCAGAAAGTCCTCACGGAAATGAACCTCAAGCTCCACCACGTCTTCAGCGACATCGACGGAGTCAGCGCCCAAGCCATCATCAAAGCCATCCTCGCTGGAGAGCGCGATCCCCACGCCCTTGCCGCCCTCCGCAACGGCCGCTGCCAAAGCAGCGAAACGAGCATCCTCGCCGCCCTCGCCGGAAACTACCGTCCAGAATACCTCTTCGTCCTCGGCCAGCTCCAATCCTCTTGGGGAGAGCAGCAAGCAAAACTCGCCGCCCTTGATGCCGAAATCCAAACCGTCATCGAAAAAATCACCCCCGCCCCACGCCCCCCGAAGAATGCAGCCAGCCAGCCCCGCCCCAAGTCCCGCAAGCAGACCGGGAAAAACGCCCTACAGCTCGATTACCCCATGCAGAGCCAAAGGATTTTCGATACCGATCTCACCCTCATGGACGGCATTGGCCCCGGAGTCATCACCGCCCTCATGAGCGAGATCGGCAGCCGCGAGCACCTCCTAGGTTCCTTCAAAAGTGCCGACGGATTCTGCGCCTGGCTCGGCCTCTGTCCCTGCAACGCCATCAGTGGTGGCAAAGTTCTGCGCAGCGCCACCCGCAAAGTCAAAAACCGCTTGAGCGGGGCGCTTCGGCTAGCCGCCTTCGGCCTAGACCGCTCCAAAACCAAGCTGGGCGAATATTGTCGGCGGATGAAAGGCCGACTC
Source organism: Akkermansiaceae bacterium (assembly GCA_031371325.1). Lineage (GTDB taxonomy): Bacteria > Verrucomicrobiota > Verrucomicrobiia > Verrucomicrobiales > Akkermansiaceae > Luteolibacter. Next base: position 2,695 of record JANMJJ010000128.1, on the reverse strand, counting down.
GGCAAAGCCGAAGGCATCACCGCCACCGCCCACAAGCTTGCCCGCATCCTCTACACCCTGATCGCAAGTGGCACCTCCTACGACGAAAGCCAAGCCTTCCCCGTCAAGCCCGCCACCCAGCAAAAACAGCTCCGCCAGCTCCATTCCCTCGCCAAAAAACTCGGCCTCCAAGTCCTCCCGAACCCCGCAGTTACAGCAAGTTAGTCAAGAGATGACAATCTGAACGCCTTCATCCGTTTTCGATACGCCTCGGATTACCGCGTTGTCGCCAAGCAGGCGGTTCGCGTTCTGCCACCGTTCGAGATATTCGAGCGGGGTGGCTTCGGCGATTTCCGGAACTCCGTCTTCTCCCGGTAGGACGGTCCAACCGAAGCGATCCGGACGCGTAGCTTTCCAAACCTCGCCATCCGTTTCCCAGATGTCGTGCTCGGAGCCGCCGATCACTGCCTTTCCCTCCCACAGGGAAGGGCTCACGATCAGCCCGCTTTTTTCAGCCCATCGGACGAGCGCTGCTCGCTGGAGGGTTGCGGCTTTTCGGCGTATTCCAAACGGTTCCTCTCCAGTTGTGCGCGCATTTCCGCCGACGAACGCGATGGCTGATTCAAGCGGATCGCCCGGTATTCCTCCGACATTTGATCCAGAGGATCCGGCTGGGTGGTGGGGCTTTTGCTCATTGGACAACGGCGGGAATCTGCCACTTGCGGAGGATGTTTGCAAGGGAGGAGTGGGATGCGATCTACAACTGCCCCAACCCCTTGAGCGTTTCCAAAATCCCCTCGATCTGCTCGGTGCGTTTCTTGTTCTTGCGGCCGAAGAGCGCGGAGAGGGATTCGGCATCAGGAGTTACGACACTCTTGTCGTAACCGGTGATGAGCTTGCGAAGGAGGGCGACTTGGTCGGGGAGGCGGTCGGGCCAGGTGGGGGAGGAAGAGGGGTTGATTGACGAGTGAGGATTGGTGATTTTGGATTTTGAATTTGAAGAGGAAGAGTCTGGATCGGTGCCGGAGAGGGTGGCTTGGACGGCTTGAGGCGCGGCGGCGCGTGGATTTTGATAGTCCGGACGCAGCCAGCGGATGAGGCCGCGCTTTTCCTCGGCGGCGCGCTCGTGGTTGAGAGCGACGAGGCGGGTGAGGAGGACGTCGCTGGGCAGGGATCGACCTCCGGGCGGTCCGGCGCATGGGGTGAGAATGGGCGAGTCCTTGTCTTCGGGCGCGTGAACACGGTTCAAGGGCGATTCATTCGCCGGACCGCTGCGGAGAGCGGTCCCTGCCAGGTCTTGCCACCCATAAGCTTCCAACACGGCGGCATCCAGCTCGTCGTGGATCTGGCGGAGGACGGTGACGAGGCCTTGGTCGTGGATTTGCTTTTCCTTGGCGGTGAGCGGCTCGCCGCTGCGGAGCTTTTCGAGCACGTTGTAAATGCCGGTGAGCGTGAGGCCGGGATGCTGCTCCTGCTGCCGCTTGCGGTGCGAATCGAGCCGCTCGCCGAGATCGCGGGTGCGCTGCTTGAGTGAGCCTTCTTCGAGTGCGGGGAATGGGAAGGGTTTGAATGTGGTGGTGTTAGTCCAAGTGGGATCGTTACCGAAACCCAATCTTCCACCCGCGTGATCCGCCCAAAGTTGGTGAGGCTTCGCTGATAGGCAGCCCAGGAGCCAAGCATCATCTGAAGCGATCGCGTAGAGTTTGTGATCCGGCACAGTCTCGACCGGAATGAAGACAAATGGCTTAAACTTCGAAGTCTCCACCGTGGCGATGTAGCGTGATACTCCCTCCAATGCTCTCCGCAGTTTTCCGACTGGTTCGCCAAAAATCCACCACTTCTCCTTTCGGCTCTTCCGGTTGTTATGATCCCGCTCCGGTTTCACGTGAACGAGCAGATGCTGATAAACTGCCGGATACCGCTCCGCCAATTCTTCGGACGTCATGCCAAAGCAATCCAAGACCCAACCCGTGCCACCTCCTTGCAGGAGTTCGCGACCTTTCTGGTAGGGGCGGATACATGCTGGCAGAGAGTCCACCGAGTATCCCATGGCAGTGATCTCGTTCGCAGTGACACGGAACCCCTCGCCAACGAGATTCATGCCTTGGAAGCAAATGGCTTCATTGGCCTGAAGGCTGATACTCTGTGATGATGAAGGTCCCACTTTGAGATCGGCACCAATGGTGCCATTCTCGGATTGCACTACGACTTGGTTCTCACCATCCGGTAGTTCGTGTTCTTCAACGACCCGTTCTAACGTGCCTGGTTCAACCGAGCGATCCGCTACCGTCAAGGCGATCCTGACAGCGGCTCCGTCAGCGGAATCGACCCAAGGATGGTCGGGGATCGCATAGGCTATTCTCAATGGCTTCTTTCCTTCAAGCGCTGACTCGATGACTCCCCGGTTGGAGATTTGTTGAATGGAGTTTGTGGTGATGAATCCAAAACGGCTGGCTTTGCCGTTGCGAACAAGTTCTGCCCCATTTTGCCACCAGAACATCACGAAGTCCCAAGAGTTGGGTTTGCAGGCTTTCCACGCTTTGCGCAGCGCTTCGGTGTAACCCTCGCCGAGAGAGTCACGCATCCGCTTATTTCCAAGAAAGGGCGGATTTCCCACAATGTAATCCGCCTGCGGCCACTCGGCGCGGCGGGGATTTTTGTAATCGAAGAGGGCGATGGTGGCGGATTCGTCGGGGACTTCCTTGCCGGTGACGGG
>JANMJJ010000082.1:0-5434 GCA_031371325.1 Akkermansiaceae bacterium | reverse complement strand
GTTTTCGGCGAGATCGGCGGCCTTGATGACCTGCTGGTACCATTCGGGGAAATCTTCGGCGCGGGTCGGGGTGATGGCGGTCTTTTCTGCGGACATGGTGGTTGCGGAAAGAGGAAACACGGAGCGCGGAAAAGAGCATTAAAAATCCGTCACGGCGGGAAATTTCAGCCTGGCCGCAAGGCTGCGCGTCGATTTCCAAGAAATCACGAGTTGGGGGTTTGACAGGGCGGAAGCAAGTGGTCTTACTCCGCTCCGAAGGTAACAAAACCCTGTGAGCGCATGAGCGAAAACGACAACCAACCACCAGCTCCGTCCAAGCAGACGTCGAGTGTGCCCCTGAAAAAGGAAACCGTCCGTGTCACCTTGAAGGCGGCCGATGCCCCTCCCGCAGTCCCTTCGGCCACCGTGCCGATGGCACCACCGGTGAGGCCGCCCGTGCCAGGTGCGCCTCCGACGCCTACCGGCGGTCCGCCGCGGCCACCGGCTCCGGCCCCGACGATTCCTCTCCGCACGGCGGGTGCTCCTGCCATGTCGCCCGCGCCGACGATCCGGCTGGCGACTTCTGCACCGACCGGAGCGATCCGCCCCGGTGGCGCTGGTGCCCCACCGACGATGGCCCTGCCAAAAGCCACGGTGCAACTCCAGACACCGACCGCGCCGCTCGGCACTTCCTTTTCCTCGCCGTCCCAAATGGCGACAATGCAAGCGGACGATGATGACGACCAAGATGCCGGTGACGGCCTCGCGAAAATCCTCTCGGGCTTTGGACTCGCTGCGGCCTTGGTCGTGCTGGCATTCCAACTGATGACCGCCAACACTTGGATCGGTGCCGAGGACAACGCGAAGAAGGGCGACTGGATGCAACTCTTGGAATAACAACCTAACCAACCCACCACCATGGCACTTCCCATCATCAATATTGTTCTCTCGGGCGTCGTTCTTTACCTCGCCATGATGGCCAGTGGTCTGCCAGTCGGCTGACTCCGGGCATCCAAAAATTCCTTGTCAAGAGCCGCCTTGCGATCCGCAGGGCGGCTCTTGACGTATCAGGATTCTCGCTCCAAGGTCCGCCCATGGCTTTGAAACTTACCGATGCAAATTTTCAATCTGAAGTAATCGACTCCGATCTGCCCGTCCTCGTGGACTTCTGGGCGGAATGGTGCGGCCCCTGCAAAATGATCGGCCCCGTGATCGACCAGGTCGCCACCGAGCTGGATGGCGTGGCCAAGGTCGGCAAGGTCAACGTGGACGACGCCCGCGAGCTCGCCGTGAAATACAACGTGCGCTCGATTCCGCTGCTGTTGTTCTTCAAGAACGGCGAGGTGAAGGATCAAATCGTCGGCGCGAGCGTGACCAAGGACCAACTCAAGGCGAAGTTGCAGGCGCTGGTTTGATTGCCACTTGATCTTAAAGGCCGATCCGGAATCGTTCCGGGTCGGCCTTTTTTCTACCAAGTGATCCTGCCTGTTAGTCCGTCGGGAATCGTGAAGGTCGCGCTCGTTTGAGACGGATCAAGGTGAAGGGTTGCGGTCCATGCCTTGCCGTCGTCGCCGTCCAGCAGGGTAATGACAGTCACGCCGTCGGGATCTGTTACACGGGCCTCGGTGGTATAAAAGTCCTCGTGATTCCAATACTGGATGATGCTGACCCGATGGCCGGATGAACTGGTCGCGGAGCAAAGCGTGTGCTGCGGTCCGAAAATGTCCGGCAACCAGACTCCATATCCCAAGGGCAGAACCGCGGCGATGAGAAGCGCAATGGTTACTGAGGTTAGCCCGAGCCATCCCAGTGGACCGGAGGATTTCCGGCGAAAGACGAGACGGCAGGTCGCTGCCAACGCGATGACCGTCAGCAAGGGGATGAAGAAGATGAGATCCAGCATGGGTGTGATTGGAATGGAGGTTTGGTTTCCCGATCAGGCCGGCCGCTTCCTGCGCATCATCGCGGCGGCGGTGGCAAGCATGACTAACAAGCCGGTCGAAGGCTCCGGCACGTTCGGCACATGCGGCGTCGCGTCGCCATCGGCGGGCGTGAGTCCGTAATCGTCGTATTGCTGTTGGGTTTCCAAAACCACCGCGCCGGAGAAGGGCGTGACGAGTTGATAGCGGGCTGCCAACTCCGCGCGGGCGGCGTCGGTGAGGAGTGAAGTGGAATTTTCCGCAGTCGTGGCCGCCCACCGCCGCGCCAGTTGATCCCAAACCGTCTTGCCCGTTAGGCCGTCGGCGGTTGCCGCGCGTTTCCAGTTCCAGGAGATTTCCCGCCGCTCGGTCCGCAGGTCTTTCAGGAATTGCGTGAAGTCAAGTTCCGGCGCTAACAAGGTCGGCCCGCGGCGGAGACAGCCCGTCCGATAGATCGCTTCCGCCAGCCGGTTGGGGCCGGGCACGGCTTCCACTTCATGGATGACGGGATGGCTGGTGCCGCGTTCCAGCAGTTGCAACAAGGCTTCCGACTGCGACAGCCGGACTGCTTGCGGTCCGTGGATCCACACCACCGGGCAGGCGTTTTCCAGGGACAGCCGGATGCCTTCGCGCAGGCCGGATTCGTTGTCCCTCCCTCCCGAGAACGAGTAGCTTTTCAACTCCTCCTGCGTCACCTGCCGGGCCTTGTCGTCCGCGAGCACAAGCACCAGCTCGCCTTGCTGGCTGCCGAGGGATTTCGTGATCCACTCCTTAGCCCCGGCCAAGGACAGCGAGCCGTCGATGACCACCATCAGCTTGCCAGCCGCCGGACGGGTCACGGTCGTCGGTTCGCGGATCAGGAAACGTTCCTCAGGAGTTGCGAATCGATCCTCACACCACGCCACCGCCGCGGGGGCGGGCAGCGGTTCCGTGACGAGCGCGGTGCCGGAACCCATCAGACTCATGTTCCCGAGCGTCGCCGGCAGCGAGTATCCCGGGCCGTCGCGATTCGCTGCGACCGGCTTGGTCCCGCCGGTTAGCTCGAATGCGCAATCGCCCTGCATCCAGACCGCGTTTTCAAGGTTGTCGGCGATGCCGAAATTCCGCTCGACCACGAATGGCAGCTCCCAGCGCCGGTCGTCGAATGGTGCGGTGACTCCGAAGCGGATCTTCATTTCACCGTGCGCCGGCACCGGGAAACACTGCACCATCACCGTGTCCGGACCCACCATGTTCACCAGCACCGGATCGCGCCGCTGCACCACTGCCACCGCCTTGTAGGCCGCCTTGACCTTGGAAACCGTGCTGAACGCCGCCTCACGCGGTTCGCCATTCACCCACAACGTCAGCCGGGAAACCCGGCCATCGCGCGGCAGTCTTACCTTGCAGCGCGCTTCCTTCGCCTGGTTTGAGTCGTTCTTGAAAACCATCGTCCACTCGCCGTAGCCGATCCGCGAAACGGCGTCCACATGGCCATCGAACCGGGATTGCGCAAGATCCAGATTCTTCAAGCGCATCGCCACCTCGTCCCCGCCGTGGTTCTCGTCGAAGTCGAACTCCTGAAACACGTCGCCTCGCCCGACCAGCGAACTCCCGCGGTTTCCGGGCGGTTTCATGGAATTGAACGGCTTCCCGGTCACCCGGAAATACACGTCGCGGACGGCCTCAGTGCTCATGGGTTGGAAATTTCCGCCCTCGTCCAGAACCGCCAAGGGAGCTCTGCAAAAACTCAGCACCCAGCCGGAAATATCCGTCGCCAGCCACATGCCCCGACCGCCTTCGTAGCAGGCCTTGAGCAGGGTGCGTTCCGAGTGGAACCCACGCAGCCGTGCGATCGCCGCCGCGGATTTTTCTCCACCCGCCACGGCTGCTTTCATCGGTAGCTCCAGCTCCCGCCAGGCTGCCGGTTGGGATTTGTAGCCGGCATCGAGGCTACCCAGGATGTTCTCCAGATGCAGCAGGCCGATCGCGGCGCTTGGCGATTGTTCCGCCTCTTCATGGACGTGCCGCCGCAGGTCGTCCTTCAGTTCGGCGGCATCCTCGCCGTCGAAACCCTCTCGCGCCGCGCGTTCCTCAAGGTATTCCGTCAACCGCTGTTCCGCCTGTGTCGTCCAGTTTTTCATAGTGAAATTTCCGTTGGGGGCTGCTTCGTGAAATCGACGCCGTTTTGCAATCCGCCGACTCCCCGCAGCATATCCGCGAAGTAGAGTTCCATTTCCCGGGCCAATGCCCTGCCCTCCGCGGTGGCCGAATAGTATTTCCGGGCAGGCCCCTCGGACGATTCCTCCAAGCGGGTGGTCACTAGGCCTTGGCGCTTCAGGCGGGACAGCAGCGGGTAAATTGAACCTTCCGCCACGCCCACGCCGGGTACCGCCACCAAGGCTTTCACCAGCGCGTAGCCATACCATTCGGCTGCCGCCAACGCCTGCAGGATGCATAGGTCCAGCACGCCCTTGCGCATCTGCACCGTCCAGTTCTCGAACAACTCCTTCGAGAAACCGCGTTCTGATTTCAAGTCAGCCATCGCCGCCATGTATCTTGCACCGCAAGGTAGCTGTCAAGGAAGATGTTCGCGGCGGAGGCAGGTCAGGCGACTTTTCCGCGTCTCCAAACGAGTCGTCCGGTGGCACGAAGTAGCCAGGTAAATGCCACAACTTTCTTCCTTGCTTCGGTTGCTTGTCGGAATAGCTTCGAGGCAGTCTCTCCGGCTCACCCCGCCGAGGCTATACAAACCGGGGCATTTGCCCCACCCATAAAACAAATAGAATACCAATAAACCTATGAAAATTAACCATAAACCGCGCCGTGGCTTCACTCTGGTGGAGCTCCTCGTCGTTATCGTCATCATCGCGGCGCTTGCCGGTCTCACCGCTCCCATGGTGATCCGCCAACGCAAGAAGGCCGACCAAACCGAAGCCGTCAGCAACGCCCGTCAAATCGGACTCGCCATGTTTGAGTTTGAAAATGAGTATGGCAGCTACCCGGACGCCACCACGGCTCCCACCGTGACTGCCGCCACCGGTTCGCTTCTTACCCTCAACGGAACCAATTCGAACGACTATTTCCGTCAGCTTCTGGCAGGAAATTTCACCCAATCCGAGACCATCTTCTATGCGAAGATTGCCAATGCGAAAAAGCCCGACAACAATATTTCGGGCGTGGAAGCTTTGAAAGAAGGTGAAGTTGGATATGGCTACATCTTGAACGGCATCACTGGCTTCAGTGCTGCGGGCAATCCTTCCCGCCCGTTGGTGGTGACTCCGCTGTTCAATAATGTGACGACTGGAACCTTCGATCCGGCTCCGTTTGACAGCAAGGCCATTATTCTCCGCATGGACAACAGCGTGACCAGCATCAACATCAGACTTGATAATCAAATCATCCTCGGTGGCACCTCCACGCTCCTCCAAACGGGCGTCGAAACCGTCTGGGGCGCGATCACGACGACTCCGACTCTCGCGGCACCCAAGCTCAAGTCCCAGTAGTCGTATCCAGTCATCGAAATTCACGACCGGGGATGCCTAGCGGCGTCCCCG
>JANMJJ010000070.1:0-2127 GCA_031371325.1 Akkermansiaceae bacterium | reverse complement strand
GGCGTGTCGCACGGAGTGCTGTACGACAACCCGTACCGCGGCGAGTTCGACTTCGTCGGACGCGTGCGGAACACGGTCGCGTATTCCGCGGAGGGCGCGCTCGATGGCGGCGAGCTTCGCTACTACGTGATTCCCGGCCCGGGGCTCGACAGCCTGCTGGCGCGGTACTCCCGGCTCACCGGCCGCACACCGCTCCCGCCGCGCTGGGCGTTAGGCTACCAGCAGAGCCGGTACAGCTACTACCCGGACACCATGGTCGTCTGCCAATCGAACCCGCCCACCGACCATTTTCAGGATCAGCCCGTCGTCGTCATCGAAGTCCTCAGCGACTCAACCCGCCGCGCGGACTTGGGCGAAAAGCGCGATGCCTATCTGATGCTGCCATCGCTCAAAGTCCTGATCTTCGTGGAGCCTGAAAAGCCGTCCGTCAGCCTGCACCGCAGGAAACCGGGTGGCGGCTTTGCCATCGAGCATCACGTCGGGCTGGATGCGGTGATTCCATTGCCGGAGATCGAGGCGTCGTTGGCCCTGGCGGATCTCTATGATCGTGTCGAGTTCGCTTGAACCGCACCGTGGCGGCGATTTCCGCTGCGCCGCTGATTTTTTCCATTCCATTACCAGTCGACTCGCCCGATCCGCACGATCGAGCTCCTCGACGGTCCGGAAAACCTGATTCCACTCACTCCACCTTGGACCCAGCGGAAGCCGCCCGCATTGCCGCCCCATGCAACACATTGACAATTTCCATCACATCCGGGTGCTTGCTCGCCAGCCGGGAGAAATCGACGAATTTCCTCCGGGTGGTGCGATTCAGCTCCGAAGGCCAATCGTCGGGCGGGGCTTCTTCGACTTGTGAGGTCGGGCTTTTTGAAACGATGCCCACCATCCGTTCCGCGTTCGGCGGAAGTGCGTCATAGACCCACGCGGCGACCAATGGCGGCACCAGGTCTTCCGGCAGCACATCGATCACTCTCCCCAGTGCCTGCCGATCCGGAAGCGACTTGCTACCCAGCCAGCGGGAAACATTGGTCGCACTGACCTCGGCCCGTCGTGCGAGTTCGTTCTGCGGCCACCCGGTGGATGCCAGCACATCCTGGAGGCGTTGGCTGAATCGGATCATGCGGCGGAGTATTCAAGTCCAGAGCTACCAACGGCAATCTGTAAGTCTGCTTGACGCAATCTTGCGAGACTCGCATCATTTCCTAATGAGCGATTCAATGCCGGTCCCCCGCTCCAAAAGGAGGATTGCCTCCCCGCAGCCGCTGCCCCTGACCCCCGGCGAAGCGGAAACCCTTCGTGCCGCCGTGCAACGGATCATCCGGGCGTCGGAAGCGGTGGGCTCTGCGGGCCAACAACCGGAATCGAAGAAATCCCGCCGCTGATCGTGTCGCCGTTTGCCTGATGGAACTCATCGACAACATCACCAGCCTGCTTGGCGACGATCTGAAGCGCACGATCACGCCCGGCGCGAAGCTCAAGATCGCGGCATCGTGCTTCTCCATCTACGCGTTCGAGGCGCTCAAGAAGGAACTCACCCAAATCGATTCCCTCGAGTTCATCTTCACCTCGCCCACCTTCGTCCCGAACGAGGTTTCCGACAAACTCCGCAAGGAACACCGCGAATTCCACATCCCGAAAATGGAGCGCGAACGCAGCCTCTACGGCAGCGAGTTCGAAGTCCGCTTGCGGAACGAGCTGACTCAGAAGGCCGTCGCCAAGGAATGCGCTGAGTGGATACGGAAAAAAGCCACCTTCCGCTCCAACAAAGGCCGCGCCCCCATGCAGCAGTTCGCCTGCACCAAGGGTCCGGAAAACGAGAGCATTTACATGCCCCTTCACGGTTTCACCGCAGTGGACCTAGGTTACGAAAAAGGCAATGCCGTCTCGAATTTCGTCAACAAGTTCGACGAACAGCCGATGACCTCCACTTGGCTCGCCCTCTTCGACCAAATTTGGAACGATCCTGAAAAACTCGAAGACGTCACCGACCGCCTCTGCGACCACATCGCCTCGGCCTATCAGGAAAATTCGCCGCAGCGCATCTATTTCCTGATGCTCTACCACATCTTCAGCGAGTTCCTTGAGGACATTTCCGAAGACGTCCTGCCCAACGACCTGACCGGCTAC
>JANMJJ010000066.1:0-3312 GCA_031371325.1 Akkermansiaceae bacterium | reverse complement strand
ACATAGACCGAACCTTTCGGTGCCCGCCATTGCCAGACGATCTGCCCCGTCCGGCGATGCAGCGCGGCGACGCGGCGGTTGAATCCGGAAAAGACAAGGTCGGCGATAGTCATCGGCCTGGATGCTGAGCGGTGGAATCGGCTTTTCAAGATCCTTCTCCCGGAGGCAGGATGCCGGGCACCATCATTCATCATGACCCGCAAGCTTGCCTCCATCCAGACGGTCCACGCCCTCGAACCCATCGCCGGTGCCGATGCCATCGAGTTGGCGCGCATCCAGGGCTGGCAGTGCGTGGTCAAAAAAGGCGAATTCGCTGTGGGTGATCCCGGCGTGTTTTTCGAGATCGACTCGCAGCCGCCGGACGAGCTTCGCTACGCCTTCCTGTGGACGCCTAGGTCCGCTACCGCGCCCGTCGCCCGGCCGGCAAACTACCGCTTGCGCACGATCCGGCTGCGCGGTGCTTTGTCGCAGGGATTGCTGCTGCGGTTGGCGGATTTTCCCAAACTGTCGGCCGATCTCTCGCCGGGCGACGATCTAACAGAAATTCTTGGCGTCACGAAATGGGAAGCGCCCGTTCCGTTGAATGGCGACGTGGCCGGGCCGTTCGTCCCCGGCGTGCCGAAGACCGACGAGACGCGCGTGCAAAGCGAACCCGGCGTAATCGACGAATTGCTCGGGCTGCCCTACGTCATCACGCTGAAGTGCGACGGCACCTCGGCGACCTTCGGCCTCCGGCCGCACACCGGCGAGTTCCTAGTGTGCGGCCGCAACTGGGCGATCAAGGATGGTGACAACGCCTACTGGCATGTCGCGCGTTCGCTGCGCCTGGAGGAAATCCTGCGGCAACATCCCGACATCGTGATCCAGGGTGAGATCGTCGGCCCGGGGATTCAGAAGAACCTACTCGGACTCCGGCGGGTCAGCCTGTTCGCCTTCAACGTCTATTTCCGCCCGGAAGCCCGCTATTTCGATCACGATGAGACCGCTGACTTCCTAGCGGAGGCACGGATTCCGATGGTCTCAGTGGTCGAGCGCGGCGAGAGTTTCAGGCATTCCCTAGAGTCGCTTCTTACTCTTGCCGAGGGCGTGTATCCCGGCACGAAAAACGAGCGCGAGGGCATCGTCATCCGCCCGGCGAAGGAATGCCGCAGCGCGGTGCTCGGCGGGCGCTTGTCGTTCAAGGCCATCAACAACCGTTTCCTGCTAGCAGGCGGGGAGTGAGGGCCGCATCAGGATCGTCCCCGCCCCAACGGCAAAGCCTCATTTTCCCGAAAAAGGGTGTGCATGAACCGGCGGTTCATGGTTTCAAGCAGCGAGTGAACGGGCGTGCGGTGCAACTGGACGGACTGAGGGCGATCGCGATGATGGCGATTTGCTGGGATCACTGGTGCCCGGCTGGCTGGCCGCGGGTGTTTCCATTCGAGATTTTCCTGTTCTTTTTCTTGGTGATGACCGGCTACCTGATCACCGGCTCGCTGCTCCGTGAGCGCGACCGCAACGAGGTGCGCGGCGGGGCTTGGAAAGCGGCGGCGTTGAAAAACTACCAGCTCCGGCGCGGCTTGCGGATTCTCGCACCGTATTACGCGGCGCTGGCCTTGGGGTGGTTGGTGTGGGCACCGGATCTGCACGGGTCGCTGGCGTGGTATGTGTTCCATCTTTCCAACATCCATATCGCGCTGCTGGGCAATTGGCCGGTCGGGACGAACCACTTCTGGTCGCTGGCCATCCAGCAGCAATTCTATTTGATCTGGCCGTTCGTGATCTGGTTCCTGCCGCGGAAATGGCTGGTGCCGGCGATCGTGGTGTTCGCGGCGATCGGCCCGGTGGCGCGGATGTTTCATGACAATCTGCTGTCGTGGTTCGCCTGGCCGCAGGTGTTGACGTGGGCGACGTGTGACTATTTCGGCATCGGCGGGCTGTTGGCGCTGGCGGTGCATCGCGGGATGTCGCTGGAGAGTCCGGGACTGCGCGGGTTGGCGGCGCTCGGCCTGGCGGGCTATCTCGGGATTTTCTGGTCGCACGAATGGGGCTGGCCGACCTTCGGGCTGCGGGCGTTCCAGCAAACGCTGCTCGCCCTCGCGCTGTGCGGCTTGATCGCGGCGGGATCGGTCGGATTTTCAGGCTTCATGAAAAATTTGCTGGAGCATCCGCTGCTGCAACGGATCGGGCAGGTTTCCTACGGGATTTATCTCTTTCACAACCTCGCGCCGCTGGTCGCGGGGAAAATCTTTTGGTTTCTCTGGAATGCGCCTTTCGAGACCGGGAGCGGCGCTGTTTTGAGGATCGCCAGCTACGCGGTGGTGACTTGGGGACTCGCGCTGGCCTCGTGGCGCTGGATCGAGCAGCCTCTGCAAGGAGTCCGTGCCAAACTCCGCCCCCGGTGAGGCGAAGGGCGCGGTGGATCCAATTTCAGGAATCATCTCTAAAAATAGTCCGCAATCACATCCACGCTCGGGACCGTCCAAAAATTGCTATGAAATGAGCACCATAAGCTGCACCGGACTCGACAATACCACGGTTGCTACCCATCTTCCCGGCTCAACTGCATTGGCGCAACAATTCGATCTGTCGAAGACCGGCTCAAAACACCCCGATCCGGCGGCTTGAACTCGACCCTCAAGCTGGACTCCACATTTCAATCCCGCTACTCCTCGCTCCCACCGACTCATCATGGCTTCCTCTTTTCTTCCGAAACCCTTCGCTCATCATTACGAAATCGCTCCCGAGTATGCAAAGAGCGCCGCTTATTTTTCCTGCGAGTTCGCCATCGACCAGAGCTTTAAGATCTACTCGGGTGGCCTCGGATTCCTCGCTGGCTCGCACATGCGGGCCGCCGCCGACCGCCGCCAGAACCTTTGCGGCATCGGGATTTTGTGGACCTATGGCTACTACAACCAAGCCCGCGGTGAGGATCGCGAGCTAGCCGTGCAGTTCCGGAAAAAGGAATACGCGTTCCTTCAGGACACCGGCATCCGCTTCACCGTGCCGGTCCACGGCCACCAAGTGTGGGTGAAAGCGATGTTTCTGCCCGGCGATGTTTTCAACACCGTGCCGATGTTTTTCCTCAGCACCGACGTCGAGGAAAATGACAGCCTGTCCCGCGCCATCACGCATCGCCTCTACGATCACGACCACCTCCGCCGCATCGCCCAATACATCATCCTCGGTGCCGGCGGTGCCCGCTTGCTCGACGAGCTCGGCGTGGACCCGGAAATCTGGCATCTCAACTAAGCGCACGGGCTTTCCGCCGCCTTCCACATTTACTAAAAGCACCACAGCCTCGCCGAGGTGAAAAAGCGGCTCGTCTTCACC
>JANMJJ010000056.1:0-3068 GCA_031371325.1 Akkermansiaceae bacterium | reverse complement strand
GCCAGATCGGCAGGAAGCGCGGGCGTTTCGCGTTCGGCGAGGACGGCACGGTGAATTCCGCGACTTCGAAGCCCGAGCCTTGGAGCCGGCGGGTGAGGCTGGCGACGTGGCGCGAGCCGGCGATCGCTAACAGGCCGCCGGGTTGCAGCGCTTCAAAGGCGGCGGAGACCCAACGGCGTTCATCGACCCAGGTGCGGTTGCGCGGTCCGGTGGGCGAGGCGTCGAGATGGACCAGAATGGCGTGGAGCAAACCGGCGTGTTTGATGAGTCCGGACGGGCCGCAATCGGTTTCCAACGAAACGCGAGGCTCGGTTAGGAGCGGGCTATCAGGCAGATGGGCGCGGTGCCAGTCGGGAATCGCGGCGAGCGGCTCGGCGACGATGAAGTTGGCGCGTTTTTGAGGGAGCTCCTTGGCCACGGCGGCGATGGCGTGACCGAGGCCGAGGCCGGAAAACCAGATCTGCGGCTGGCGGGCGGGACGAAACGGGGCGCAGGCGAGACGGGCGAGTTCTTCCTCGGCGGCGCGGGTCGCCGGGCCGCAGATTTGCTGGCCGTGGACGAGCAGGGATTTGCGGCCGTCGTGCTCCTGGAGAGCGAGGATATTGCCGTCCGGAAGCAGGGTTTCCGCGAGAGTGATTCTTGGTTTCATGGAGCTTGGGGCTTGCGTGGCCGGGCACGGCTTAGTGGATGAACGGCACGATGTCCACAGAAGCCGGAAATTCGATTTGAAAACCGTTAGCCTTGAAAAAGAAAACCCCGGCCAAGTGGCCGGGGTTTTTTTGGTTTTTTAGTTGCTGGAAATCAGGAGACCGGAGCCCCCCGATCAGATCACAGGCTGCCCTTGAGGACGGAGGAAGGCTTGAAACCGACCGACTTGGAGGCGGCGATCTTCATGGCTTCTCCGGTCTTCGGGTTGCGACCTTGGCGAGCGGCCCGCTTTTTGACTTCGAATGTTCCGAAACCAATGATTTGGACTTTCTTGTCCTTCTTCACGCCTTTGGCGATGGAAGAGAGAACGGCTTCGAGGGCTTCGTCGGCAGCACGCTTGGTAGCGTCTTTTCCTAGGGCGGCTTGGATGGATTCAATCAGTTCAGCTTTGTTCATGGCAGCGACGTTTCTGAGAATGCGTTCGGGGCTTGGCAAGAGAAAATCTGTTGAATCCAAAGGGATTTTTTTCCAGTGGCAGCTTGACTTGCACGGCATTTCCAGTGTTGGGCGCAGTTTTGCTAGATGGGCGGACGGGCTTCGCCGGAGCGGATAGCTTTGGTTAGAGCGGCTCGCGTTGGCGGGATCGGGAACGCCGGAGCTTGCCCACAGGGGATTTCCCATGGCCGGACGGGAGGATAGGAACTCGCGGATCTTGGAGGTTCACGGCGGTTTGCGGCGGTTTGCGGCGGTTTGCGGGCCATCGTGACCGGGAGTCCGGCACACGGTCATCCACCCATCTAACTGGGCTGGAGGAGCCCCCTCCAAAGTGGTCGCCAGCTAGTTCTCGAAACGCTGAATCCCTGATGTAGCAAGGATTTGCCGGAGCTTGTGAAATTTTTCACAAATAGAACTTGCGAATGTTGGTGACGATCCTTTAAAGACCTCGCGCCTGCCGTCAGCAGGATTCCCGCATGCGATTTTTCCTCTCCACCGCGATTTTTTGGATTTTGAGTCCCCTCGCCGCTTTTGCCGCCGAGGAAGGCGGCCATCACGGGATGCCGTTGCACGCCGAGCGGATCTTCGAAAGCCTGCCGATCACCAACTCGATGGTAATGTCATGGGTGGCCGCGCTGCTAGTGATTTTGTTCTCGATGGTGGCCACGCGCCGGATGGAAATGGTCCCAAGCGGGATTCAAAACTTCGCCGAGTGGCTGGTGGAAAGCCTCTACGATTTCCTCGAAGGCATCCTCGGTGCCCACCTCGTCAAGCGCACCTTCTGGTTTTTCGGCGGTGTCTTCATTCTGATTCTTTGTTCGAACTGGATCGGTCTGGTGCCGGGCGTCGGGACCATCAAGTATGGCGAATCCCCTGTTCTGCGGGGTGGCAATGCCGACCTCAACATGACCGCCGCACTTGCGGTCGTCGCCACGGTGTTATGGTTCTACTGGGCCCTCACTGAAAACGGAGTGGGTGGATTTTTCAAACACATCTTCGCTCCCAAAGGCGAGTTTAGCGGCTTCATGAAGGTGATCATGATCGTGATCTTTTTCATGGTTGGCATCATCGAGTTGTTCTCGATCCTGCTTCGTCCGGTGGCTCTTTCCTTCCGGTTATTCGGCAATGTTTACGCCGGTGAAAACATGCTGGAAACCATGATGAAGATGGTTCCGGAGAAAATCGCCTTCCTGCCTGCCATGCCTTTCTACTTTTTGGAACTCCTCGTCGGATTGATCCAAGCCCTCGTCTTCATGCTTCTAACCGCCGTGTTCCTCCAGTTGATCTGCGACCATGGCGACGACCACAAGGAAGAAGCCCATTGATCCATTTCCCGCCCTGACCATGACTCAATCGTGGGGAGCGGAAAAACCAACACTGTAACACAACAACCATTAAATTCATGAGCATGCTCAACATCATCACTCCTTATCTCGCCGAAGCCGCCGCCACCGGACTCACTGGCAATCCAACAGCCGGTCTCGCCGCCATCGGCGCCGGCATCGGCATCGGCCTCATCGGCGGCAAAGCCGCTGAAGCGACCGGCCGCAACCCCGGTGCATCCGGCGCGATCCTCACGATCGCCATCATTCTTGCAGCGCTCGTACTGACCCCCTTCAGGGGCGCACCACAGAAGGGACCCTCCTCCGGGAGGGTCCCTTCTGCTGTGCCCCCACTCTCTAGGGTTGCCCCATGACACGGATCCTGGTGACGGGCGCGACCGGCTTCGTGGGCAGAAGGCTGGTGCCCGCCCTGGTCGACGCCGGCCACGAGGTGCGCGCGATGACCCGCCGCCCCGAGGCGTACGACGGGAAGGGCACCGCCGTCGGCGGCGACGTCGGCGACCGGGCCTCGCTGACCGAACCGCTCGAGGGCGTCGAGGTGGCCTACTACCTGGTGCACTCCCTCGATGACGACGACTTCGA
>JANMJJ010000050.1:0-16000 GCA_031371325.1 Akkermansiaceae bacterium | reverse complement strand
CCCCTTCTTTAACAGCTTCAGATCCTCCCGGATCGTGGATAGGCCCAGCGCGGCACCAATCACTCCGACAATCCGCTCTGCTTCATTCTCATTGGAAGCACGAACCGCCCCTCCCGTGTGACTGTCCTTCTTGCGGGTTGCTGACTTCCCCTTGTCCATCAATCCCAGCAGCTTGTCGCGGAAACTCTCCTTGCCCAGAAACCAACCTCGCCGCAAGGCCTCCATCGCTGCCTCTTCGATCTTACCTCCGTCGGCAGAAGCTCGCGCTTCCAACCATGCCACATAGGCACCCCGCCCCCGGCGATCGTGGCTCAGCTTGAAGGCATCGAGCACGCGGTCAATTGCCAGCCATGCGGGGAGATTCCCTTTGGAATACCTCGGCAAGCTGCTCCACGGGAAATCCACAAGCTTCCCTTTTACACCACCTGCCAACCCGGCCCGGGCAGGATTGAGATGGATATAATCCGCCACCGACTTGAAATAATGCGCGTCGGCAGCCACCTCGCCCGCCACCGGCACCGACTTGTATCGCCCCTGAAACACATGGCCCCGGCGCTGATAGCGGCTGTTCCACGCCTGGCTGAAAGTCCCCAGCAAGACACGCATGCCCGATGAAAGGTTCGCTTCCGGAGTCTCCAGCAGCAGATGGAAATGATTGCCCATCAAAACCCAGGCATGCACCCGCCAACCGTGACTCCCGCAGACCTTCTCCAGCCAATACAGGAACGACTCGTGATCCTCCTTCCGGATGAAGATTTGCTTCCCCCCGTCTCCTCGGGCCATCACATGATACACCGCTCCCGCGTATTCAAATCTCGGCTGTCTTGCCATGGGCCGACATTCCTTCTCGAAATCATCCGGGTCAATCTTAAATTTTAAAGAATCTAGGACTGACCCCGTTCATTTTAATGAATCTAGGACTGACCCCGTTCATTTTATAGAATCTAGGACTGACCCCGTTCACTGACCCCGTTCAGTCTATCCCTTATCCCCCTACTCCATCCCAGTAAGAGGCTTCTAAATTGGAATTTAGTAATTTCTTAGCTTGGTTTACGGGTAATATTCTTGGTGATTGTAGCCAACCATCATTGGTATAGATAAGATAATAGGTTTCTACAAATGCTGGTATTGCATTACCGGTGTTAGCCTGTACTTTAAGTGTTTTTCGATTTCTATCGAGAGTGAACGTGTGAGCAGCCCTGTTTCCGTCCCCTCCTATATAAAGCTTGTCTTTTCCATGGGTGGAGTTTTCGACCAAGTTAGCCCTTGCCGATGTTACCATGAAGTGAAAATATTTAGAGGAGTCTGGATCGACTTTCAGTGTTAAAATAATTTCTTCTATTGAGGACTTATAGAAATCAATTCTATTGTCGGCTTCAAACTTAATTAGGGAGATTTCATTTCTTGTAGTAGTTTGTAACTCAACCGAGTTTATGCAACAGTTTAAACCAGTTGTAAAGAACGTTGCGATCAAGTTATAGATAAATAATTTAATCATGACTGGATTACTTTTGTGGGCAGCTCTCATTCACAGGAATCGCTTTTATAACAATATTTTCAAGGTCGGAAATTTGCGGAACAGCATTGGCTACTGTTTTCAGTTTAACATTGGGATTTGTTCTCCGCGCGCAAGCTATTCTAGCCTTGAAAATCAAATCCTCCTGTAACGAATTTTGGTACCTTTCAGCATCACTTAGATTGGACTTGGGACATGTGCCTGGCAGCACGCATCCAGTGGAATGTCTTTCGTCTACGCCAGCGTGCACGTTGTCATTTCCATCTTCCGTCCGGAATTCTCTTTTAAGCGCATCTTCGTAGTCGCTTTGATTCATCCACGAAGGCTTTTCAGGTATATTAATCGGCCACCGGCCCCATCTCTCAGGCCAGGGTGTACTCATTCCATCTCTATGGACGCGTCCATTAATACTTGTTAATCCACTGCCCGTTTTCCAACTGCCATTTTCTCCTGGGAATGTAGATGTGAAGGAACCCGGCCCCAGAATATTCTGTGAGTGCTCGCCCGCTTCTGTCGCGTGAAAACTCCTTGGTAGGCAACAGCATTTGTTAATATTGGGATCATCACTCGATATAGTTACCACACTGTATATTGCTCGGCGTGTGCGTGCATATCGGTCCACTGTCACTGTAACCGTTGAAAACCCCAAATAATCATACCAGTTAACTGGGCCATTCCCAACGAATCCATAAAGGTTAATCCCTCCTCGTTCCTCAATCGGATCTCTAGATGGCCATCTGCCCGTCACCGGATTATAAAAACGATACCCATAATAATACAACCCCGTCTCCGCGTCCTGCAACTTCGTGCTGAAGCCGAACCCCGATGGCCAAACTCCTTCGCTCACCAGCGTATTCCCGAATGCATCATATTCCCGTCGTGCGGTCGGGGCGCTGGCCGTGCTCTTCGTCCAGGCGACGATATTGCCATTTCCATCATACGAAGCGCCTTCTCTCACTCCGCTCGCCACCGCAGTCTGCACCAACAACCCGCCGACGCCGCCCGCGCCTTGCAGGCTGCCGGATAGATCGAGGCCCCAGGTGAAGATGTTTTGTCGCGTGAGAGTGGCCGTGGTATCCGAGCTTGCGGAGAACTCGGCGATCTCGTTCCAGCGGTTGTAAAGCCAGCGGGTGCTGGAGGCGAAGACCGGGCTGGCTGCCGTGCCGCCTTTCCAAACGTGTTTCGCGATCCGACGACCCTGCCAATCGTAAGCATTCACCACCTTCGTATAGGGATGCCCTGCGAGGACTGCTTGTGGCGTGCTTTCCATCTGGATCAGGCGGTTTTCCGCGTTCCACACGTAAGACCAACGCCCGTCGTTGGTCAAGTTCCCGTCATCGTCATAAGCCGGCGAGAACGGGGTGGCGGCATACCAGAAATGACCGGTGGACGAGGGAGCCCCGGTATCCCGGCGGGTCACGATATCCTTCCAGACAGGAGAGCTGCCATTTGTGGCCGCCACGGGCCGATGATAAAGTTCCTCCGTCCGTCCGGCGGTTACCCCATCGACCTGCACATTCCAGCCGGCGGGCGCGCGGCCGATGGCGGTGCGGATGTTGTCCGTTGTAATGATGTCGTATTGGTTCAGGGAATTGGGAGTGTAGGTGTGATTTCCGAGAACGGGTGAGGTGCTGCTGAGCCGGTTGCCGATCCCGTCATAATCATAGCTGGCCGCCATTTGTGGAATCACCGTGCCCGCGGAGGTTCTCCGCGTGGCGGAAGTGACTTCGGAACGGTCATTGTAGCCATACTCCCAGTAGGATCCGTCTTGAAACGTGTTCCGAATCCGGCGCCCCAGATCATCATGCTTGTAGCCGTGGGAGGAAATCATCGCCGTCACCGAGTTTCCACTCATGCGGTCGGAGCGAATTCCCACCAGGCGGCCTGGAGTATCATAGTAGCGGGATTCCCTGAACCATGAGGTGCCGCCACTGCGACTCTCGATGGTTGAAACTAGGGAAGAGTTCGGGTGATAACTGTAAACATGGCTGTTCGCCCCATCGGTGATGGTTTCAAAGCGACTGGAAGTATCGTAGCCATACGAAACGCTCCGCACGACGGCGGTATCCGCGCCGGAGGTTTCCACAAACCCGGATTGTCGCCCGGCGGCATCAGGCACGCTGGTGCGGAGGCCGATGCCGGGAAGTAGTGAATGGTCGGACCCGTAATATCGGGCGTTCTTGGTGCCTTTCCCCGGATGATAAGTGAGGGTCTCAGTTCCAATGCCTGACTGGGTAATAGTGGTCGGACGCCCAAGGCGGTCCAAGCCAGTCAGTGCCACGTCCGGGGTGGAGTCCGAGTAATTGATGCCCGTCAGATCGCCAGGATCTTGGTAACTGTAAGTGGTCGTCACGAGCGGCGTCCGTGCCCAGGTGCGGACATGGATTTCTCCAGACGGATAGTAGGTGTAGGACACGGACTTCCCTGCGGCGTCCTTCTTCGCATCCAGAAAGCCGGTGGCAGGTTGGTAGATCCACTCGGTCGCATCTGAGGTGGTCGCATCTCGCCAAGTGAACATCTTTTTCTTGGAACCATATTCGTCGTATTCGTAGGTCATCTTGTAACCTGCGGTGCCAGCCTCCTCGGTGACCTGTCCCAGGTCCGAGTAGAGATAAGTCGTGGTCTTGCCGAGAGGGTTGGTCATTTGCGAAACCTTGCCTGCGGCATGATGGGTAGGGCCATAATATTCGAAAGTGGTTGTTTTACCGGCGAGATCCGTGGCGGTATGCAACGAGCCATCCGCGTAGTAAGTCTTCCCGCTGCTTGCACCGCGTGGCGAAATTTCCTTAACGATTTGGCCAAGGCCATCGTATTCCCAACGCGCCAGACTTGTGGTCTCGTGACCTTTTCTCGAAACAAGGAGGCCATTCACGGTCTTGGAAACGGCGTCCACGGTGGCAGCGGTGGTGGTCTCGGTCTGAGTGACGGTTTTTTTCGCCCGATCAATGGACGATGTCATTATGGTGATTTGACCTCCAGAAGAAATGCTGACGCTCTTGGAAGCCAATCCTCCAGGCATGCCATAGAGGCAACGTTTGGAAACGGTGGTGATCGCGGAGGTCGCCGAGCCGTTCACGTCATAGTTCTTCTGCATCGCGACCTGCCACCAGTAGCCTTCTTCGAAAACGTATTTTTGGCTGCCCTCTGAAACGCGGTCGATACTGGCAGGTTCCAAGGCCAACGAGTTGTCCAGATCGTAACCCGAATAAGTTGCCTCGGAATTCGCGGCGAGCTTCTGGAAAAGGATGAGACCGCTGGCAGATTGCGTGGAAACCGGTCTTCTCGTATTGGGCTGATATCCTGAAACCGTGGTGACGATCTCGCCGGGAATCCCGGTCGGACTGGGTGATTTGGCATTCACCGAACGGCCCGACCAGTCTTGTTCGGTGCTTTGGTAGCGCGGTGAGTTTGCCAGTTCTCCCATTCGTTTCGTCGTGATCAGATTCCCTGGAGCACCTCCGGTCGTGGAATAGTCGTAATCATAGAATTCGTCCATCACCCCGGATCCGGTGACCGCCACCATGCGGCCATCGAGATCATTGGTGACCAGGCGGGTGAGACCACCCGGCAAAGTGACGAGGGTGTCACGCCCGTTATTTGGATAGGAAGTGAGCGTTGTCGCGCCAGATGAATCCGTCTCGGAAACCGTCCTTCCCGCCCAATCGACCACGGATACTTGTGTTCTCGACAATCCACCGGCTGTCGTGACGGTGGTGGTGGTCTGGCCACTGTAGGTATAGCTGGTGACTATATCCGGTTGCGACTTGTAACCATTTTGTGCCGGGACACCTACCCGCGTCACGGTCTTGGTCCGGCCGGAAGCATCCGTCAGAGTGCGGGTCTCGCTGCCTTGCTCATCCCACACGGTCGTTAGCGAGTCCGAACCTGAAACGTCATCCAAGCTGCGGGAAATGATCCGACCGTCCTGCCTGATAATCGTCTCTCTCACTCGTCCATCCGGCCAGAAAGCAGGATATTCGTAAGTGGTGGCCGTGGCAGGGCTCCAAATTCCAGAAACGTCTTTGATCGCGAGTTCTGTCCGCAGTGACTTGCCGAAACGATCATTGATAGAAATTTCCCGTGTCGCTTCACCGGAAGCTGGACTCACCCCATAAGCGACGATCTTGACGGTGATCGATCGAACATCCGAACCCCACGCCGCTTGATTTCCCGTGGGGTTGTTCGGAGTGAAAACACCGCTTCCAAAATCATAGATCCCGTGTTGATAGCCGGTCACCGAACCATTTCCTTCCGCATCCAGCGAGGCAAACGAACTCCCGGTCCAAGTGCTGCCAGGGACATGGGAACCAAGGTAAGAATATGACTCCGAAGAGATTCCTTCACCCGCAGAGGCATGTTCTGTGCCGGCCTCCGAACGGATATTCGATTGCAACGGCATCCAGGCCGTGCTGATGCCCGCATCGCCTAATGCGGAAATGAGAGTGGCAACACTTCCCGTCGCGGGCGTCTTTTCCCAATCACTGATCTTAATCGTGCCGCCAGGAAGATAAGTCGTCCGGCGCGCTTGTTGTGGCTCAAAACTACCCGACGACGCTGACGAACTTTCATATAAAATCAAAGTCGAGACAGAATTCGCGACTGTTGCCAAAGAGGCATCCGACGGCGCACCGTCATGAGGCTTCAAGGTCTGCTTCATTAAACCCGCCCATGTCGCATCCGCGTTAACCGGATCGCCATTGGCGATGGATTCGGTTCCCGAATAATAACTATAAACCTCCCATGATCCATCGGGGCGAGTGACGGACTTGGCGCGACCAATTTTCGTCGGATCAGGTTCCCATGAGGTGGTCGTTGAGGTGGTTTCCGTATCAAAAACGGTTTCAGACAGTACAAAGTCATTGCTTTCAACGACGACTGCCGGGGTTCCCTCCATTCGAGTTTGGAGCAAATAGGTTGTCATGTTTTTTGAAACAAGAACCCCATCGCGCCTGAACTCGGCAAGATCGATCCGTTGCAACTGATCTCCGACTGGAAGAAAGGCAGATGAAAAGTCCCGGACTTCTATTTCGGACCCACCGATGGATTCGCTCACACGCCATGAATCCCCCGTAGAGACGGTTTCCACCACCTTGGTGGCCAGACCCGGCGTAGCCGTTACCACACGGACGCCACCTTCATGGGCACCCGACTGAGCGGCGATAGGAATATAGCTGACAGTGCCTGAAGGAACCGCACCTGGATTGATTGGATACAAATCTCCCACCAGATTGCCCCCAAAGCTGCCCCCCTCATAAAACCTAACCTCAAATCCACCGCCACCTATCTGCTGAACATCCGCAAGGCGAACCGAGTTTTTCACCTGCCTGACGCTGCCAGAGTTCATGACCACACTGTTGCCGCCCGCGTCACTAGCCCGAAGATTTGCTACATTGGCTAGACCAGGCGTAATGGAACCTGAAATCGAAAGCGATCCCGTGCTATATCCCGACGACTGAGGCGTGGAACCAAGGGATATTCCGGAACTAATCGTCGCTGGCTCTTGCCCACCCGAGCTATTCACTGTCGGCGGATTTACGATACTTGTTTCAGAGCTTGAACCACTGGTTCCATTATCTTTTTTCAAAACTCGAATTTGAAATTGATATACATACTCGTAATCGTAGCCAATATAAGTATTCCTTAAGTTAACGTGGCCATCAGCAGGAACATCAACCCATTCAGACCACCTCTGTGGGTCGCTTTCATCGAAAGTTCTTGATGTCCTTACCTGCAAAGTCTTTCCACATCCGTTCACCATCCTAAAATAAGCATCCCCCAAACCGAAGCTTGAATTTGAAGCCCTCATGTACCCATCATAACGCGCGAACAAACCCCAATAAATTGTATTATCTTTAACATGCTCAAGTGTTTGAACTGGTGTCTCCGCTCCCCAATACGGAGACAAGACGTTACCGGTTGCCCCCAGCTGCATCCCAACGGAATCAACATAGTTATCAATCCAGCCCAAATTCGCAGCCTCCCCTCTACCATAAAATTCGATTTCCACCTCGTCACCGCTGCCACAAGCAGCGCAGGATTGGGCTCGGGCATTGCCCCCCCCTCCCACGAAGAAAAGTGCAATTATTAGATGGCGTAACAACCAGACGAAACGACCACCCGCTCTCAATTTATCGGAGTTCCACATGCTAAATGCTTGTTTTGAGTTCAAAATATTTAAGGCGATTTCATTCATTAGGAGTCCAGATCATGATGGTTTGGGCAGCCGAACCCGGAATAAAGGCCGGCACTAAGGGGGAATTATCCTCCCCATCGGGAATACCGTCGCCGTCCGTGTCGGGATCGGTGGGTGACGTGCCCGCCGCCAATTCGTCTGCATCGGACAAGCCGTCTCCGTCGCTATCAATCAATTCAGCGTTATCGAAAAATTCATCCGCTCCAATATCTGGTGGTTTGTTCACGGATCGGGGTTGTCCCTGCAAGTCACGCTTGACCATCGTGGCGGGGATGATTCCACCGGAATCGACGACAGGTGAGTAGGCATCCACGACCCATCCGGCCGATGTCAGACCGGGGTTAGGAACCACGATCCAGCCGGGGGTGGGGGCTAGCGGAGCATCACCAATGAAATTCGGGCAGGATGCGGATGCCAGTACGAGGCTTGCAGTATCCATGTCAATCTGACGGTTGGTGGTGGTCGGTCTGCCGGTGTTTCCGACGACCACGGAGTTCTTGGGGTACAGGTTCGCGTTGGTCAGGCGGATTCCCGGATAGAACGAGAAATTGCCAATGATCGAGGAATTGCCAATGACCGTGCAGTGGACAAGTTCCAGATCACAGTCGGCGGCGGAAATGCCTCCGGCGAACGGTGCTGTGTTTCCCCGGACAATGCAGTTGATCAGGCGGCGGCGTTGCGAGGCCTCCCCCACCGCTGCAATAACGGATACCCCGGAACCGGTCGCACCCGGCTGGTGGGTGATCACAAAGCCATCGACCACGGACCGGGATACCATCGTCAGGGCCGCGCCGCCAAGACCGGAACGGATTTCGGCGGGACCGGCGGGGGAGCCCAACTCGCCAAGGATAAGGATCGGGATGCCCGGCAGATAAACCTTCTCCGGATAAACCCCTCCCCGGACAAAGATGATCGGATAGAGATCGGGGTTGCCGACAGCGAGTGCGGCTGCCGTGTTAAGCGCCGCTTCAATCGTGGAATGGATGTTGTCGTCCGGATCGTCGTTCCCGGTGGCGGGATTCACCTCGCAGGTGATTGCGGGGAAATCCTGACCGGCGGCGGGCGATGTGCCGTGTTTGAACTCGAACAAATTTGGAATACGGTCGCCGTCCAGGTCATCGAGACTGTCATCCACCTGCCCATTCAGACCGTTGGCGAATTCCCACACGTCCAACATGCCATCGCCATCGGTGTCAGGGTTCACCACTTGGACGGAGGCGACCGCAGTGGCGACGACGCTGGTGTTTCTGAGCGACAGGGTGAGAGTCACGGCACCGATGGCGCTAGCTGGAGATCTATAGTAGGCACTGATTTGCCCCTGTGCGTTCGAGGTGGTGGTGAGGGTCTGCAAGGCGAAGCCGCCCGTGGCAGATGGATCGAGCGCACCGTTATTCGTGGCAGGTGCGGTGATGGCCAGGGAGACAGGTGCATTCGCGAGAGCGACACCGGATGCATTTTTCACGGTGAAGACGACTGGCTGCGGGGTCACGGCCCCAAGGCCGATGGTTTGATTGTTTCCGCTGGCCACCGCGAGGGTGGGTGCGAGTCCGTTGAAGTAATCCTGGGGGTTGGTGCTGTTGCTGAATTCGGCCAGGTTCGAGAGTCCATCGCCGTCGGGATCACCGGAGGCTGTTTGAGCGAGATTGCCAAAGTTAGAGGTTTCCCACGAGTCTAACATCCCATCGCCATCGTTGTCCGGGTTGACCGCGATGGTAAACGTGGCAGGCAATGAGGTGGTGACATTTCCGTCGAGGTCAGTGGTCCTGGCATAGGAGTGGTAGCTGCCATGAGCCAGGGAAGAGAGGGCGACGCTCCAGGGTGCCGCTGTTTTTGTGGTATTGAGGACACCTTGGAGGAAAAATTCGGTCTTCTGGATGTTTGCCGTGCCTTGCGGATCGGCGACAGTGGCGGTGAGGGTGGCCGCACCAGGTGCCTTCGCGGTGGTGACTGCCGCTGCGAGTGACACTGTGGGAAAGCCGGGGATTGTTTTCAACTGAGCTACCACGACGGGCAGTGTGGCGAAAGCGGTGGGGGAAAAGATG
The DNA here is from genome assembly GCA_031371325.1 of Akkermansiaceae bacterium. Lineage (GTDB taxonomy): Bacteria > Verrucomicrobiota > Verrucomicrobiia > Verrucomicrobiales > Akkermansiaceae > Luteolibacter. Next base: position 6,249 of record JANMJJ010000050.1, on the reverse strand, counting down.
CCATTGGCCAGCAGGCCGTTTGCATTGCTCCCCCAAACATAGATGGTCCCATCCTTGGCGACGGCCGTGCTGAAAGCCGGAGAGCCATTGATGCCCCCGGCGGAAACCCGGGCGATATTGGTGAGATCTGCGGTATTGCCGGGATTGCGGACTCTGACCGCATACTTTTTATCTACGACCGTGTTGTCACCCAAAGCTCCTGTCGCATTGCTTCCCCAAGCCCAAACATTTCCCGAACTGTCCAATGCCAGGGTGTGGCCCGGACCGCAGGAAATCTGGCTGATGCCTGACAACTGGCTGTAAACCGTATCCACCAGCTTCTGCACTGGGACTGGATAGAGCCCCGTGCCGGTGATCGCAGCATTATCACCGAGACGACCTCCCACGCGGTTTCCAAAAGTCCAGACCGAGCCTTGGAGTGTCGGGTCGCCCGTTTTCCATCGAACCACTGCGGCGAAATCATCGCCCGCATCAATGTCCCAAGCATCTGTCAGATCCGTGGTGGCGTTGAGCTTCACTTTGACGGCATAGGATTGCACGGTGGTATTGCCGATCCCGAGATTCCCGCTGGCGTTGTTTCCCCAGACCCAGACCTTTCCCAAAGCTCCGGCGGATTCCAACGCACAAGCCTCGCGAGCCAAGGCGAAATCCTTGCCGAGGGCGATATCGCGGATGCCGCTCAAATCGACAGATGCCGACGTTTTCACGCGACCCGCGAATTTACGACTGCCGGCAGATGTAGATCCATTGGCAAGACGTCCGTTTGCTTGATTCCCCCAAGTATCGACAAATCCACCGGATTCCAGCGCTGCGGAGAACCCCAATCCAGCAGCCACTTTGGTGCAACCCGTGAGGTAGTCAGTGAGCTTCCCACCGGTCTTCGTTAAGCTTTTCACCACCTTCAGGGCATACGGCACAGTCGTCGTCGTGCTGGAATTCCCCGCTTCGCCAAAAGTGTTGGCTCCATAGCCCCAGACGAAGCCGGAGGTATCCACTATCAATCCGTGATTGGCACCGGAGGCGATGCGAGCGGCATTCGAGAAAGAGGAGGTGGCAGAGAATTTCGCCAAGGCCGGGGCGAGGACGTTCGTGGTGGCGGTGGAGCCATTCGACAAGCGCCCGGAAGTTTGATTTCCCCAACTGTAAACTTGCCCGTTCGTCACCAAGGCGAACATGAATTGCGAGCCAGCAGCCACGTCACCGGTGAGATCAAAAGTAGTGGAAGCCGTGGTGCTTGCAGCGGCACCGTTGAAGGCCTTGGCCTTCAGGGTCATGTTCCGGGCCACCAACACGCTCTGGCCGGAGACGACCACGGGATCATAAATCGTCGGGTCCGCGCCCGTGACCGTGTAGCGGATGGTAGCTCCAACGGTAGGACACGTGACGACAACGGGAAAACCGGTCAACGCGGTGCCTTCAACGGGTAGAAATGTGGGAGTCTGAACCGCTTGCGCCCATGCGACCGGGGTAAGACATGCCATGAGCAGAGGCAACCGCCACGCCGTGTGAATGGAGGCTGGAGGCAGCAGACGGATTTCACCGTGCTGGATCGCCAGTGAGCGGCGGAATCATACCGATAGAGTCACGGTTCTTCCCCGGCAAAGACCGGGGCGGAAAAAATCCGCGAGCAAGTCCAGAACGTCGAGTGAGCTGATAGGGACGGGCACGCAGCGCAAGTCCTCTAGCAGTTTCATCCCCGCTGTCTCCATTCACCCGGCGAATAAAGACGCTCTGAAAATGTTTCGCGGTCGCCTCAGACGATGCCGGCTTTTTTAAGCGTCACGAAGGCACCATTCTTGTTGATGGTCTTCAGCGCGCGGCAGCTCAGCTTGATGCGGACGAACTTGTTGAGCTCGGGCACCCAGATGCGCTTGGTGTGGAGGTTCGGAGAAATCGTGCGCTTCACCACCTTGGTGACGTGACGACCGATACCGCCCTTTTTCTTGGCCAAACCTGAACGGTGGATCTTGCCGCCGGAGCGGACGCGGGTTCCTCGAATGCTACAAATACGTGCCATAATAAAAAGTTGGTGGTTGCGGGACGCGGAGAATGGCCGTGAGGACCAACCCGTCAAGACGAATCCTGACAATTTCCGCCTAAAGTTGCTTCAGGCGATTCTTGCGGAGCTGGTTCACCCAGCTTTCGATGTCGCGGAAAATGACCTCCTTTTTCGCGTCGTACATCAGCAAGTGGTAGGCGTCCGGGTAATTGTGGTAGGTTTTCGAAACGCCCGCCGGGATCCGGGCGACGAAGCCACGGACGTCCGAGTCGTTGTTGAAAAAGTCCTTTCCGCCATGCAGGACGAGAACCGGAGCGCTGAAATGAGTCGCGCAATCGTTCATGTTGCCGATGTGACGCCCCAGCGTGCCGATCAGCCGCAGCGTGTGTTTCTCAATGTTGTAGGAATTGGTTTTCACCTGTTCCTGGTGATGGGAGGTTTGCGTCATTTGCACGTCCTGGCCTCCGGCGAGGGTATCGAGGGAAATCCGGGCAAGCGGCAAGGTGGTCGCCGCGATTTGCACCAGAGCGGGCGTCCAGGCGGGAATATCATCGCGAAAACGGACGATCGGGGAGGACAGGATAAGACCATCGCAGGGAGGGTCGTTCGCCGGAGCCTCGCGCCAAGCATGAGAGGCGATGAGGGCACCCAAGCTTTCACCGAACCAGACGACCTTCGCGTGCGGATGCTGCTCCTGCACGAGCTGGGTGAACGCAAACAAATCGCGATACCAGTCCTCCGGATCACCGATATCACCGCGGCGCTCGCGGATCGGGTCGCTGCCCTGGCCACGCACTTCGTAGGCGTAGAGCCCGGTGTGCGGTTGGTAGCGGAGCAGGTGGTTTCCCAGATTCGTATAATCGATCGACGCCCCGCAGAAGCCGTGGATGCCGATGATCACCACGTCAGGTTCGGTCTTTTCCGAAATCCACTTCCGGTAGCCGAACGAGTCGCTCTTGGCGCTCTTGGCGCTCGATGCGTTGGAGTGATTCACCTGCGTGTATTGGGGAACGCACGCGGCCAGCACGAACGCCGCCATGCAGGCGACGATCCTGCGGAAATTGGATGCTGGCAGTCGGGTCACATCGGAAATTTCGCAGAACCTGAAGAAAGCGCAATGCCCGAACCTGACCACCGGAATGGATAGATTCCGGTGATATTTGAATTTCCATCCACGCGGATTCGTATATCAACGCGATTGGTCTTGAATCCCACTTTTATGAAAACTCTCCCCTCCCTCATCGCGGCGACGATGTCCATCCCGCTGCTCGCCACGGCCGCTCCCCGGCTGGTCGTTTCCACTCCCTCGCTGGTCCCTGAATCGCAACTCGACCTCGTGTTCGATTCGCCGGTCACCGCGACCCAGGAGCTTGGAAAAACCGTCGCTAACACCTGGTTGGAAGTCAAACCAGCGCTCCCGGGCAAGCTGCTTTGGAAAGCGCAAAACATCGCGCAATTCATCCCGGATCAGGCTCCCGCCATCGGCACGACCTACACGTTTTCGATTCCGAAAAACCTCTCCTATCTCGATCACTCCGCCGTTCCCGCCGGGAAGTTCGCGACGCTCGCCAGCGAGCCGTTCCGCATCGTCGCGGCGAACCCGCCCAACCGGTGGTCGGCGGACTATTCGCCATCCACCAGCGAGTGGCTGATCGTTTTCAACGACGCAGTCGATCCCGCCGCAGCGGCGAATTACGCATCCTTCAGCTCGAAATCCGGCCAACGAGTCGCCGCCCGGCTCGCGCGGGCCAGCGTCGCGCACGCCGGTTATTACGCGAACAACTACCAACCTTGGGCTGCTAGATTTCCCAACACGCCCGCCCGGGAATCCACCCCGGAAAGCCCGGTTGCCAACATCCTGATCGCCACCCCCCTGTCACCGCTTCCAGTCGGCGAGGGCTGGGTTGTGTCGCTGTTGAAAGGACTCCCTAACTCCTCAGCCAGCGCCCGCACCACCGAGGATAGCACCTATGAAATCGGCAAGGTCGAGCCATTCCGGGTCACGGCGATTAGTTCCCTTCAAACCGTCAACGGCCCCCGTGGAATCGTCATCGGGTTCAACCAAGCCCTCCCCGAATCCCTGCCGGTGGATTTCCTCGCGAAATGCGTGGAGATCAGCCCGCGTCCGCAAAACCTCAGCGCCAAAATCGCAGGCCGCGAAATCCAACTCGCCGGAAATCTCGACGCTATCGATAAATACTCGGTCGCCTTCAGACCGCCGTTCCCCTCCAAGGCAGGGCTCGATCTCGAAGGCCCGCTCACCAAGGAAGTCGTGTTCGGACATTTTAAACCCGTGCTCGGATTCCCATCGGAGGATCAAGGCCAACTCGCCAATGGCTCCCGCAAATACCGGATGTTGACCCTCAATCTCGCAAGCACACACCTTAGAATCAAGAAGTTGTCCGGAATTGACCGGGTGCGCGCCTTCCAAGGTTACCGCCATTTCACCGGCAACGGCCCTAACAGCGAATCGGTCCAGCCTACTTCCGCGATTCCCTACCCACTGATCGTCGGACCATCCATGGCAGACTTGGAAATCCCCCTCGGAAACCCGATCGACACCACCAAAACAATCACCTTGGATTGGGATGAAATTCTTCCCAAAGACCAGCGTTACGGCACCTTTTTCGTCGAAGCGGCAGGCAAGATCCATCCAGATTACCATGGTGACGGCATGCCTCCCACCACTCAAGCGATCGTCCAGCTCACCGACATCGGCCTCGCCTGGAAACTCACCACCACCGAGGCCTTCATCTACGCCTTCTCCTGCGACACCGGCGCACCGCTTCCCGGCGCGAAAATCGAACTCTTCGGCGAGGACGCCACCGCCCTCCAATCCGCCACCACCGACGCCTCGGGACTCGTCACCGTCCCCCGCTCGGACGCCGCCCGCCACCTCCTCGCGTCGCTCGGCGCGGACGGCTACCTCACCGCTTTCGACTCCACGCTCGACACCGTCGGCCTCTGGCATTTCCCGATCCGCTACTCGTGGAACAAATCCGCCGAAACCACCCGCAAGACCTTCCTCTTCACCGACCGTTCGCTCTATCGGCCCGGCGAGACCGTCCGCTTGAAAGGCATCATCCGCAACCTGCGCGGCAATGCCATCGAACTCACAAAAGCCAGCCCGGCCCGCATCGTCATCGTCGATCCCACCGCCAAGGAAATCCACTCCAGCCCCGTCACCCTGTCAGACACCGGCTCCTTCGATTTCACCTACACTCTGCCGCCCGGGAAAACCGGCACCCACACGATCCGCCTCGAGTATCCCGAGGAACTCGCCCAAGCCGAGGGTCTCGAAGACCAGTGGGAAAAACAGGAAGCCATCCTCGCAAGCGCGCGCTTCGAACTCCCGCTCCGCGTCGAGGAATTCCGCCGCAATGCCTTTGAGGTGACACAAACCATCGCCGCTCCCGCGCCCGGCGCGACTTCGATCGCTGCGGATCTAACTGCGAAATACTATCAAGGCCAGCCGGTCGCCGCCGGCAAGGTGAAGCACTTCAGCCGCGTCACCGCGAAAAACCCCTACCCCGAGCGCTTCCGGGATTTCCTCTTCGGCAACCACCGCACCGATGATTGGGCTTACTGGTATCACTATTTTGGCTATCGCTCCGACGACGAGGAAGACTCCGGCAGCGCGGCCTCGCAAATCCAAGGCGAGACGCTGCTTTCCGCCGATGGCAAGGCCACGCTCTCCGTCGCCATTCCCCAAGCGGAATTCCCCACTACCCGCGAGGTCGTCATTTCCTCCGAAGTCACCGATGCCAACAACCAGACTCTCACGTCCACCGCCACCACCACCGTTCATCCCGCGTCCGTTTACATCGGCGTCTCAAGAATCGACAGCCTCATCCGCGCGGGAGATGCCGTGCCGTTGAAAATCGTCGCCACCGACACTGCCGGCGAGCCCTTCACCGGAGCCGTCAAAATCACCGCCACCCTCACCCGCGAGGTAAATTCCGCAGTGAAATCCCGCACCGATTCCGGCGCGACCACCACCCGCAACGACGTCACCGAGGAAACCGTCGTCACTTCCGAACTCACCCTCGACCCCGCCGCCGCCGCCGGTCAGGGCACCGCCTTCACCGTCACGCCGAAGTCCAACGGCCGCCATTTCCTAACCATCCGCGGCACCGACCCCGAAGGCAGATCGTTCGCCACCGTCACCCACTTCAATGTCTATGGCACCGACGAATTTCCATGGCTCTACGAAGACGACCTGCGCGTGAAACTCGTCGCCGAGAAAAAAT
>JANMJJ010000047.1:0-2589 GCA_031371325.1 Akkermansiaceae bacterium | reverse complement strand
CCCCGAAGGCTGCGCCACCCTCCGCCTTGCCTGCCGTCGCGGAGCTCTCCGGATCGCCCCGCTCCATGAGGACAACTTCATCCCGGTCCTCGATCTCCTCGATAAATACGCCGATATCCCGATGAGCATCGCCGACGCCTGTCTGGTCCGCCTCACGGAGATCCTGCCCGATCCACTCCTTCTCACCACCGACTCCGACTTCAAAATCTACCGCCGCCTCGGCCGCCGGGTGATTCCTACGCGAATGCCCTGAAATTCCGTCCACCCATATCTCTCCGCCTCTCCCTCAGCGCCCTCCGCTACTCCCCGTTTCGCTTCATCCAATCCTCAAACCTCCATCATCCCAGCTCCGCGTCCCTTTGCGACCTTCGCGCCTTTGCGGTTCAAATCCTTCCCCTTTCGACCTTCGATGTTGGGCGTTCGATGTTCTCTCCCTCTTCCCATGGGCTTCCCCCTCACCTCACCCGCCGATCAAAGCATCCGCCAGCCGCCCCAATGCCTGTTAGCCGGGACTGACGCACGCGGGCACCGCCCCCCCAGAGACGCGAATGTCTGTAGCGCGAATGTCTTGATGCCTTGAGATTTCCGGCTTGGCTCATCCCACCCGCCGCTGTATTTATCCACCATGAAAGCGAAAGTCACCTACTGGCGTGAGTCCGATGGCAAGCATCTCGGCTACCTGAACGATTACCCGGATCACTGGACTCAAGGAGAGGATTTGGAGGATTTGAAAAAACACCTCCGGGATCTCTTCGATCTTTTCGGCCAAGAGCCCATTCCGGGAATCCGCAAAGAAGAGGAACTCGAATTCGCGTGAAAAGGCGGGAACTCGTGACCAAGCTCGAAAAAGCTGGCTGCCTGTTGTTGCGGCATGGTTCCTGCCACGACATCTATCACAACCCGGAAACCGGCAGATCCCAGCCGGTCCCCCGCCACAGCGAAATCAACGAAATTCTCGCAAAGAAAATCCTCAAGGATTTGACGAAGCCGCCGGAATGACACGCTGCGCCCAGGGTTCATCCCCATCACTGGGGTCAGTCCCCGCAGTCTCACAGAAGGATTGATGAATGAGGTCATTGCTCACGGGTTAACACTTCCGGCTGTCTGAATCAGCCATTAAATTACGACCTGACTGGAGTGGTTGGCGGAGTCCTCGAACGAGCGGAGTTCGTCGATGGGCCGCTGGTATCTCGGACAACTGGCGTCCGGCGCAACGCTGGAGGACGCGACGTTTCTGGATGTGGAAATTCCCAGCGATGCCGGTGGCTCAGGCGGCGGGCTGGTGGTTTTCCGACATCCGGGGCTGGAGCATTACCAACGACTCATCGAGGCCGCCCGCAGCCGCCTCGCGGATCTGGAGCTGGATTACGGGGTGGAGAAGTCCAAGGTGGACTCGGTGCCCTCGCGCTTGTTCGGCGCCCTGCGTCCCTACGACCAGGAGCGCGACCGGCTGCGGCTCTTGATCCAATACCGCAAGGGGAGCACACGCGCCCTCGCGTGTGGATTTCAGCGCCCACGCTGAAATCATGCGTCGAATTACGAGGACGGCCTGAGCTGTAGTGCGAGCCGACCCTGCCGCGAGGGCGCGACATGGCACACGCGAGGGCGCGTGTGCTCCCCGTGATCGACACCATCGCCGCCGCGCAGCAGGTGGAACTGGAGAAAGAGATCACCGGCTTGCAGGACGATGCCGAGCGCGTGGCGGAGGAAGCGCGGGAGCTGGCGGGCGAGGTGCCGTTTTGAGAATGGTAGGCCTTGGCCGCAATGTCCCGCTGGCATTCTTTGTCATTCGCCCGCTGTTAGCGCGACCTGCTCCACCAGTGCGGGTGAGACATAGAGGCCAGCTGCCAGCATTTGATCAAAAACCGGTCGGCAGGCAGGTATCAACCCTCGCTTTTTGGCCAGCGCCACGAAGCTGAGAGTGCCACGCATGGGAACACCGAAAACCATTGCGCAACGGCGGGCTGCGGCATCATCCAGCACCGCTTCATATCCGGGATTGGCCATGGCCATGGCCATGGCGATCACGGCGATTTCCCCCGCGCCCAGATCCCATGCCAGCAAGTCGTTCGTGGGAGCATCGTCCCGCACAATGCGTGCCGCGCCTTGTGGAGTTTCGAGCCATCGGCGCGCAGGGTCGTCTGGTGATCCGACTGTCACTTCGGCGGCGACGGATTCGGGGACAACGATGCGTCCCATTTGCCGCAACCAATCAAGCTGCCCAGCTTTCCCGAGCAGGATCAGCGGTGATGCATCGATGATCCAATGGTCAGTCACGGGCAAGTTCCTCGGCGAGTTCTTCGCTAGTGGTCTGCACGGCTGAGACCTGGAACCTGCCGCAACCCAAAAGGAATTCCTCGCGTGAGACTCCAGCAAGAACGGCTGCCTTGGATTGGGAGATCATGCCCGCTTCGAACCATTTCAAAGCCGCTGCAAGCCGCAGTTCTCGGGCGAACTGCGGTGGCGACAGGCGTAATGCGCTGAACGCGGATTCAGGAATATCCATTTCGATATGCATGCGGATATCCTAGCGCCTTTGGGCGCGGCTGTCACCGGCATTCTGGGATGATTTACAGGCCCGGAAAAGTG
>JANMJJ010000026.1:0-8966 GCA_031371325.1 Akkermansiaceae bacterium | reverse complement strand
CGACGATCAAGGCCAGAAGGTGGCGGTTGTCATCCCGATCGCCGACTATGAAGACCTGATGGAAGATGTCGCGGACTTGGCTGCCGTGGCGGAACGGCGGGACGAGGAGCGGATTTCCTTCGAGGAACTCAAAAAACAATTCATCGCCGATGGACTCCTTGCGGATTGAGTTCGCTCGGTCAGCCACGAAGGACCTGCGTGGGATCGACCGGAAATGGATTCCCAAAATCATCGCTGGAATTGCCGATCTGGAGAACAATCCTCGACCGGGTGGTTGCAAGAAGCTGGTCGGATCCGAGCACACTTACCGGATCCGGATCGGAGACTACCGGGTGATTTACGAGATTCTGGATGAGATCCTGGTGGTGCTCATCGTGCGGATCAGGCACCGCCGCGATGTTTACCGGTGAACTTCAGGCCTCCGCTATTCCTGATTGGCAGGCCCGGATTCGCCGCCTAGCCTCGCGCCCTTCGATGTCCGACAAGAACAAATTTCACTTCACCGGGATCTGTGGCACGGCCATGGGTGCCGTCGCCGCCGCCATGAAACAACGCGGCTTCACCGTCACCGGCTCCGATGCCAACGTCTATCCGCCGATGTCGGACTTCCTCCGCGGCCAGGGCATTACGCTCACCGAAGGCTACGCGGAGGCAAACATCCCGGCGGATACCGACGTCGTCATCATCGGCAACGCCATTTCCCGGGGAAATCCCGAGGCCGAGGCCGCGCTCGACCGCAAGCTGCTCTATCATTCCCTGCCGGAGGTGATGAAGGAATTCTTCCTCCGCGGAAAACGCAACTTCGTCGTCTCCGGCACCCACGGCAAGACCACCACCTCGGCGATGCTGGCGTGGATTTTTAAAAACGCCGGCCGAGATCCCGGCTACATGATCGGCGGATTGCCGAAAAATCTCGGCTGCGGTGCGCATTTCACCGACTCCGAAATCAACGTGCTGGAGGGCGACGAATACGACACCGCCTTCTTCGACAAGCGCTCGAAGTTCCTCCACTACCTGCCCGAGTGCGTCATCGTGAACAACGTCGAGTTCGACCACGCCGACATTTATAACAACATCGACGAAATCAAACTCACCTTCCGCCGCCTACTCAACATCGTCCCGCGCGGCGGCATCGCCTACGTCAATGGCGACGAACAGAACTGCCTCGACGTCGCCGCGAAAGCCCCCTGCCCTATCACCACCGTCGGCTTCGGCGAGGCTAACAGCCTGCGGATTGGAAACCTCAACTACCAGCCGGAGCGTAGTTCATTCACCCTTGGCGGCATCGCCTATTCCACCCGCATGACCGGCGAGTTCAACGTCCGCAACGCCGCGATGGCCGCCGCCGCCGCGACCTTCGCCGGCCTAACGGTCGATGAGATCCGCGCCGGGCTGGAGACCTTCGACGGCGTCGCCCGCCGCCAGGAACTGCGCGGCGAGGTCAACGGCATCAAGGTCATCGACGATTTCGCCCACCACCCGACGGCGATCCGCCTGGCGGTGCAAAGCCTGCGCCAGCGCCACCCGGACTCGCGGTTGTGGATCTTGTTCGAGCCACGCTCCAACACCACCCGCCGCGCGGTTTTCCAAACCGAACTCGCCGAAGCCCTCGCCTCTGCGGATTTCGCCATCGTCGCCGGCATCCCGGATCTCCACAAGATTCCGGAAAACGACAGGCTCGACCCCGAGCAACTATCCGCCGACATCACCCGCCTCGGCGGCCACGGCTGGTATCTGCCCGACCTCGAATCCATCATCGCCAAGGTCAAGGAAAACATCAAATCCGGCGACATCATCGCCGTGCTCACCAACGGCGGCTTCGGCGGGATCCATCAGAAGCTGCTGGCGGCGCTGGCCTGATCTGGCAAATTCCCCGCATCCCACCATTTCAGGTCGCAACAAACAATCGAACCTGGCGAAAATCTCCCAGTGGGTCGCACACCTGCGGGCGGATGCGAAGCTGCGGGCTTGAAAAATCGGACCGATCGGACCTATTTCACTTCTCCCACAACCGCGCCCGCAAGGCTTCCGCAGCGGCGCGGGCTTCGGCTTCCTTTTTGCTCTTCCCCTTGCCCGTCGCGAGGATCTTGTCTTGCCAGGAAACCTCGGATTGGAACACGCGCCGGTGGTCCGGACCACTCTCGCCGATGACCTTGTAAATGGGTGCCTGCGGGTGGATCGCTTGCAAAAACTCCTGCAGCTCGCCCTTCGGATTGCGTTCCTCGGGACTGGTGATCATGTTGCCGATTTCAGACTCGAACAGCCGCAGCACCAGTTCGCGCACCGGATTCGCGCCGGAGTCCAGATAGACCGCGCCGATCAGCGACTCGAAGGCGTCCGCCAAGGTCGATAAACGCCGCCGACCACCCGTCGCTTCCTCGCCTTTTCCGAGCAACACGTAATCGCCGAGATGGATCCCCATCGCGAAACGGGCAAGCGCCCTGCGGGAAACGACCCGCGAGCGGAGCTTGGTCAGACGGCCCTCGGTGAAGTCCGGGAACATCTTGAAAAGCTCCTCCGTGACGATCAATTGCAGCACTGCGTCCCCGAGGAACTCCATCCGCTGGTTGTCGAAATGCGGCTTCTGCGACTCGTAAGCGAGAGAGGGATGGGTCAGCGCCTCCGCTAACAGCAGCGAATTGCGAAATTTGTAGTGAATCCTGCTCTCAAGCGGCTGCATCAGTCGTTCTACTAGTGTTCCGTCCTCCCCTTCCAGACCTCCGTTGAGATCCCGATGGGAAAGATGGGGTGATCGACGGGACTCGAACCCGCAACAACCAGAATCACAATCTGGGGCTCTACCATTGAACTACGACCACCATTTCAGGCGGGCGCGAGGGGTAACGGATGAGTGCCGATTTGGGAAGGGAAAAATCACCCAAGCCGTGATCCGCAGGGATTTCCCCGGAAATGAAACGATGCGGGAGGCTCAATCCGGGCTTGGCAGGCCCATTTCACAAGGCATTCTAGCCGCCGCCTCGCAAAGCGACCGATGATCCAATGAACCCCGCGACCTTGCGAACGATCCCCCTCCTGCTTGCCGTCCTGCTCTGCCATTGCGGAGCCCCCCAACCGCCGCAGTGCGCCAAAGTCCCGGCGGCCTCACGGCAGCCTGCCGCGACGCTCGTCGCAAGCGCCCGCGAGCAATGGAACATCCTCGCAAATCCGTCCCGCGCGGCGGAATGGAACGCTGCGAGAACGAACTACAACGCGGCCGTGGCCAAGCTTTTCGACCAACTCCGCTGCGGGCCGGGCGAGTGGAATTCCCGCGCCGCAGCCTTGGGCTCCCGGCTCGCCGCGCCCGACGAGCACCAGGCGAATCTGGAAAATCTCGACGCGGTGTTCCCGGCCTCCCAGGTCAACGTCCACTCGCTCCGCAACCATGAAACCACTGCGGGTGTCGGCGTGCCGCTGGTCGGGTGGAAAGCAACCACTCCCGTCGGGATCAAGCGGCCCCTTTTCCAACTGCCTAACGGATTCCCCTACAATCTAACGGCCACGCTCGCTTTCGACAACCCTGGAACTCCGGTCTGGCACTTCGCCAAGCGCTGGCTCCACAACGATCTGAAAATCGGCAACACCACCCAAACACTCGCCGCAGACTGGACCGCGCCCAATGCCTTCCTCTGGTACATGTGCGACTTGGACAACCTGAAAATCCAGAACGTGATCCTGCCGGAACGTTACATGCAGGAAACCGGCATCTATTTCCTTCAACCCTACGATCCGCAAAAAATCCCGCTCGTCTTCGTTCACGGCCTCGTTTCCAGCCCGGACGCGTTCAAGAACATGATCAACGACCTCGCACCCGAACCCTGGTTCCGCGAACACTATCAGATCTGGCTTTACAACTACCCCACCGGCAATCCCTGGCTTTACAGCGGCACCAAATTTCGCGAGCTGATGCACCAGGCCTGCGCCTACGCCCGCACCAAGGGCGATGATCGCAACCTCAACCGCATGGTCATCGTGGCCCACTCCATGGGCGGCCTGATCGCCCGCTCCAGCGTCACCGACCCCAAGACCGCGATTTACGATGAGTATTTCAAAAAGCCCATCGACCAGATCAAAGTTTCGGAAACCACCCGCCAGCTCATCCGTGAAAACACCCTCTATCAGCCACTGACCGAGCCGAAGCGGGTCGTCTTCCTCGCCGTGCCGCACCGCGGCAGCCCCGTTGCCAACCTGCGGATCTCCATCTGGATCTCACGCCTCATCCACCTGCCCAAAACCCTAACCGTCGATCTACTCGACAAAACGCTCACCACCATGGGCGACATCGTCCAAGGCAAGGACCAGACCAACCCGCTGCCAACCTCGATCAACAGCCTCTCCCCCAACGACCGCGCCAACCTCGGACTCAACCAACTCCCGCTACCCAGCCAGATCGCCTGTCACTCCGTCATCGGCGACCGCGCCAAGGGCGACACCCCGAACAGCAGCGACGGCGTCGTCCCTTACTGGTCGTCCCATGTCGAGCCGGTTGCCTCCGAGCGCATCGTCCCCAGCAACCACGGCGTGCCCGACAACGCCCAAGCCGCCGCAGAACTCAAACGCATCCTCAAGCTGCATCTGAATAATTCTCGATAGAAGATTGTGGATCGTGGATGAAGAATCCGCGTTTCCTGTCTTTTCTGATCACTGCTCACTGATCACTTTCCACTCATTCGCCCATGTCTCCCGAACAACAACTCGCCCAACTCACCGCCGGCACCGCCAAGGTTCTATCCGAAAAAGATCTCTTGGAAAAACTTCGCCTCGGCCGCCCGCTGCGCATCAAGCTCGGCGTCGATCCCACCGCGCCGGACATCCACCTCGGCCACACCGTTGCCTTGGAGAAACTCCGTCAGTTCCAACTCCTCGGCCACCAAGCCGTGCTCCTCATCGGCGACTTCACCGCCACCGTCGGAGATCCCACAGGCCGCTCTTCCACCCGCCCGCCGATCACCCGCGATGAAGTGTTAGTGAATGCCGCCACCTACACCGACCAGGCCTTCAAGATCCTCGACAAAGCCAAAACTGAGATCGTTTACAACGGCGACTGGTTCCGCAAAATGAGCTACGAGGAAATCCTCAAGCTCAACTCCCGCGTCACCCTCCAACAGATGCTCCAGCGCGAGGATTTCCGCACCCGCCTCGATGCTGGCCAGGAAATCCGCCTCCACGAACTCCAATACCCCATCATGCAAGGTTGGGACTCCGTGGAAATCCGCGCCGATGTCGAGATCGGCGGCACCGACCAGCTCTTCAACATCCTCGTCGGCCGCGACCTCCAGAAAGAAGACGGCCAGCCGCAACAAGTCGTGATGGTCATGCCGCTGCTCGAAGGACTCGACGGCGTTCGGAAGATGTCGAAATCCTACGGCAACTACGTCGGCGTCAGCGATGCGCCGCAGGAAATGTTCGGCAAGCTCATGAGCGTCTCCGACGAGCTGATGGACCGCTACTACCTGCTCCTGCTAGGTGAAGCCCGCGACCCCACCGGTCACCCGATGGATGCCAAGAAGTCGCTCGCCGAGAAACTCACCAGCCGCTACCACGGCGAAGCAGCCGGCCCCGCCGCCCGCGCCGATTGGGACACCCGCTTCTCGAAAAAAGACCTCGCCGCCGCCGAACTCCCGGAGATTTTCCTCGCGGATCTCCCCGCCGATCTCACGGTCCTCAGCCTCACCGCCCACGCCTTCCAGTCCGCCTACGGCCTGGAAAAATCCAACGGCGAGCTGAAGAAGCAATTCATCACCACCGGCTCAGTCCAACTCAATGGGGGGAAATTAACCGATCCCAATGTCGCAGTTTCACCTGCGACGGGCGATGTGCTCAAGCTTTCGAAAAAGCACGCGGTGAGGTTTGTCTAACCCTTCTTTTGCCAGTTTATTTTCCGGGTGCCGCAGCGGCATCCGGGAACGGTTTCTCTCCGAAGAGATAAGGTTTCAAGGCGTCCCGCAATTTGAACAGATTGATCCCGCCCTCAGAGGATTTTTTCAAATCAGCGATCTCGGGGAAATTCGCCGCTAGGATTGCGACCACAGAGCAGTTCGCTTCAATCGAGGCAGACTCGTTTCCAGCAGATGCTATACTTGTGACCAATGAAATCAACACGCCGATCCGCATGTCGCCGTGCGCGTCCTTGGTCGCGGCACCCAGCTTCTTCCCGCCTTCTTCCGTAAGTGTCATATCGAGAGCATCCACTTGCTGCGGGCTACGCATTGCCGACTTAACATTGGCACGGGTGATGATCGCCTGTTTTTCGACAAACAGCACTTCGCGCTTGTTTCCTTGATTCAGTTCAATTCGTTGTAAGCACCCAAGTGTCCGCCGTGCGAATGGACTCGATTCGATGCGCGGTGGCGGCGAGGATGGCCGGTTTCAGGCGGTTTGCGGGCGCTCTGACTTGATCGCCGGGTGGGCGGCACAGTTTGCGGCGGCCCAGTTGGTATGGATATACATCGGACTCGTTTCCCATTTCCAGAGTGATACGTTGCCATTTTCAGACCGCCATCGGCCCAAATTCCGAACGAAGATACGACATCATCCAGCAATTGATTTCCCAGGCGTCGCCAACTGGCAGCGCGGATTTGCCGCTCAGCGGCATATACGGGGCCGGCCCGAATTCCGGGGCGATGGTGAGCCAATCGCGGCCTTCTTCCCTCCTGAGGTGGATGATGGATTTCCACCAGGAGGTGAACAGCGCCAGCCATGGCTGATGGGCCGGATTCCTCGGATCGCTTACCTGCGGGCCTTGGTCAAATCCGATGCGGGCATGAATATGTTCCGCCGCCGCCATCGCCTCGGCGAGGCTGGCAGCTTGGTCTGATAGATCGCTTTCATGCACACAAACCCAGTGGGAGAAATCCGCCGTGAGCCGAAGCGACGGCATCGCGTGGAGAAACGCGCGGGTGGCAGGCGCACTGAACAATGCCCGGCCGCGATGGGTCTCGTGCAGCAAAGGAACACCGGTTTTCGCCACCAGCTTTTCGCCCGCTTCAAAAATCCGCAGGCTATCCTCAAAGCTGAAATGATCGCGACCGGTATGGCTGTTGACCAACAAGGGTTCGGTCTCGGACGCCCTGAGGAAGTGAGATTCCAATGACGAGAGATGGTCCTCCACGCTTGCTCCACTCGTGGCGATGTGGGCCACGATTTGAAGCCCGGCAGCGGCGTGCAGCGCCCGGATCTTGGGGGCGGAATCATCGCGCGCGGGGAAATAAATTTCCGTCGCATCGTAACCCGCATCGGCCACCCGAGCCACGAAATCGGGAAGCGGCAGGTGAGCCAGCTCCCAGTCGGATTTTGTGAAAAGTAGTTTCACTGGATCGCGAACAGGAAAGCTTAACAGACGCGGCCGCGCTTCCCCGCGAGTGAGTGACCCGGAGGATTTGCTCCGATCCAACGTTCGTCCGCAGGCTGACTCGCGGGCTGGAAACGAGTGTCTGTCGAGAATCGAACCTGATTCGACTGGTTGTCCAGCGAGCCGTGAATCATATTGATCCGGAAGGTGATGAAATCGCCCGCTTTCCACTCCGGTGCCGTGAGCCAGCGGCTGCCGAATTTTTCAGGTAGCGTATCAGGGCGCTTCGACAGCCAGCCTGGGAATGACCATTTCCCATCCTTGGCGACGGCTTGCACCTGATCGGGATTGTTTTCACAATAAGAGTCCACATCCTTCGCCAGATATTCCGCGATGCGATCCGATTGTTTGTGCGAGTTTTCCAGAACAATCAGTCCGCCGACCTCCAGCGGAATGTCCACATAAGGGATCCAACAGGTGAGTAATTCCTGTGAGCCGCGGCCCATGTAAACCTTGTCGCAATGCACCGGAGTGCCGTGGCCAGGACCCATCAAGCGGCACCAGATATAGTCGAAGTGGCGGACCGGCTCGCCAAAAAGATTGGTGTAGAACTCGCAAATTTCGGGGCCGAAGACGACACGCCGGATCTCTGGACTGCTGGCTGCCAGTTCGGGGCGGAAGGCCGCGGTCTTGTCAGGATTCTGCTTCTTGCCATCTGTTTCCTTGAAAGTCGGGGCTGTATCCAGCTTGAAGGCGGCCAGCATGTCCGGATGGACAATCCCCTCCATCAGATCCCTTTCAGGATGCAAATGCCCTTCTTGAGCCAGGCGCTGAAATATCGAGCGGCGTCCCGCGAGGATCAGTTCCGGATCAAAGAATTCGCGGATGTAGAGATACCCGTCTTCCTCCAAGCGATCGCGGAGTCCCATGGGCTGGTCGAGAAGGTCGTTAGATGATCGGAGAAATCCGAAGGACGTCGATCCCGTGTCGAGATTTTGTCCTAACGAACTTAGGTGAGCCTGGGTAGTAGTAATCGCAGTCATGGTGGTGTAGTTTTAAATTTCACGAAATTCGGCTTCCGGTCTTTGAGGATTGTCTGCTTGGCGAACGACAAAGCACGTCTTTATCAGACGATGACATTTAGGACCTGCCCAACGGTGAGGGTGATGGCTTGTGCCAAGACAATGGCGAGGCGACCGTCGCGGGTTTCGAGGCGGTGTTGCAAGGGCTTACCGGCGAGGATGACTTTGGTGGTGGCAGCCTTGGCGGCGGGTGGGGTGAGCTCCAAGCGGGCGAGGTGCAGCGAGCCGAAGCGCACGGCGAGGGTGGCGGCTAGCCCGGTGGCGCTTTGTTTCTGCGAGAATCTTCCCCAGGCGGCGGCTCCGACGAAGGGACCGGCGAAATCATTGGCACCGAGCTTGGGCTCGAAGCGGATGAGGCCGGACGGCGCATGACAGTAGAAGCCGGTGGCGGCGATGAAGACGCCGTAGCTCGACATCGCTCGGGCGTAGTGATCTGAGCACTCGATTTCGTTGTAGGGATTGCGGCGCGAGGCGTCGTAGCGGTCGTGGATGGCGCGGCAGACGGTGAGGCCTTGGGTGAGCAAGGGGTCATTTTCGTCTTTGGCGAGTGAAACCATCAGCGCGGCGGCGGCGTGCTCGAAGCCGCTCATGCATTC
>JANMJJ010000223.1:0-20745 GCA_031371325.1 Akkermansiaceae bacterium | reverse complement strand
CGCTTGCCAGAGTCGGTGATCTCCTTACCCTTGGCCAAGAATTCACATGAAAATCTGGCTCGATGGTAAACTGGTGGACGAATCTGAAGCGAAGGTGTCGGTCTTTGACCACGGCCTTCTCTACGGGGACGGCGTTTTTGAGGGCATCCGTTTTTACAACGGCCGCATTTTTCGTTTGGAGGAACACATCCGCCGGCTGTTTGATTCCGCCCGCGCGATCATCCTGGATCTGCCGTGGACGCAGGAGGAAGTTTGCAAATTCACCTGCGAAACGGTGGCCGCGAACGGCCTAACCGACGGCTACATCCGCCTGGTCGTCACCCGCGGGGCTGGCGAACTGGGGCTGAACCCGTATCTCTGCCCGGTGCCGTCGATGTTCATCATCGCCTCGACGATCAAGCTTTACCCGGACGAGACCTACCGCGACGGGCTTAAAATCATCACCTGCGCGACCCGCCGCCCGGCACCCGGAGCGTTGATGCCGCAGGTGAAATCGCTCAACTACCTGAACAACATCATGGCCAAGGTCGAGGCGATCCAGGCCAACGCGCTCGAAGCCGTGATGCTCAACGAGCAGGGCTACGTCGCCGAGTGTACGGGCGACAACCTGTTTCTCCTGAAAAACGGCACGCTGCTCACCCCGCTGATCTGCGATGGCGCACTCGACGGGATCACCCGCGCGGTCATCATCGAGCTGGCGGAAAAGCTTGGCGTGCCATTTAAAGAGTGCTCGTTGACGCGCTATGACATTTTCACGGCGGATGAATGTTTCCTCACTGGCACTGCGGCGGAGGTCATTCCGGTGGTGGCGCTGGACCGCCGGATCATCGGCAGCGGCAAGCCCGGACCATTCACCGCCCGTTTTCTCGAAGCCTTCCACGAACTCGCCATGACCACTGGCACTCCTTTTGCGATAACGGATTAAAACCCCACGACTATGAAGTGTGATTTTTGCGACAAAAAGGCCACCGTCTTCCTCACCCAACTCGTCGATGGGCAGATGAAAAAGGTGTGCCTTTGCGACAGTTGCGCGAAGGAGCGCGGAGTCACCGATCCCACGGGGTTTTCCTTGGCGGATCTGCTTCTCGGCGGGCTGCCCGGCGGTCCGGGCACGGTCACGACCACGGCGTCTGCGGTCACTCCCGGTAACGGCAAAAAGTGCGTCACCTGTGGGTTCACGCTCGATGATTTGAAGCGAGTGCGCCGTTTCGGTTGCAGCGATTGTTACGCGACCTTCAACGACGAAGTCGGGCAGATGGTCCGCGGCATGCACAAGGGCACCTCGCACATTGGCAAAGTGCCGGAAGGCTTGATGGCCATTCAATTCCGCCACCAGCGGATTGAGGAACTCCGCTCGCGCCTCGAACAAGCAATCACCTCGGAAAGCTACGAGGAGGCCGCCGGCATCCGCGACGAAATCCGCAACCTGGACGAAGTCAAACATTGAGAAATCCACGACCATGATGCGTTTCACCACCTTGATCAAACATCCCGCCGATTGGATGGCCGGCGGGCAAGGGGAGCATGGCGCCGTGCTGACCTCGCGGATCCGCCTCGCGCGCAACCTGCGCCGCCATCCGTTTCCCGGGTGGGCCAAGCGCGATCAACGCGCCGCCGCCCTCGATTTGATGCGCCCGGCAGTGGAGTCCTTGCCCGCAATGAAAGGTGCGTTTTCCCACGAGCTCGGCGATCTAACATCGGTGCAAAAGCAAGTTCTCGTCGAGCGCCACTTGATTTCCCGCGAACACGCCGCCCGTGGCGATGGCTCGGCGGCCGTCATCGAGCGCCGCCAAACCTTCAGCCTGATGCTGAACGAAGAGGACCATCTGCGGATGCAGGCGATCCGGCCCGGACTTCAGCTCACCGCCGCTTTCAACGCGCTGTCCGAACTCGACACGGAACTCGAGGAATCACTCGAATTTGCCTTCGATCCCACGCTCGGCTACCTCACCACCTGCCCGACCAACCTCGGCACCGGCCTGCGTGCTTCCGCGATGCTGCATTTGCCAGGCCTCGTCCTCAGCGACCAAATCGGCCAGGTGCTGCAGGCCGTCAACAAGATCGGTCTCGCTGTCCGCGGGCTTTACGGTGAAGGCACCGAGTCTCTCGGCAACCTCTATCAAATCTCCAACCAATCGACCCTTGGCGAAAGCGAGGAAACCATCATCCGTCGCCTCGAACGGGTCATCTCCCAAGTTTCCAACCACGAGCAGAACGCCCGTGAGAAACTGTTGGAAGACGATCCGGAAATGGTCTCCGACAAAATCGGCCGCGCCTACGGCGTGTTGCGCTACGCCCACATCACCGATTCGAAGGAAGCCCTCAACCACCTCTCGCTGCTGCGCCTCGGTGGCACGCTCGGATTTTTCTCCCTGGAAACCGTGATGCTCTGCGACACCTTGCTGATGGACATCCAACCGGCACACTTGCAACTCCATTCCGGCCGCAAGCTTTCCCCGGAGGAAAGGGACGCGATTCGTGCAGAAATCGTGCGCTCGCGTTTGCAATCCCTTGAATCCCCTGATAATCGTATCTCATCAAAAGACGAAAAGAACCTATCCGACCCTTCTAACCCAGGCGACGCATGAACAACTTCACACCACGTGCTCAACAAGTCCTCGCTCTCGCTCGTAAGGAAGCGGATCGATTCAACCACTCCTACGTCGGCACCGAGCATTTGTTGCTCGGTCTGATCAAGCTCGGCCAAGGCGTCGCCGTCAATGTCCTCGAACGGATGGGCCTCGAGCTCGAAGCTGTTCGGATGGAGGTTGAAAAGGAAGTCGGCTCTGGTCCGCCGCAGAAGTCCGCCGGAAATATCCCTTACACCCCGCGGGTGAAAAAGGTTCTCGCCCTTGCTAACAAGGAAGCCAAGGCCCTCAACCACTCCTACGTCGGCACCGAGCATCTCCTCCTCGGCCTCCTCCGCGAAGGCGAAGGCGTCGCCGCCCGCGTGCTCAAGCGCCTCGACGTCGATATCCAACGCACCCGCAACGAAATCCTCGCGGAGATCGACCCGAACTTCTCGCCAGACGATCAGGACGACGATGACGACGACGACGAAGCGGACGACGGTCCATTCGAAGACGAAAGCTCAGCCCAGGCCGCCGCTGCCGAGGGTGAGGCCAAATCCAAAACACCGGCTCTCAAGGCCTTCGGTCGCGATCTCACGAAGGTCGCCCGTGAAGGCGGGCTTGACCCCGTGATCGGCCGCGAAAGCGAAATCGAGCGCGTCATTCAAATCCTCTGCCGCCGGACCAAAAACAACCCGGTCCTCATCGGGGAAGCCGGTGTCGGCAAGACCGCCATCGTCGAAGGACTCGCCCAGGAAATCGCCACTGGCAATGTTCCAGAAATCCTCCGCGACAAGAAAGTCATCACCCTCGACCTCGCGCTGATGGTCGCTGGTACGAAGTACCGCGGCCAGTTCGAGGAGCGCATCAAAGCCGTCATGGACGAGATCCGCAAGGTCAAGAACGTCATCCTGTTCATCGACGAGCTCCACACCATCGTCGGTGCCGGCTCCGCTGAGGGCGCGATGGATGCGTCTAACATCATCAAGCCCGCGCTCAGCCGCGCCGAGCTGCAATGCGTCGGTGCCACCACCCTCAACGAGTACCGCAAATACATCGAGAAGGACTCGGCGCTCGAACGCCGTTTCCAACAGGTGAAGGTCGAGGAGCCGTCCGTCGATGACGCGATCAAGATCCTTCAAGGTCTCCAGGAGAAATACGAATCCCACCACAAGGCGAAGTTCACCCCGGAAGCCATCGAGGCCGCAGTCAAGCTCACCTCGCGCTATCTAACCGCACGGTTCCTGCCAGACAAGGCCATCGACGTGCTCGACGAGGCCGGTGCCCGCGCCCGCATCGGCACGATGACCCGCCCGCCGTCGATCAAGCAGTTGGAAGCCGTGATCGAACAGATCAACCGCGACAAGGTGGCCGCCATCGCCGAGCAGAATTTCGAGAAGGCCGCCGCCCTGCGCGACGACGAGAAGCACGCCAAGAAGAACCTTGAGGAAACCCTCAAGAATTGGCGGTCCTCGTCGGAAGAAACCATCGTCACTGTCACCGACGACGACATCATGGCCGTCGTTTCCAAATGGACCGGAGTGCCACTCCGTCGGATGGAGGAAAAGGAAACCGAAAAGCTTCTCAAGATGGAAGACGAGCTCAAGGGCCGCGTCATCGGTCAGAACGAAGCGGTCATCGCCATTTCCAAGGCCCTGCGCCGTTCGCGTGCCGACCTCAAGGACCCGCGTCGGCCGATCGGCTCGTTCCTGTTCCTCGGTCCGACCGGTGTCGGCAAAACCTACCTCGCCCGCAATCTCGCCGAGTTCATGTTTGGCGATCCAGACTCGCTGATCCAAATCGACATGTCGGAATACATGGAGAAATTCACCGCCAGCCGTTTGATCGGCTCGCCTCCGGGCTATGTCGGTTACGAAGAAGGTGGCCAACTATCAGAAGCCGTCCGCCGTCGTCCATACTCGGTCGTCCTCTTCGATGAAGTTGAGAAGGCCCACCCGGACGTGATGAACCTGCTGCTGCAAATCCTCGAGGAAGGCACCATCACCGATTCGTTAGGCCGCAAGATCGACTTTCGCAACACGATCATCATCATGACCTCCAACGTCGGGGCCTCCACCATCAAACGCCAAACCACCCTCGGTTTCGGTGCGATGGCCGCAGACGACGCCGACCACGAAGGGATGAAAGACAAGATCATCGAGGAGTCGAAGCGCTACTTCAAACCAGAGTTTCTCAACCGTCTCGACAGCCTTGTGGTGTTCCACATGCTCGAAAAGGTTGATCTCAACCAGATCGTCGATCTCGAAGTCGCCAAGCTCGTCAAGCGTCTCAAGGACAAGTCGATTCATCTCACGCTCACCGACGAGGCGCGCGATCTGCTAGCCGCGAAAGGCTTCGATCCCGCCTACGGCGCGCGGCCGATGCGCCGCGCCGTCGAACGTTTCCTGGAAGACCCGCTCGCCGAAGCTCTGCTTCGCGGCGATGTGAAACCGGGCGATGCCGTCAACGTCGTCAAAAAGGCCGAATCCGACGAACTCGATTTTGTCTCAACCCGCCCTGAGCCCGAACAGGAAGTCAGCGAAGCCGGCGTCTAAGGAGTCGCGACACTCTTGTTGCTATTTCCTATCAGTCACCCGCCGTGTAAATCAGGATCGCGCTGTTGCCATACTCGCGGCGGGCGACGAGGGAAAACTCGTCAGCCACTGGTGATGTCTTGTGGGACGAAACCTCCACGATGAGCCAACCGCCCGCCGCCAAGCGCGGCGCGAGCAGGCCGCACTGGAGAAGCTCCGTGATGTGGTCCTTGTCGCCGTGATATTTCCAATACGGCGGATCGGCGAAGATCAGATCGTAGCTGGCGGAGTCGCGCTTGAGGAAGGGGGCGACCTCGGATTTCACGGCGTGGCCACCCTCCAGCCTGGCCTTGGTTAGATTCTCGGCGATGACCTTCACGGCTTGCCGGTGATCCTCGACAAAGGTGCAGCTCTTCGCGCCGCGGCTGAGCGCTTCGAGACCAAGTGCGCCGGAGCCGGCGTAGAGATCGAGCACGCGGGCGTTTGCCACCCGCTCGCCGAGGATGGAGAAAACCGCCTGCCGCACGAAGTCGGTGGTGGGGCGGGTGACGGCCGGAGGGACTTTGATGGCGGTGCGTCCGGCGGTTCCGGCGATGATTCTCATGGGGGTGTTGGATGTGATTCGCGGTTGAATTCTTCAGGGTGACCGGTTGAGGTTTACGATCGGGCCGTCTTTGCCGATGCGGAGAAAAAGCCGGCCGATGCTCCCGAAGGCTTGCAGATCAATGGCCGTGCGCTGCGGGGTGGCGAGCGGGGTGAGTGATGGCGCGCCCGGAATGTTAGGGAAAACCCGGTTGGTGAGGGAGTTCACGGTTTCAGGCGCGGCAACTAGGCGGGCGACTCCTGCGGCCCTTCCGTCCGCCAGCAGGGTGGCATTTCCCAACACGGATAGCTCGTCGCCGATCAGCCGCGCATCCACGCAGGAGAGGAGACCGCCGCGCAAGATGGTGACGGCCCTTGCCTTGTCGAATTTCGTCTCATGGCCGACGATGTGAAGGGAAGGGGAAGTTGCTTCCACGACGAGGTCGCTCTGCCAGGTTCCCGGCGCCAGCAGCAGACCGCGGAAGCGCAGGTTGGCGACGATGGATTCGGCCGCAGCCTGGCCGCCGAACGAGACCTCGAATGGCGCGAGGGACTGGCGGGGAAATTGGGCTTCGATCTGGAGTGGCATGCCGCTGAGCGCGGCGATCTTGGCGGCGACGAGAAAGTGATAGCCGCCGATGCCGGTTTCGAGGGGTTTGAGGGAAAGCAACGGGCGCGTCCAATCCAACGAGATTGTCAGGTTGGAGGTCACTGCATTTCCGAAGGTGGAAATCCGGCCGATCTTCACGGCTGACTGGGCGGGGTCTCCCGAAATCGGGATCGCACCGCTGGTCTTTGAAATTTCCAGCAACGGGTGATTCGACCCGGCGTGGACGATCGCGAACGAGGCATTTTTCAACCGCAACCAACCCGTCGGCTGCGCCGGTAGGACCTGCGGCGGAGGGAGTTTCGCCGCTTCCGGCACCGCGGCCGGCGGTGCCGGAGGTGGTTGAATCACGGCAGGAAGATGATGCGCGACTGCCGCGACTGGCGGCGGGGCGGTGGTTTGGATCGGCGGCGATGGCCCGGCAAGGTGTGACATCAGTTCCGCCGGTAGGACGAAACGCGGGGTTTCAAGCTCGATGGAGCGGACGTCGAGCCGCCCGCGCAGCCAGGCCCGCCAGACCGGAGTGACGCGCACCGAGTCGATGCGGACCAGTGGCTCTTTGATCAATGCGCGCAATGGAACGGGTTGGAGCAACTCCAGCCCGCTGATGGAAGCACCGTTCCAAGGCGACCATGAGGCACCGCCCACACGGGCCTCCAAACCGGTCCGGTGTTGGATTTTCGCAGCGAGCCAGCGACAGCTCCAGGCACTGGAGAGAGCCAGATTGCCTAGCAGCAACGCCACGACAGGCAGCCCTAACAGCGCTGGGATCGCCCGGCGCCAGCGGCGGAGGCCCCGGCGTTTCCCGCCGATGGGAGCCGCGGAATCCATGGTCTATTTCTTGGGAGCCGCCTTCGGAACGGGCTTCACGGCAGGCTTCACGGCGGGCGCGGGTTCCTTGGGCTGAGCGGATTTCCCGAGGGGAAACCGGACGACAAGGCTTTTGTCTAGCAGGGGCGGGCCACCGGACGAAATTTCCTGGGCGCGATAAACGATCAGCCCGTATTTTTTATCGGCGAATCGACCGAGCGCCAAATTTTCCTTGGTTTTGCCGAGGCTGGTTTCCTCTTCGAATTTCCATTCCATGCCGGTCCACTCGCCGAGGATGCTGGTCGCGTCCGCCTTGATGTCATCAATGCGTTTCAGCTCGCCATTCGGTGAGCGGAAAACGTCGGTCTTGGCGGAATAGCGTAACGTGGACAACAGGCCGGCCGCGCCGGTGGAAGTGATCGACCAGGTGTCACCCGAGGTCTGGCGGAGCAGCAGCATGACATCCTCCATCGGCTTGAACTTGCGTTGGTTCCAGAGATTTAGATACTCGGCATATTCCGCTTGGGTGAGGCCCAGGCGGGCGTCGTAGGGCAACGGCAAACCCGGCTTCGAGGAACCGGAGAATTCGCGGAACCACTTGGGGTCCTTGCGCGCGGCCGCCTCAACCTTGGCCACGTATTTGTCGATCTCCGGAGGTGGCAGCACCACGCCGATCTGGCCCTTCACCGACACGTCCTGCTCGAAAAGTCCCGCAAAGACCTTGGGCACCTCGGCGGCGGACAGACTGGCAACAAGCGAATAGGCGACGAACGGGATGGTGAATTTCATGGACGCGGCGGAAGGCTGTCTGGCGGTCCGTGAAAACTCAAGCGGCGATTCTCCCCCGGGACCCGCGAGCGGTCGATTTCAGGCGAAACTGGCATTGCCAACGGGCGGAAAATCTTGAGACAATCCCGCCATGTTTCCCGAGATTCCACTGACTGCCGAGGCGGAGGCCTTGAAGAAGCAAATCCTCGCCATCCCCAGAACAGACGAGCCGCTCAACCTCGACACGCCTGTGGGATTGTCGTCCGAGCAGATGGAGGATCTCTATCACGCCGCGCACGAGGGTGCGAATTGGGTCATTCCCGAGTTGAAGAAACTCATCGCGCGTCATCCGGATTTCCCGACGCTCGTGAACTACCTGATGACCGCCTATCAGCAGCGCAACCAGCCGCGCCAGGCCAAGCACGTCCTCAAGGATCTCGCGAAGTTTCACCCCGACTATCTGTTCACCCGCATCGGTCTCGCGCTCGACGCGCTCGGAGCGGCCAAGCCGGACACCGTGATACAGGCCCTGGGGCCAGCCCTCGATATCACCAAGCTCTATCCCCGGCGGGAGCTGTTTCACGTGTCCGAGCTGAGGAATTATTACCTCTGCGTGGCGATCCACCGCGCACGCGCCGGTGACCCGGCACTGGCCTGTGGCGTACTGGCCGCAGTTGAGGAAATCGAGCCCGGCACCGATGTGAGCCGGGTCATCGAGCGGGAGATCCTGATTGCCAGCGCCAAGAGTTTAACCGAACGAATGCGGCGGACGCTGTGAAGCACGTCGAAGTCAAGCTGCCGCCCCTGCCGAGGAAAATCATCGTGGCCGGCCAGCCGTCCTTCCATCACGAGGAAATCAATTCCCTCTACGATCAGCCGTTGGCCATGCCCGCATCCGTCATCAGCGGAATCCTCGCCCTGCCGCAGGAAACGCTCGTCGCGGATCGCATCCATGTCCTCGATGATTGCCTCGGCCGCACGCCGAATTTCATGTCATACGACATCGAGCAGTTCATTGCGGGTGATATCGAGTCGATCACCCATGATCTCTCGACGCCTTTGCCACCCGCACCGAAGACGCTCTCCATCATCCAGCAATATCAAAACTATCAGCAGCCACGATCCTCCCCGACCGGCTCCGGTTTCTTGGAAGCGGACGACGATGACGACTTTGACTCCGATGACGAGCCAGCTCCGGTGGCCGTCGGCCGCAACGATCCGTGCCCGTGCGGCAGCGGGAAAAAATACAAGAAATGCTGCCTGCGCTGAGCGGTGGCAAGTCCGGCGTGACAGACGCTCCTCCCTAACAAAATAAAGATGCCATGTTCGCGGGCAAACCGGAACGCCGTCCCAGTCACGGGCGGCCATCCCGTCCAATCCCTGACGCAGAATTTTCCTAAGTTTTTCCTAAGAAGACCGCCGACCCGTGCGTTCTTGTCCGCACATGATACAGAACACCTCAATCGCACTCTTGGGTGC
This sequence comes from Akkermansiaceae bacterium, assembly GCA_031371325.1. GTDB lineage: Bacteria > Verrucomicrobiota > Verrucomicrobiia > Verrucomicrobiales > Akkermansiaceae > Luteolibacter. The sequence goes on along the minus strand of JANMJJ010000223.1, from coordinate 11,395 downwards.
CGCGACCCTGATCGCGGCAGGAACCGCCCGCGCCCAGGAATCAACCGCCCCGCCGGTCGTCGGCAATGTGATGGTCAGTGGATCGGAGCTGATGGAGGACAAGCCCGACGGCGCGTTCGGCGAGCCGGAATGGGTGAAGCAGCGCCGCTTCAGCCTGACGCGGATTTACGTGCAGAAGGACCCATGGGAAATGGGAGTCGAGCAGTGGTATCGGGCCCGCACCTACGATGGTGGCCGGGTCACCCAGCGATCCCAGACGGAATTTGAAATGGGCCTGCCCTTCCGCATGCAACTCGACATCTATGAAAAGGCGATCCACGACAACAGCGACGACAAGGGCTGGCAACAGGATGAGGTCGCCGTGGAACTCCGCCACGCGCTGGCCAACTGGGGCGTCCTCCCGCTGAATCCCGCAATCTATGTCGAATACGCCTTCGCCCATGAGGGCAGCGATATCCTCGAGTCCAAGATCCTGTTCGGCGACGATTTCGGCCAAGGCTGGCATTGGGGCGCGAACCTCATCCACGAAACCCAGGTCTGGGGCGACCGGACCGATGAATTCGCCGTCTCCGGCGGAATTTCCAAGACCATCGTGGATAGTTGCTTCTCCGTCGGTGTGGAAGGCAAATGGTCCCATGTCACCGACGAGAAATCCGAAGCGATCCTTGGCCCATCGGTCCAATGGCGGCCGACCTCCAACACCCACCTTGATCTCGTGACGTTGGCCGGCCTAAACGACGCCTCCCCGAACATGGAATGCTGGCTGATCTTTGGTTTCGACTTCGGTGGCCCATCGAAAGACGGAGGCTACAAACCCACCTCGCTGGGCGGACACTGAGGATTCCCCCCGATGGCCCCCGTTCCGCAGAAACCATGCATCAAACGACCTCCGGTGCTTTCGAGCCCGGAGGTTTCGTCGGTATTGGCGGGACCGGTGGCGAAGAAGGGGACAACCAGCAGGACGGGCTTGCTGGTTTCACTAGGACTCCACGCCTGCGTCATTGCGGCAGCCTGCGCGTACACTTTCATGGCCTCCCCGGAAAATAGCTCTGGAGACGACGGGGCCTCCGACGAAGCGGGAGATTTTGAAATGTCGTCCCCGGCCGCGACCGCCGGGCCCACCGCCCCCTTCCCGCAGCAGCCGCTTGCGCTGCGGATGCCGGTCATCCTCGCATTGAACTCCACCGCATCCATGCAACTTCCACCGGTGGAACCCATGGCGCTGGCGGCACCCAACAAGCAAACCAGCCTTTCCCCTGCGACCCAACCGGGAGTGAAATCAACTGCTCAGTCCGGCACTCACGCCGCGAAGGCTGGCGGACAAAAGGGATCGGGCCGCAGCCAGTTGGCGAAACGCGACAGCCCGGTGCCACCGCCGAAGCTGCTTCACCACCCGCCGCCGCGCTACCCGACCGGAGCGAAGGCCGCCGGGAAATCCGGCACGGTCAGCGTACTCGTCCACGTCCGGGGGAACGGCTCTGCGGCTTCGGCGAGCATCTATCACAGCAGCGGCAGCCCCCAGCTCGACCAGGCGGCGATGGATGCGGCCCGCGGGTGGACGTTTTCCCCGACACCTTCGCTGGCCCCGGGAAAAACCGTTGCCGTGGTGGTGCTAGTCACCTTCGCGCTTTAGGCATTCCCCTTGCCGGTGCGCGGCTGGCTCTAACGGCCGGAGCGAGGGCAACGCCGAGTATTCCCAGCTTTACACGATTCACTCGCCAGCGGGTGAAAATAGAATGGTCCAAACGGGGGGAAATAGCGGATTGTCCCGGCAGGCAGTTTCCGCCAATGACCAAACCACGACCCATGATCGACCCCGCGGCGGGCTCCCATTTCACCTCCGCTCTCGGCGATGACCGGAGCGGCGAGGCGGCGGCTTTGATCAATCGAATGGCCATGGAAGACGGCTCGGCGCTCACCGAGCTGCACGGGATGTGGAGCCCGGTTCTGCTGGGAATCGCCTGCCGGATGTTAGGCGACCGGCGGGAGGCGGAGGAAGCGGTGCAGGACACGTTCGTGCGGATGTGGCACCGGTCGGCGGACTATGACCCGAAGCAATCGCCGCCGTTTGTCTGGGCCTTCGCGGTGATGCGGGGCTATTGCATCGACCGGCTGCGCTACCGCCACCGCGGGAAGCGGGACTCGTCGCGGGTGGTGCCGATCCATTTGCACGCGCCGCCCGAGGCGACCGAGGATGCGCGGGTGATAGCGCTCGACGATTGGCGGCGAGTGCGCGCCGCGTTGGACGAACTCGGGACGGACGAGCGCCAGTGCCTAGAGCTGGCGGTTTTCCTAGAATACACCCAGTCAGAAATTTCGGCTCGCTTGGGAACGCCATTGGGAACGGTGAAAAACCGCCTCCGCCGCGCTTTGGAAAAGGTGCGCAACCAACTTTCTCGCCATGAATTCTGAGTCCCACGAGAGCGCCGCCTGGCGGACCTTTGGAATGCTGGACGCCGATGAGGCGGCCGGTTTCGACGAAGCGATGCGCCATGATCCCGAGTTGAGGAATGCCTATCAGGAAATGGCTCGTCTTGCCGCAGCGGTGGCGGTTGCCGCGGTTGTTCCCATCGCACCACAGGCCGGTCAACTCGAGCGCCTGCACCGGAGGTTGGGCCTCCACGCCGCCAAGCGGGCGAACTGGCTTGGGATCACCGGTTGGGCAGCGGCAGCCGTTCTAACCATGAGCCTGATTCTCGACCGGAATTCCGATCGCAGGCACCGCGCGGTCGAGCAGGCGGCTTTTCATCCTACCACTCGTGAGCAAAAATCCATGGTCGCTCACCCGGGGCGGAGCGTAACGGGTGAAGACCGAATCCTCGCCAGCACGCCGGATGGCACCGGTAACAACGGCCTTGCGGCCACCCGCCGGGATGGCGACGCAAAAGTGATCGCCAAGGTGGAAACCAAACGACTGATCCAGGAAATCGAAGTGCTCCGCGAACAATTGGAGAACGTCTTGGAACGGGATCGCAGGCGGTTCGAGTCCGTCCCCGGCATGGCTTGGCCGATCATCGTGCGGATGAGACCACTGACAGCGTCCGGCGAAATTCCAAGCGCGCTGGCCATGACAATGGACGATCCAACCATCACGTCGATCCTCGGAGACGCGCTTACCGCCGCCAATCAACCCCTGCCACTGGTGGATCCCCTCGCCGTTAGAATCATCGCGCCTCCCATGCCGGAAACGGAGCCCTCGGCGATTCCGATTTACGATTCAGCGCGGGATGCGGGCACTCTGGTGGTGAGTAATTTGCCAGCCACCACTTCGGACGAAGCCTACAATTTGTGGGTCACGACCAAGACCGGGGATAAACCCGTGTATGTGGGCCGGCTGCCGGAATCCAACGTCCGGAGTGGCGAGTCGTTCGATTTCAGCTTGGGCTCCAAAGCGACCGTGCCATCGGGTTTCATCCTCACCAAGGATCGCCAGGGAACGCCTCCCCTCCCCTCATCGGGCAGCACGGTGCTGCAAGGGCCCCGCTAACGGACAAGCGGGAGGGGGCTGAAAGTGGTGGGACCCTCCTTGAACGATCCCGAGACGGAGTCAAAACTAGCAGACCAGTCGTCAGCTATGGCAAATGGCTGTCTCCGAAGCCCAAAATCTTTTTCCCAAACCGCTCTTGTCCGGTGGCTTGTCCGTGTCTTACGCTTGCCCAACCTTTGCCAAACGTGACCCATTCTCCCGCTCCAACCTACATTTTAGGCGTCTTGCCGTCGCGTTGGGGCTCCACACGTTTCCCCGGCAAGCCGCTGCATTTGATCGCCGGAAAACCCTTGATCCAGCACGTTTGGGAGCGTTGCCAGCAGTGTTCGCGGCTCGATGAAATCATCGTCGCGGTGGATGACGAACGGATCCGCGACGTGGTGATCGCGTTCGGTGGCAAGGTCGCCATGACTTCGCCCGATCATCCCACAGGCACCGATCGCATCGCCGAGGCCGCGCGAGCCGTGCCGCAGGCGACCCACATCATCAACATCCAGGGCGACGAACCCTTGATCGATCCCGCGCTCATCGACGAACTCGCCGCCGCGATGGCCGCCGATCCCACGCTCGACATGGCCACCGCCGCCAATCCGCTCGATCCCTCCGATCCCGCCGTCCAAGACCCGAATGTGGTCAAAGTCGCCATCGCCATCGACGGCCGTGCGCTGTATTTTTCCCGCTCGCCGCTGCCGTTTTTCCGCAACCCGGTCGCGGGCCTGCCGGTCCTCCGCCACAAGGGGATCTATGCCTATCAGCGGAGTTTCCTCGAACGCTTCGTCACCTGGCCGCCGTCGCCCTTGGAAATGGCCGAGTCGCTCGAACAACTCCGCGCCCTCGAAAACGGCGCGACCATCAAGGTCATTCTCACCACCGACACCTCACCTGGCGTCGATACCCCGGAACAAGCCCGCGAAATCGAACGGCTTCTAACCACTGCTCACCACACACCCTCATGAAATACATTTTCGTCACCGGCGGCGTCGTCTCCTCACTTGGCAAGGGCCTGGCCGCCGCCTCCATCGGCACGCTGCTGGAGCACCGCGGCCTGACCACGCTGATGCAAAAATTCGACCCCTATCTCAATGTCGATCCCGGCACCATGTCACCCTATCAGCACGGCGAGGTTTACGTCCTCGATGACGGCGCGGAGACCGACCTCGACCTGGGCCACTACGAGCGCTTCACCTCCGGCGTACTCTCGCGGATGAATAACCTGACTTCAGGCCAGGTCTTCGACTCGGTCATCAAGAAGGAACGCCGCGGCGAATACCTCGGGAAAACCGTCCAGTTCATCCCGCACGTCACCGATGAAATCAAATCCCGGATGCACCAGGTCACCGTGAACAACCCGGACACCGACGTGCTCATCACCGAAATCGGCGGCACCGTCGGCGACATGGAAGGGCTGTTATTCATCGAAGCCCTGCGGCAGTTCGCGTTGGAAGTCGGCAAGGAAAACGTCTGTTTCATCCACGTCACGCTGTTGCCTTACATCAAGGCCGCCGGCGAAGTGAAAACCAAGCCGACTCAGCAATCCGTCGCGAAGCTCCGCGAACTCGGCATCCAGCCGGACATCATTATCTGCCGCACCGAGGCCGATCTCGACGAGGACAACCGCAAGAAGATCGCGATGTTCTGCAACGTCGAGCGCAAGAACGTCGTCGCTTTCCGCGATGTCGCCCACACGATTTACGAATGCCCGTTAGACCTGCGGCGCGACAAGATCGACCGGCTGGTGGTGGACAAGTTAGGCCTCGGCCACACGCCGTCGCCCGCGCTCGAGGAATGGGAGAAATTTGTCCAACACGTCATCCACCCGAAGCACAAGGTCACCATCGCCGTCGCCGGGAAATACATCGAACTCCAGGATGCCTACAAGTCGATCTATGAATCGCTGATCCATGCCGGTGCCCATCACGACACCAAGGTGCAGGTCGTCCGGGTGGAAGCGGAGGCCATCGAGGACCACGGCGCGAAGGCAGTCATCGGCGATGTCGATGGCATCCTGGTTCCCGGGGGGTTCGGCGACCGCGGCACGGAGGGGAAAATCCTCGCGGCTCAATACGCCCGGGAAAACAACATCCCGTATTTCGGGATTTGTCTCGGCATGCAAATCGCCACCATCGAGTACGCGCGCAACGTCTGCGGCTTGAAGGACGCGAACTCCACGGAATTCAACAAGACCACCAAATACCCGGTGATCTGTTTGCAGGAAGAGCAAAAAGGCGTCGAGGACATGGGAGCCACCATGCGCCTCGGTTCCTGCGAGTCGATCCTCTTCACCGGCACCAAGGCCGCCGATCTCTATGACAACGTCGAGCGCATCCACGAACGCCATCGCCACCGGTATGAGTTTAACTCCGACTATCAGGACCGTCTGCAGGAAGCCGGGCTGGTGATTTCCTCCGTCTCGGCGGAGGAAGGTCTCGTGGAAATCGTCGAGCTGCCGGACCATCCGTTTTACATCGGCGCGCAATTCCACCCGGAGTTCCAATCGAAGCCGAACCACCCACATCCACTCTTCGCTGGCTTCGTCGCCGCAGCGCTGGAGAGGTCGCAGCTCTAACTAGAGAGCTGGATTGATTCCGCTCGGACGCCCTGTTGACGATGCCGCACCCGGGGATATTCTCCGATTTCATCACCGCCCTCGGCCTGTGTGGCGACGACATCGACGATGTCTGGCTGGCCGCACTCGCCATCGAGCACCGCGCCACACTGGTCAGCACCGATCAGAGATTCGCCGGTTTCCAGTCCTCAGATGGATCAACCCATTGAATCCCTTGTAATCCCCGCCGCCAACGGCTTGACCACGCATTCCTCGCGGAGACGCTCAAAAACGCGAAATCCTACGGACATCATCGCCGGGTAGAGATCCGCGTGGTCCCGAAAGACCGTCAGAACCCTAAAGGGCTGAACTACATACACAAAACGGCGGACCGTTGCGGGTCCGCCGTTAGAGTGAGGGATACAGGCTGGAATACCTATATCATTTGTTGAGCACTTTGAGCTTCTTGATGCCGAAGACGGCGTCATCTCCCAGCTCTTCCTCGATGCGGAGGAGTTGGTTGTATTTCGCGATACGGTCGGAGCGGCTCATCGAGCCGGTCTTGATTTGGCCGCAGTTGGTCGCGACTGCTAGATCCGCGATGGTGCTGTCTTCGGTTTCACCGGAGCGGTGGCTGAGGACGGCGGTGTAGCTGTTCTCCTTGGCGAGTTCGACGGCGTCGAAGGTCTCGGTGAGGGAACCGATCTGGTTCACCTTAACGAGGATCGAGTTGGCGACGCCCATCTTGATGCCCTTGCTGAGGAAATCGACGTTGGTCACGAAAAGGTCGTCGCCGACGAGTTGGGTGGTCTTGCCGAGTTTGTCGGTGATGATCTTCCAACCGTCCCAATCGTTTTCGGCGCAGCCATCTTCGATGGAGATGATCGGATAGCGCTTCTGGAGGTCTGCATAGAAAGCGACGAGTTCTTCGGCGGATTTCACGGACTTGTCGGACTTCTTGAAGACGTAGGCGTTTTGCTTGGCGTCGAAGAACTCGGAGGAGGCGACGTCGAGGGCGAACGCGATATCTTCACCGACCTTGTAACCGGCGGCTTCGATGGCTTGGCAAAGAACCTGCATCGCGTGTTCGGCACTTTTCAGCGTCGGGGCGAATCCACCTTCGTCACCGACGGCGGTGGAGAGACCGAGGTCGTGAAGAACTTTTTTGAGGGAGTGAAAAACTTCCGCACCGTAGCGGATGGACTCGCGGAAGGTCGGCGCGCCGATGGGCACGATCATGAATTCCTGGAAGTCGATCGGCGCATCCGAGTGGGCACCGCCGTTGATGACATTCATCATCGGGACGGGAAGCACCTTGGCGTTAGGACCGCCGAGATATTTGTAAAGCGGCACACCTAACTGCGAAGCGGCGGCCTTGGCGACTGCTAGGGAAACGCCGAGGATGGCGTTGGCTCCGAGGTTCTTCTTGGTCGAGGTGCCGTCCAGCGCGAGCATGGTGGCGTCGATCGACGCTTGTTCGGTGGCGCAATAACCAAGGAGGGCGGGCGCGAGGATGGCGTTGACGTTTTCAACAGCTTGAAGCACGCCTTTGCCGAGGTAGCGGGCTTTGTCGCCATCGCGGAGTTCGACGGCTTCGTGTTCGCCGGTGGAGGCACCGGAAGGAACGGAGGCGCGGCCGATGGCACCGCCGTCGAGATGCACATCGACTTCGACGGTGGGATTGCCGCGGGAATCGATCACTTCGCGGCCGCGGATTTCAACAATGGTGGTATAGTCCATATCAGTTTCTTGGTGGTTAGGTAAGGCTTGGGTTTGAAATTTCAGGGATTGAACGGCTTGATCGAGCGGATCGTCAGGGTCGCCATTGCTTCGGTCACCTCGTCGCGGATCTGGACGGTGTCGCCCGGTTCGCGGCCGACGAGGGCCTTGCCGACTTCGGAAAGATAGGAAACGGTTTTGGTTTCCGGGATGGAATCCCACGCGCCGAGGACGGTCATGACCATTTCGTTGCCGGCCGCATCGGCCAGGGTGACGACGGTGCCGATGTTGACCTTGCTGGCGTCCGAGCCTTTGAAGTCGGTGCCGCGGGCGTTGTTGATTTCCTTGTCGAGGGCGTTGCGGCGATGGCCCAGGTATTTTTCCAAATCCTTGGCGGACTTGTATTCGAAATTCTCACGAAGGTCGCCGTAGGATCTGGCGATTTTGACGTCGCTGAGGTTCTGCGGGATTTTGTTGCGGATGAGGTCGTCGAGCTCGGCCTTTTTCTTCTCAAGACTTTCCCATGAAACGAGGAGAATTTCGTCTGGGCGCTTCTGGTTGGCACCACTGACGAGTTCCGCCGTTTCGGGGCGGGACTTGATGATGCGGGCCATCAGGGATTTTTTCTCGAGGTCGCCGAAGACCGGGCAGTCGAGGAGCCGGCGGGCGAAATTCCGGGTCTCGTTGATGTCCATGATGGCGACGAGATCGGTTAGAAGCGTCTTGTCGTCACCCAGCAAAGTCTGGAGCCGCGAGGTCTTGCGCGGGCCGTCGGACAAGTGGTCATTTTCCAACAGATTGAGCACCGAGGCACCGACATCTGCGCTGAAGATTTCCTGCGCCGGGCCTTTGCGCTCGCGGCAAACCCAGATCAAGGCGTCCGGCCCGAGGGCGCGGCGGGCGATGGCCGAGCGAAGGTGGGTGACGAGTGCCGGCATCGAATTGCGCTCCAACAGAATCCGCGCGATTTCCGTGACGCCACGGGCACCGACACGATCGAAAACCTGGACGATCTTGCTCACCCAATCATCGGCGAAGGCATTCGGGAACGCTTCGTAAACCGCGCGTTGGCGTCCGGAAGGAAGCGTGCCGGCTTCCTCGGCCAAGCGGGTGGGATCGGCGGAAAGCAACAAATCTGATAGCCGGACAGCGGTCGGATCGAGTTCGAGGGTTTTGGACGAGCCGATGACTTCATCACGGGCGGCGACGAGTTGAAGTGCTTGGCCGAGCTGGACACGGGCGGCTTTTTTTGCGCCTTCGTCGATGTCGTTGAGGAGACGCTTGAGTGCTTCAGTGTCGTTTTCGAAGGCTCCGATGTCCGAGGCGATGGCTTCCAAGGCACGGATCATGCCTTTGATGTCGCGGGCGGCTTCGAAATCCGCGACGAGCGCTTCTGCCGGGCTGCGGTCGCCGACCCGGAGTATGATCGGCTCGGTGCGTTTCTGCGGGACTGCGGCGAGGCGGCTTTCGCGGAGGGCTTTCTTGGTGGCATCCCACCATTTTTTGAAACCGGGTTCCGGGATGACGGCACCGGAGAGTTCTTTTTCCAACGCGTCGCCGGTCATGCTGCCGCCGTGGCTTTCCAGGAGGTGGACCACGAGGGCGAGCGGGTCGCTCTTCGAAAGGGTGCGGAGTTCTTCGAGTTGCTCGATCTTTTTCGCCCGGAAATCGTCGGAGCCGATCCATTCGGTTTTCTGGAACGCGAACTGCAACTCCATCGTCTGGCCGGTCGATTTCTCGAAGTCGATGGTGACTTTTTTGGCAGGCAGATCCCAGTCGATCACCTTGCCGGCACCGAAAGATTTATGAATACAAAAGTTTCCGGGAGCCAATTGAGAAAGGCGCTCGCCGACCGGTTTGGGAATGCGACCGGCCTCAACCAGCTTCGCCACGTCAGGATGCATGCGGCGGAAGATGGGAAGCCGAGTTGTAAAACGCAAGGCATTCCCTTGATAAATCTCCCGGACCGCTAGTTTTCCGGCTTCGGGGACACCGGCGGCACGACGCGGGGCTGGGGTTCCCGCTGGGGCATCATGCTTCCGTCAAGCGCTTGGTCGAGCGTGCGGCAGAGCACTTGGATTCTCCGGTGCCAGTCCACAGGCAGCTTGTCGAGCTTGTCAGCCTGTGACACGTCCCCTTCGAAAATTACTTGGTCCTTCGGCCCGGTGATTTTTACTTTGTAAATCTCCCGCTCGCGACGCACCTCGGCGCGTCCTTCATCGGCTGAAAAACTGGCGCATTTCTCGGCGACATTCACCACCCGCACCGGGCCGTTGCTTGCCGCCGGCAGGGTCGCGGTCTCCACCATCGGCGTCATCAGGATCTCTTCACGAGGTTCGGTAATCCGGACGACCATCCCGGTTTCCTTGTCGCGCACGCTGTTTTCCTGAACCGCTTTGAGCCGTAAGGAACGCATGGACAAACCTTCCGAATCCTGCCGCAAACCTTCATCCGTCACCGATTCGATCCTGTCGGATTCACTGACGAGGTCCAATCCCGACGGCCGTTCTCCAGGCGAAGTCACCGCCAGATGAGAATTCGACGAACCTTGGATCATCGGAAAAACCGCACACAACGCGCCGATCGCCGCAGCGATTCCCCCGCCGATCACGCAGCGGGTCAGCCAGGACATTCTAACGACATTCTCCGGCCCGGCCAGATCGTCGATCATCGCTTCGATTTCCGACTGACAATCCTGGCTCAACGCCGGCGGCATCATCCGGGCCAGGATCGTTTCGATGGGGTCAGGCGCTTGCATGGCGGTCTTCCTTTACGCGGCGCAGTTCGTGCGCCAGTTGTTCCAAGGCATAACGGTAGCGCGAAGCCGCCGTGTTGGGCGAAATCGCGAGCGTTTCTGAAATCTGCAAAAACGTAAGCCCGCCCCAGAATTTCATCACCACCACTTCGCGCAGCTTTTGGCTGAGGTTCTGCACGGCTTCCCGCAAAATCACGGCTTCCTCGTCCTCTTCGAGCACCGGATCGAGCCACACATCCTGGAAATCGTTCAGATAGATCACCGACTCTTCCCGCTTCCGGCGGCGGGATTCGCTGCGGTGGTGGTTGAGTCCGCAGAAGCGGATCGTCGAGAAAACCAGCGGCAGATCCGGCGGCGCGTTGCCTTTGTCGGCCTGATGATGCCACATCCGCAGGATCGCCTCTTGGACGAGATCCTCCGCATCCTGGCGGCAATTGCTCCAACCGCGGGCGAACAGCAGCAGCCGCGGACCGTTTTCGGCCAGCCACTGTTTCCATGCGTTTGCGGGAGAGTTCATCGTTCAGGAGGGAAATGCCCCACGCAGGAGCATTTGTCTGTTTCAGCCGAGAAAACGGATTTTTCCTGGAACCGGCGACCGGCCGAGGGCCATCGCTTCGTGCTGCTCCTCGGTGCAGGACGAATTGATCGGCGCATCGGGTGCCGCATCATTGGCTTGGAAATAGCCGTTTCCCAACATCCATTTTTCGACTTCCTCGCCGGAGATGTCGGGCAGCATGTGACCGTCGATTTCCACGCACGGCGAGAGTGACTGCCCGCTGCGCTGCTCCATTTCCCAACGGAACGCGGGATTCTTGATGATGTCCTTCTCTTCGTAGGGCAGCTCATATTTGCGCATGATCGCGCGGATGCCTTCGCTCCAGCCGCAGAA
>JANMJJ010000161.1:0-6288 GCA_031371325.1 Akkermansiaceae bacterium | reverse complement strand
TGTTGACTGGCAAAAAATCAAGCAGCGTGATCTTGCCCTGATCATGCGTCGGATCAAGCAACCAGCGCCATTATACGCCAAGAAGTTCTCGGCTATCATACCGGACTATGACAAACCTATTGGCTTCGACTTCGAGGTGGGAGATTGGGCCGCTCCTCATGGCAAGGGGAAGTCACCGGACATGCTGCTCGACTTCAGCAGGACGCTAGTCGGGTATCGGGGAGACAGAAAATATGAGGAATTGCTGGCAAGCATAGAGAAAACCCATAGGGAAAACCCGAATGTGGAAAAGAGCTATTTCGACAGTTTGGAGAAATCGTTCGGTAAGCTCGACCGGTCGGACTATCGTCAGGCGATTAACACAAAAATCGGGAAATGGGACGGTAAGCTAAGTGTCACCTTTGCCAATCCACAAGAAGGTATCGCGGACGCAAAGAAGGACTACTGCCACTACTCCGAGTTGACCCTGCCCCACGAGGCTTACCCGGAGGGCTATTCTAAAGACCTGCACATAAAGACCGACAACCACACGCCAAAAAACACGCCACCGGATCCCGCTTACTTCGTCAGGACACGGGTTGCGCTGGACGAGAAAGGGGAGATCGCTTCCGCGAATTACGCGAAGATCACATCCCCGATCTATTACGACCCGCGAGGGAGAATTGAATTCACATACGTCTTCAATCCCACTCCCAACGACCGGAACCTTGAGTTCGACACCAGTAATAACAAATTTACCGATCTGAAATTTGAGGAAAGGGTGGTCAAGCCATAGCTGGGGTAAAGTGAATGGGATCAGAGTAATCGGATTAGCATGTTAGGCCGCCTCCAGCTCCCACTTCAATTCCCCAAAAGATCGTCGCTCCGCACCGCCAGACATCCCGCTGGCGGCTGTCACGTATCTTTAGGGTCAGTCCTAGATTCTTTGAAATTAAAAGATGAAGTATGAGAATATTTGAAAAATCTAGGACCGTCCCGAATTCTGATAGACGTTGAAGGTGATGCCTTGGCGGAGGAAATAGAGTTCTGAATTGGCTTTCCGGGCGAGGAAATCCCGCTGGTCCACCTTGCCGAACTTTTCGAGCAGCGGCGCGCAATGGCCGCGCACGCTACCGTCCTTGCAGAACATCTAGTCGTAAAACTTGCCGGGGTCGTAGCCCTTGAACATTTCCATGGGGGTTTTCTTGCAGATTAGCAGGCGGCGGGCCAACTTTTTAAACACGGAATCCCGGCCGGCGGGCGCGGATCGGGCCATTGACTCGCGCTGATTCGATTCCCGGCTGAGTCTCCCCTTGAAAAGCCCTGCGTCCCTGTCTATTCCTCGCCCGGGTCGCGCCGCCGACCGCTCATTTATCCTTATGAATGCCATCACCCGTTGCCTCGATACTTACTGGTCCTCCTCCATCGGGAAAAAACTTGTTGTCGCTCTCACCGGCATCGTCCTGGTCCTTTTCCTCGCCGGCCATCTCACGGGCAATCTCCTCATGTTCGTCGGTCGCGAGGCCTTCAATGAATACGCCGAATTCCTCAAGGGTTCGCTCCACGGTGCCGGCATCTGGATTGCCCGCATCGGCCTGCTCGTGATGCTTGTCGTGCATGTGGTGGCCACCATTTCCCTCGCCCGCCAGAACCGCGCCGCCCGCCAGCCCTATGAATACCCCGCGACGATCCAAGCGTCCAAATCCTCGCGGATCATGATCGTGTCGGGCCTGACCATCCTCGCCTTCGTGATCTTCCATCTGCTTCATTTCACCGTCCGGGTCGATGCCGAACTCGCCGGGCTGGGTGCCACCGACCCGTTTGCCATGGTCGTCGTAGGCTTCCAAAATCCCCTCGTCGTGCTGTTCTACATCATCGCCATGACCTTGCTCTGCTCCCACCTCTCGCACGGTGTGGCCTCGATTTTCCAAACCCTCGGCCTGCGTTCGAAGAATGCCCAGAGCGCCATCAAGACCTTCTCACTGGCCTACACCCTCGCGATTTGGGCCGGCTTCATTTCCATCCCGCTCGCGATCTTCGCCGGCTTCGTCACCCTCTAACTTCCCACCGCCGCCATGTCCATCGTCCTCGACAGCAAAATCCCGTCCGGTCCCCTTGAGCAAAAGTGGTCCAAGCACAAGATGGACTCCAAGCTCATCAACCCGGCGAACAAGCGGAAATTCACCGTCATCATCGTCGGCTCCGGCTTGGCCGGCGGGTCCGCCGCCGCCTCGCTCGCGGAGATGGGCTATCAGGTGAAATGCTTCTGCTATCAGGACAGCCCGCGCCGCGCCCACTCGATCGCCGCGCAGGGTGGCATCAACGCCGCCAAGAACTATCAGAACGACGGCGACTCGGTGCGCCGCCTTTACTACGACACCATCAAGGGCGGCGACTTCCGCGCCCGCGAAGGCAACGTCTATCGGCTTGCCGAGGTTTCCAACTCGATCATCGACCAATGCGTCGCGCAGGGTGTGCCCTTCGCCCGCGAATACGGCGGCCTCTTGGACAACCGCTCGTTCGGCGGCTCGCAGGTTTCCCGCACTTTCTACGCCCGCGGCCAAACCGGCCAACAGCTTCTCATCGGTTGCTATCAGGCGCTGGAAAAGGAAATCCACAAGGGCGGCGTGAAAATGTACCCGCGCACCGAGATGCTCGATCTCGTGCTCGTGAACGGCCACGCCAAGGGCATCGTCGTTAGAGACCTCAATACCGGGGAAATTTCCACCCACGCCGCCGACGCCGTGATCCTCGCCACCGGCGGCTACGGCAATGTATTTTTCCTTTCCACCAACGCGATGGGCTGCAACGTCACCGGAGCCTGGCGCGCGGCCCGCCGCGGTGCGTTGTTCGCCAATCCCTGCTACACCCAGATCCACCCGACCTGCATCCCCGTCAGCGGCGACTATCAGTCGAAGCTCACCCTAATGTCCGAGTCGCTCCGCAACGACGGCCGCATCTGGGCTCCCAAAAGCCAGGAGGTCGCCGCCAAGCTGCGGGCCAAACAGATCAGCGCCGCCGATGTCCCGGAGGACCAGCGCGACTATTTCCTGGAGCGGAAATACCCGTCATTTGGCAACCTCGCGCCGCGCGACATTTCCTCCCGCGCCGCCAAGGAAGCCTGCGACGACGGCCGCGGCGTCGCGCCCACCGGCCTCGGCGTCTATCTGGATTTCCGCGATGCGACCAAGCGCCTCGGTGAGGACACCATCCGTTCCCGCTACGGCAACCTGTTCCAGATGTATGACAAGATCGCCGGCGAGGATCCCTACAAGGGCCCGATGATGATCTATCCGGCCGTCCACTACACCATGGGCGGCCTGTGGGTGGACTACAACCTGATGTCCAACATCCCCGGACTGCATGTGTTAGGCGAAGCCAATTTCTCCGACCACGGTGCGAATCGGCTGGGAGCTTCGGCGCTCATGCAAGGCCTTGCCGACGGCTATTTCGTCATCCCGACGACCATCGCCAACTACCTCGTCACCCAGAAACCCGGCTCTATCACCACCGCCATGCCCGAGTTCAAACAGACCGAGGCCGAGACCCGCGAACGGACTAACAAACTCCTGTCGATCCAAGGCAAGCGCACCGTGGATTCGTTCCACCGCGAGCTCGGGATGACAATGTGGAACCAATGCGGCATGGCCCGTTCCCGCGAAGGACTCACCGAAGCGCTCGCGAAAATCCCGCAGATCCGCGAGGAGTTCTGGGAGAACGTCCGCATCCCCGGCTCCGGGGCCAACGCCAACATGGAACTCGAAAAAGCCGGCCGCGTCGCCGACTTCCTCGAATTCGGCGAAGTCATGTGCTACGACGCCCGCGACCGCGAGGAATCCTGCGGCGGCCATTTCCGCAGCGAGCACCAGTTCTTCGAAACCGACCCCGAAGTCATCGCCGGCAGCACCCAAGCCGGCGAAGCCAAACGCGATGACGCGAATTTCGCCCACGTCTCCGCCTGGCAATACAACGGCGACGGCACCGCACCCACCCTGCACAAGGAGAAGCTCGTATTCGAAGACGTCCACGTCTCGATCCGCAGCTACGCCTAACGGACAGCGAAATTCATTTTCGCCTCTTGGGTTCGTCCCGCGCCAGCGCGGACGAATCCTCTTTCACCGCCGCCAATCCGGCCCGGTGACCATCACGAGCGAAAACCAGCTCTTCATCAGAGGAGCGGCGATGCATGATCGCCGATGTCCATGAAGCAGCCAATGAAAAGAGGCGATGTGCATCGCTTTGGCATCTCGTTGGCATCCCATGGGCATCGGCGGACTACCTCGAATTACATGCGCGAGCATTCCGTCGAGATCATGCCATGGCGTTTCCCAGCGGCCACCCTCACGCAATCCAGCCGCAAAGGCGGAAGCCCTTGACGAGCAGATAGGCCACGCCGCCGGCGGCGGGGAGGGTGAGGACCCAGGCCCACAGGATGCGCTCGACGAGCGACAGCTTGAGGGCACCGAAGCGCTTGGCGCAGCCCACTCCCATGATGGCGGTGGTGATGCTGTGGGTGGTGGAAACGGTCATGCCGAAACTGCCGGTGACGGCGAGCAAGGTGGCGGCGGTCGTTTCGGCCGCGAAGCCATGCACGGGTTGCAGTTTCACCATTTTGTGGCCGAGGGTTTTGATGATCCGCCAGCCGCCGGCCATGGTGCCTGCGGCCATGGTGAGAGAGCAGACGACTTTGATCCAGACTGGAACGTCGGGCGAGAGGTCGTGGACTTTTCCGGCGGCGACGACGAGCGGGACCTTGCCTGCGGCTACGGCCGCTTTCATTTCCTTGCCGAGCGTCTTTTCCCAGTCGGTGAATTTCCCGGCCATCATGCTTCCGATGAGCGGGATTTTCGGCAGGATGCGGGATTGTTCCGCGGCGAGGATTTCGCGGTGGGTGGCCGCCGCCTTCCCGGCGAGGCGGGTGGCGGTATCGGCTTCGTTGACGGCTGCGTAGGCTTTTGCCGAAAGCGTTTGGAACGCTTCGCGGAACTCGCCGGGTTGCAGGCGGCTGCTTTCGGTTGCCAGAACTTGGGCGGCTTGGCGGAGTTGGTCGGGCGTGGCTTTGGGGTTTTGGATGACCTTGATGCTTTGTTCCGCCTGCATCGACTTGTCCATGCGCAGGAAGCCGAGCCACCCGGGCATTTGCTGGAAACTGCCGGTCGCGGTGGCCGTGACCAGCGCGAGGGTGATGATGCCCATGGTTTTCTGCGCATCGGCCAGGCCGTGGGCGAATCCCATGTAACTGGCGCTGAAAATCTGGGCCTTGCCGAAGAAGCGGTTGACGAAGCGCGGACGGGCTTTTTGCAGCAGGAAATAGAGGAATCCCATCAGGATGAAGCCGCCGAAGAAGCCGATGAGCGGCGAGGTGATCATCGGGATGACGACCTTGTGGAGGACGCCTTCCATCACGACTTTGCCGTCCTTGACCTTTTCCACCGACCAGAGGATGGCGTGCCAGTTATCATGGGCACTGGCGACCGCCGCGCCACAGATCCCGCCGACCAAGGCGTGGGTGGAGCTGGACGGCAGCCCGAACCACCAAGTGAGGAGGTTCCAAACGATGGCTCCTAGCAGCGCGCAGATGATGACCATGGGGGAAATGAACTGCGCGTCCACCAAGCCGGAGGAGACCGTTTTCGCGACGGCATGGCCGGCGAGCGCACCGATCAGGTTGGTGCCAGCGGCCAAGGCGATGGCTTGCCGCGGTGTCATCACCTTGGTGCCGACGACGGTGGCGATCGAGTTCGCGGTGTCGTGGAAGCCGTTGATGTACTCAAAGGCGAGGGCGATGAAGATCACCAGGAAAATGATTCCGAGACTCATGCGGATGGGGTCTTAGGAATTTTTCAGGACGATCTGCGAAACGACGTTGCCGGCGTCGCGGCAGCGATCGATAACTTTTTCCAACAGATCGTAGAGGTCGCGCATGGCCATTGCCTTGATGGGTTCTAGGGAGCCGGAGTAGATGACTTTCAAATAGCCGACGACGAGTTGATCGGCGCGGCCTTCGAGTTCCTGCATTTTGTCGTTTTCCGCCTTGATGTCTTCGAGCTTCGGGTTCTTGGCGAGCATGTCCACCATCCGCACGACGACTAGGGCCGCTTCCTGGGCGATCGCCATCTGCGGCGCGAAATCCGAGGCTTTCACGTGCTGGGTCATGATTTCGTAGCGTTCGCCGAATTTTTCGACGGTCTTGGGAATCCGATAGAGCGCCTTCGAAAGGGCCTCGATGTCCTCCCGGTCGAGCGCGGTGACGAAGACCTTGACCAGCTCCTCGCTGATGATTTCCGCGTTTTTCTTTTCGTTGCGGCG
>JANMJJ010000143.1:0-20343 GCA_031371325.1 Akkermansiaceae bacterium | reverse complement strand
GGCGCTGAATCTCCGCGCCGATTTTCTGCCCGAGCCAAGTCGCTCCGATTTCAAGCGGCATTTGCGCGACTACATCGCCGTCCACATCGATGCGACCTCGCCGGGTAGCACGCGGTCTGAACTGCAATTCGTCGCGCTGGCCGAGCGCGCCGAGGAACTCCACCACCAGCTCTGCTTGATGGTGCGGAGCCTTGTGCAGAGCGAACATCCGACCAAGGGCGCGGCGGAGATGGTCGGGCCACTCAGCGACTCGCTGGCGATCCACCGGCGCTGGGTCACGGCGATGGAAACCAACGTGCCGCAGCCGATTCTGGTGTTGTTGTTCGCGACGGCGGTCGCGGCTGCGGGCGTGGTCGGCTACTCGGGCGGCTTGGCGCAACACCGGGGCTATGTGCAAAGCATTTTGTTAGCCGTATTCGTCAGCGGGATCATGTTTGTCATCCACGACCTGGACACGCCGTTGGCCGGGGTTTCCCAGTCCGGGCAGCGGCCGATGATCCATTTGAAAACAATGATCGAGCGTGAAGAAGGAGTGACCCCGTGATCAAGTCCCTTGGAATGCGCCGCCTCGGCACCATGCGGTATTCGTCGGTCGAACTGCTAGCCGCGCTGATCTTGCTGTTCCTAGCGACTCCGTTCGTCGAGGACATGCAACAGGGCCCACGAATCGAGGCGGGTTTGTTCACGCTCGTAATGATTTCGGCCGGGCTGGCCGTCGGCGGGCGGCGTAAGATATTGGCGATCGCCGGGCTGTTGTTAGTGCCCACGCTCATTGCCCAGTGGTCGCACCACTTGTTTCCAGAACTCGTTTCGCCGGTGTCCCATCTGGTGATGGGAATCCTGTTCATGGGGTTCGTTCTGACTCACTTGCTGCGTTTCATCCTGCGAGGCTCGCAGGTCAATGCCGAGGTGCTGTGCGCCGGAATCTCGGTATATCTCCTGATCGGACTGTTGTGGACGCTGGCCTACATGCTCACCGGCCATCTCTCGAACGATGCGTTCACCTTCGTCAACGACCCGGACAAGGAACGCACGATGACGAGTTTCAACGCCTTCTATTTCAGCTTCACGACCTTGAGCACCGTCGGCTTCGGCGACATCACGCCGGTCTCCAAGGTGGCGCGCACGCTGACGATCATGGAGGCGATCACCGGCATGTTTTACGTGGCGATCTTGATTTCCCGCCTCGTCTCGATGTATGCACCTGCGGCTGCGGCGGCGGAATCCGAACCTGATAGCGAACCATGAAAATCATACTAACACTCATCGCCGTGCTGGCCATCACCGGGTGCGCGCCAATCGCCACCGTCAAGGAGGTCAAGCCCCGGCTCGCCAGCTTCAAGGTCGTGGCCAGCGCGGATCCGCGGGTGACTCTGGACAACACCATTGGCGCGGCGGAAGTGGCGTGGCACCAGCTCGAGCGCAACCCCGCGGATGCGGAGGCGCTGCGCGACTATAACTTCGCCGTCGCCCGGATTTGCGGGTCACTGCGGGAATTGAAGCTAACCCCTTGGAGCGCGCCGGTCCGGTTAGGCTCCCACACGCTGGCCTGGAAGCGCGATCCGCAGCCCGAGATGAACCCGGCGAAATACGATTTCATTCCCGCCGACCAACTCGACATCCATGGGAAATCCTTGGATGTCCGCGAAACCAAGGCGGGTATTGGCGCACCGTTGGTGGCAAAGCGGGTGGCCGATCAAGCTCACGAACTGGCTCCGACGCCGCACTTCTATTTCTGTGTCACTGCGGTCGCGCGATTCACCGGAACGCGCTGCGAGATCGAGATCAACGAACCGCTCGAACATGAAACGGTAAGCGTCGGTGCGCATACCTATCCGCTCGCGGCGGACTTCACCGCGCCGCTGGCGATGATGCTCGTGGAAATGGAACCCGAGAAACTCAACATCCCGCGGCTGCTCCACCCGGCGCAATTCGCCGCCACCACGCGGATCGCCCGGCTGGAGCCCTACGATCCTAACAAGACCGTGGTGCTGCTCGTCCATGGCCTGGCCTCCTCGCCCACGACATGGTTTCCGCTGCTCAATCACCTGCGCGCCGACCCGGTGATCCGCGACAACTATCAGTTCTGGTTCTACAGCTACCCGAGCGGCTATCCTTATCCGTATTCCGCCGCTATCCTGCGGCAGGAGTTGACCCAGGCTGAGCAGCTCTATCCGTCGCACAAAAAAATGGTGGTCATCGGTCACAGCATGGGCGGCTGCATCAGCCGGGTGCTCATCACCGATAGCGACCGCCGGATTTGGGACAAGATGTTCACCGTTCCTCCCGAGCAAATGGACGTGACACCCGAGCACAAGCACATCCTCACCGAGTCCTCGATTTTCACCCACCGCCCGGAGATCGGGCGGGTGATCTTCATTTCCACGCCGCATCGCGGCAGTGATCTCGCGACCAACTGGTTGGGCCAGATTTTCACCCGCCTCGTGAAACTCCCCGGCGCGTTGCTGAGCGTGGGAATCGACGATGCCCGCTACATCCGGAATGCGGCGGGCGCGAAGCACATCAACCGCTTTCCGGACAGCGTGGACACCCTGGCACCTAACAACGACTTCGTGCTGGCGATCAACGATGTTCCGATAGCTCCCGGAATTCCCTATCACACCATCGCCGGCGACCGCGGGAAAGGGGACTCACCCCACTCCAGCGACGGGGTGGTGCCTTACTGGAGCAGCCACCAGGCCGGTGCCGAATCGGAATTGATCGTCCCCTCGAATCACGGCGCACACCAGACGAAGGAAGCGATTGCCGAAGTGGACCGCATCCTCAAGGAGAACCTCAGGAAATCAAGATGATGTCCGCCAACCGCCACAAAGCGTCCCATTGGGGCAAGCTCGCCCTCGGGGTGCTCGCGATCTATCTGATTTTCGTTTATCTCGTGATGCCGCAGTTGGACCGGGTGAAGGTCCACCGCCATCCCGACCTCGTCACCGGTGAACACATCACCCGCACGGGAACCGGCCTTCCCGGCGACCCGCTCGACATCGCCGTGGTCGGCAGCGAGGCGGACCTGATCCGGGCGCTGTTAGCCGCCGGGTGGAAACCGGCCGACGCGCTGAGTTTCAAAAGCAGCGTGCGCATCGCGGTGGACACCGTGTTCGACAAGCCGGACCCGAATGCCCCGGTGAGCAGCCTCTATCTGTTCGGTCGCAAGGAGGATCTGGCGTTTGAAAAGCCCGTCGGCCACAGTCCCAAGGAGCGCCACCATGTGAGGTTTTGGAAGTCCGCCGATTTGAAAGACGGTCGTCCAATGTGGCTTGGCTCGGCGACCCACGACATCGGCGTGGAACTCAGCCGCACCACTGGCCAGGTGACCCATCACATCGCCGCCGACGTGGACACTGAGCGCGACATGCTCCTTTCCGAACTCACGGCAGCGAAGCATGTCACGGGAACAAGCTGGATCGATGGCTATCAGACGGTGCTGCATGGCAAGAACGGTGGCGGCGACCCGTGGCGAACCGACGGGCGGCTTCCCGTGGTCCAGCTGACCCCATTGACGCCATGAAACCATTGCTTGATGGAATCCCGATGAACACCCTGCGTGTCGCCACTCTAAACCCAACTCATTCGACATGAAACCTATTCCAATTTTCGAATTCGATCTGATCGTCCTCGGCGGCGGCCCTGCCGGGACCAGCGCGGCGGCTGCGGCCGGACTGCTAGGCAAACGCGTCGCCCTCGTGGAAAAAGCCCGCGACCTCGGCGGCGCGGGCATCAACACCGGCACGCTGCCCAGCAAGACGCTGCGGGAAACGGCGCTGGTCCTCAGCGGTTGGCGATCGCGGCGGCTGTTCGGCGTCGATCTATCACTTCAGCGCGAGGCGACCATCGGCGACTTCATGGGGCACGAGAAAAACGTGACCGCCGCCGAGCGCCGCCGCACCGAGGAGCGGCTCAACCTGCGCAAGGTCACCCGCTTCACCGGCACTGCGGCCTTTGCCGATCCTAACACGATCCGTATCGCCGGCGCGGATGGCGGCGAGACCTTGCTGCGCGGCTCGAAGATCCTCATCGCCACTGGCTCCTCGCCGTTGCGGCCGCCGGAGTTTTGTTTCGAAGACGACCGCGTGCATGACTCGGACGAAATCCTCAAGCTATCAGCGATGCCGACCAAGCTGGTGGTGATCGGCGGCGGCGTGATCGGCAGCGAATACGCGGGCACCTTTGCGGCGCTTGGCGTCGAGGTGCATCTGGTGGATGGCCGCGACGTGCTGATGCCATTTCTCGACGCGGAAATCTCAAGTGCCCTGGCGCTGGCGATGGCGGCGAATGGCGTGCGGTTTCATTGGAAGGAGCGTGTCACCGCGTGCGACGCGTCGCAGCCCGGCGAGGTCGTCCTCACGCTTTCCTCCGGCGCGACCCTCACCTGCGACGGCGTGCTCGTCTGCGCTGGACGCCAGAGCAACACCGCCGACCTGAATCTAGCAGCGGCTGGCATCACGCCCGGCAACCGCGGTCTGGTCCCGGTGAACTCGCACTATCAGAGCGTGGTCCCGCACATTTATGCGGCAGGGGATGTCGTCGGCCCGCCGGCGCTCGCCGCCACCGGCATCGAGCAGGCTCGTGTCGCCGTTTGTCACGCGTTCGACTCGAATTTCAAGAAAGACCTCGCGACGCTCCTGCCCACCGGCATCTACACGATCCCGGAAGCAAGCATGGTCGGCGAGACGGCGGCGTCGCTTCGCGAGAAAGGCATCGATTTCATCGTCGGCCGGGCCCGCTACGCCGAGATCCCTCGTGGCGAGATCATCGGTGACGAAACGGGTTTTTTGAAACTGCTTTTCCGCCGCGACGACATGCGTCTGCTAGGCGTGCATGTCATCGGCGAGCAGGCCACCGAGCTGGTCCACATCGGCCTGATCGCGATGCTGATGGACGCCAGCGCGGAACTCTTCAACCGGGCGTGCTTCAACTACCCGACGCTCGGCGACCTTTACAAGTATGCCGCCTATGACGCCTTGATGCAGCTTCAAGATGTTGCCACCCCGCCCTGAGTTGATGAAACTCCGCCTTTTGAAATCCCCATCATTTC
This sequence comes from Akkermansiaceae bacterium, assembly GCA_031371325.1. Taxonomy (GTDB): domain Bacteria; phylum Verrucomicrobiota; class Verrucomicrobiia; order Verrucomicrobiales; family Akkermansiaceae; genus Luteolibacter. The sequence goes on along the minus strand of JANMJJ010000143.1, from coordinate 15,290 downwards.
TCCAATGAAGATTTTACGTTTGTTAGGAATCGCGCTGCTCGTCCCGGTCATCCTGATCGCATGGGCCTGGGCCTATGGAGCCTTGCATTATGATGGTCCGTCCAAGTGGTTGGCGGTGGCTCAAGCCGTGGCGATCCTGGCGGTGTTCGTTTTCGTGAAACGCTGGGGCCGCAAGCTCGCGATCTTCGGCGTGTGGTTCGCCATCGTGCTGGCCTGGTGGCTCTCGCTCAAGCCGACCAACTCCGGCGAGTGGCAGCCCGATGTGGCACAACTCCCGAGCGCGGAAATCAACGGCGACGAGGTGACGATCCACAACGTCCGCAACTGCGACTATCGAACCGTTAGCGACTACACGCCGCGCTGGGAAACCCGCACGGTCAATCTATCAAAGATCACCGGTGCCGACATCGCGATCAACTACTGGGGTTCGCCGTATATGGCGCATCCGATCATCAGCTTCCAGTTTTCCGATGCTCCGCCGCTGTGCTTTTCCATCGAGACCCGCAAACGGCCGGGCCAAAGCTACTCCGCCATCGGCGGCCTCTATCGGCAGTTCACGCTCATCTATATAGTCGCCGACGAGCGCGATGTCATCCGCGTGCGCACCAACTACCGCAAGGACGAGGACATCTATCTCTATCGGACCACCGTCACTGCGGCCGGAGCGCGCGAGCGGTTCCGCGAATACCTGCGGGTGCTCAATGAAATGCGCGACAAACCGCGCTGGTACAATGCCATCACCACCAACTGCACGACGGCCATCCGTGCCCAGCATCCCGCCGCCGAGCGCATGAAGTGGGACTGGCGGCTGTTGGTCAATGGCAAGGGCGACGAGCTGATGTATGAGCGCCATGCGATTGAAACCGGCGGGCTGCCATTCGCCGAACTCAAGCAGCGGTCGCTCATCGATGCCGCCGCCAAAGCCGCCAACGACGATCCCGATTTCTCCGCCCGCATCCGCGCGGGGCGGCCGGGAATGTGATCGGAGTGGCGACATTGCGGTCACGCGATTCCACCTGCAATCTGATAGGGAGCCACGACACTCTTGTCGTGGATGCGAATGGGGGGAGCTTTAGAAAGAGCTTCGCGCGATTCAAAGACCACCCATTCGCCAGCACCACAGGAGTGTGGTGCCTCCTTATTCGCGACAGCAAATGTCGCGACTCCGCTTGCCATCCCGCCGGTCTGGCTTCTAATCTCCCGACAAGGCCGATGGCAACATGATCATCGAGGGGGAAAACCTGGAGACGTTGAAATTGTTGCTCAGCGCCTACCGGGAGCAGGTGAAGGTGATCGGAGGGGCCGAGAAGAGTACGAAGCTTTATAGCCGTGTCATCCCGACATGAGGCGGTTAAAAATTCGCGAGGCGGTCTGAAACATGAGCAACGCCGATATTCCATCGACTGAGTTCAGAATCAACGCGCTCCTTTCGGTGGCGGCAAGTGCTTCGCGCATCGTCGGAATTGACACCCGCCCCATCGGATCGCCACGCTCTTTGGATGCAGCGCTTCGCCAACAAAATCGCCGTCGTCACCGGGGGTGGCCGCGGAATCGGACAGGAAATCGCCCGGGCCCTCGCGGCCGAGGGGGCCAAGGTGGCGGTGGTCAGCCGCAGTGAGTCGAGTTGTGGCAAGGCGGCCGAGGAAATCAACGCTGCGTTTCCGGGCTCCGCCACGGCCTACGCAGTGGATGTCTCGGACCATGCTGCAGTGCAGGAGCTGGCGAAGAAGATCGGCGACGAACTCGGACCGGTGAACATTCTCGTCAACAACGCCGGCGTCACCCGCGACGGCTTGCTGATGCGGATGAAGGAAGACGACTGGGACACCGTCCTCGACACCAATCTCAAGGGCGCTTTCAACACGGTCAAAGCGTTCATGCGCGTGCTGATGAAGGCGGAAGACCCGCGGATCATCAACATCGCCTCGGTCATCGGGCTGATCGGCAATGCCGGCCAAACCAACTACTCCGCGAGCAAGGCCGGGCTGATTGGTTTCACCAAGGCAGTCGCCCGCGAACTCGCCGGACGCAGCGTGACTTGCAACGCCGTGGCTCCAGGATTCATCACCACCGACATGACCGACGAGCTGCCCCAAGCGGTCAAGGACGCGGTGATCGGCAAGATCCCGCTCGGCACCTTCGGAGAAACCAAGGACATCGCCGGCGTGGTGGCGTTCCTCGCCAGTCCCGCCGCCCGCTACATCACTGGCCAAGTCATCGCCGTCGATGGCGGGATGACCATGTGATTTGAAATCTGAGATTTGAAATTTCAAATTCCCACCCCATGGATCTGATCCTTTTGCGGCACGGTAAGGCGGAAAACACCAGCCCGGACGGCGATTTTTCGCGAGCCTTGGTGGAAAAAGGCCGCGAGCAAGCACGCCGGGCAGGCAAGCTGTTGAAAAGCGCTGGAACACTTCCAGACATTGTTCTAACGAGTCCGCTGCTCCGCGCCCGGCAGACGGCGGATGAGTTTTGCCAGGCCGCCGGGATGCCAGGGCCGGTGATCCAAGGCTGGCTCGCCTGCGGGATGGCTCCAGACATGGCGATCAGCGAGCTGGGCGCGTTCCGCGATTTCAAGCGCGTCGCCATCGTCGGTCACGAGCCGGATTTTTCCCGCCTCATCGAGTGGCTTCTCGGGACGGTTGGTGGATCCATCGAGATGAGAAAGGGTGCCATCGCCTGTGTCCGGATCGCGCCGCCATCGCGCCACGGGTCGCTGGCCTATTTGATTCCGCCGAAGCTGACGGAAGAGGAAGACTGATGACGGAATGTCCGGGTCCACCGTGTTGATACTTGCGCGGCGGGCGTGGGGACTCCATGGATGGGCATGGACCGCTGGTTTCTGATCGCCGCCACCCTGCTCGCTGCCGTGGGCGGGACGTGGGGCATGATTTCGGTCCACGGCGGCAAACGCAGCCAGTGGACGCTGGCGTGGATGATCGGGGCATTCCTTTGCCAAATCGGGTTCTTGGCGCTGCGCGGGGAAATGCGCGCGGCTTGTCCGTTGATGGACCGGGGCGAAATCCTGGCGTTCCTGGCGTGGTCGCTGTGCTTGTTTTACCTGCTGGTCGGCCCGGCTTACCGGATCTCGCTGCTGGGAGTTTTTACCGCACCCGTGGTGGTCATTTTTCAAGCTGCCGCGCTGATTCCGGGGACTCTCACGACCAATCCCGGTAAGCTCGCGGGAGGCAATGTCTGGCACGAAACTCATTCGGCGATGTCGGTGCTGGCCTACGGCGCGCTGGCCCTAGCGGCTGTGGCCGGGGTGATGTTTCTGGTACTGGACCGGCAGTTGAAGGAACACCATTTGAAAAGCGGCCTGTTCAAGAACTTGCCGCCGGTGCGGGAATTGCTGGTTTCCCTCGAGCGGCTACTGTGGCTGGGCAGCGGCTTGCTGACGATCGGGATCCTGGCGGGTTTCCTGATGCCGCGGATGGAAGCGGCGTGGGGGCATCTGGTCGCGGCGGTGGCGGTGTGGGCGGGTTACGGAGTGTTGCTGGGAGTGAAGCAGGTGCGGGGGTTGACGGGCCGGCGGTTCTCGCTGTCGGCGGTGGTTTTGTTCGTACTCTCGCTGGTGGTTTTCGCCTTCGTCTGATGGAAATTCTTTGCCTCGGCCTCAATCACCGCACCGCCCCCGTGGAGGTGCGGGAGCGGTTTGCCGTAGGCAGCACGAAACTCGGCGAAGCCGCAAACGAGTTGGTCGCGCTGGCGGAAGCTGCCGAGGGTGTGGTCATTTCCACCTGCAACCGCACCGAGTTTTACCTCGCCGCAGAAGACGCGCGGGCCGCCTTCGGACTCGTCGAGACGCGGCTGGCGGAGAAGATCCAAGTGGACTCCAGCGTGGCCGCGCATTTCTACCGCAAGGAAAAATCCGAGGCCGCCCGACATCTCTGCCGGGTCGTCTGCGGACTCGATTCGATGATGCTCGGAGAAACGGAAATATTCGGCCAAGTCAAACACGCTTATCACTCAGCACTCGAATCAGGAGCAACTGGATCGATCTTAAACAAGCTTTTCCAACGGGCGTTTGGCGTGGGCAAGAAAGTCAGGACTGAAACCTCCATCCAGGAAGGATCAACATCCGTTGGAAACGTGGCAGTGGACCTCGCGGAGAAGATTTTCGGCCATCTGAAGAACAGCGAAGTGATGATCCTCGGTGCCGGGGAAATGAGCCGGATCACCGCGCAGAGCTTGGTTTCGCGGGGCGCGAAGTCGATCTTCGTGACCAACCGCTCGTTTGAACGGGCGCAGGAACTGGCCACGGAAATGGGCGGCAGCGCGGTGCGTTTCGACGATTGGCAACGCGTCCTCGAGCGGGTGGACGTGGTGATTTCCTCGACCGGTGCACCTCACGCCATCGTCCACCGCGCGGACGTGGAAAAGGCGCGGCGGGCGCGGAAATACCGACCTTTGTTTTTCATCGATATCGCGGTGCCGCGCGACATCGACCCGGCGGTGGGCGAGATCGAGGAGGTCTATCTTTACGACATCGACACGCTAGAGCAGTTGGCCGAGGAAGCCCGCACCCGGCGGCAACTCCAGATCGAGCAATGCGAGCGAATCATCGACGTGGAGCTCGGGAAACTGAATTTGCCGGGAACTTGAGGCTGCCGTGATGCGGTTAGAGGCTGTGGGCAGGGACCGTTCTCCGCAACGGTCCGGCGAATGGAAAGCGAATGAATCCGCCTAGGGCAGGCTGAAAAGTCATTTCATGGTCACTCATTCGCACTCCATTCTCTCTGACCGCCCGGAGGTCGGTCCCTGCCATTTTCACGCAGCCCCTTAAAAATCCAGCCGGTAGCCGGTGCCGCAGACGGTGACGAGATGCTGAGGATTCGCCGGGTCCATTTCTAGCTTGGCCCGCAGCGTGGTGATGAAATTGTCGATGGTCCGCAAACTCGGATAGGCGTGATAGCCCCAGACGACATCAAGGAAACTCTCGCGGCTGACGGCCTCGCCGGGATGCGCGGCGAGGAGCCGGAGGATGCCGGTTTCCTTGTCGGATAGAGCGTGCTCTTGGCCAGCGCGGGTCAGCACGCAACGCCGGAAGTCGATGCTGGCGAGGCCAATTTCCAGCAAATCCGGGACGGCTTGGTCGCGCACATGGCGGCGCAGCAGGGCACGGACGCGGGCGAGGAGTTCCTTGAGGCTGAAGGGCTTGAGCAGGTAGTCGTCGGCCCTGCTGGAAGGGGTAGGGCCGCACGCAGTAGGCCCGAGGGGAAGGTTTTCCCCGCCGGATGGGCGGAAATGCGGAATTTAACAGATTGTGAGACATTATCTCGCCATCCATGGACGTCCATGATCCTTTTAAGCGTCTTGAATTACAGGGATGCAAACAGAATGCTGAGGAACTAACTGAATTTGGAACACGCGGTGAAGAACCGGAGCAGGAACATGCCCCATCATTCTCAAATAAAACCCGGCAATCTCACCCATCCGCGACAGGTTGTCGCGATTCCATGAGGATTGGCATCCACGAACGGCACGCCAAACAAAATTCATAAATGGACAATATCCCCTTCAAATTCATAGATCAGGCCTGAGACGCACCATGCGCTCAGACGGATCGACGACGGAAAGTTGAACTTTTTTGCGAAAAATCCGCAAATAATTTGACTTGGCTGCAAACTGCTACACTTTTTCCGAGTGATTATCGACTTTTCAGTCAAGAACTTCCGGTCGTTCCGTGAAGAACAGTGGATCAGCTTCGTGGCCAGTAATTACGACAAGGACCTGCCAAATAACCTGATCGAGCCGGAACTTCCCGGGCTGGAAGGGGTGAAGCTCCTGAAGTCACTGGCCGTTTACGGAGCAAATGCGGCTGGCAAGACGAACATCCTGCGGGCTCTCAATTTCCTAGGTGACTTCGTCGAGGATTCGGCCACCGGGCTGGATGAAGGGGACGAGACCGGAGTGGAGCCGTTCGATCTGTGCCCGGACTGCCCAAATCAACCTGCAGAATTCGCCCTTCGCTTCGTGGTGGATGGTGTCCGCTACCACTTCGCGCTGGTGCTGGACCTGAAGAGAGTTCTTTACGAGAGCCTGTCTGCTTTCCCGGAGGGAGTCGAGCGGGTGTGGTATGAGCGCTCTTGGGACGAGGATGCGCAAGAATACGAATGGAGCCCCAAGCGTCCGACCGGTTTCAAGAGAGATCCGAACATCGTTGGTTACACACGGCAAAACGCGCTGTTCCTCTCGACCGCCGCGAAGTGGAACAACGAGCAACTCGCCCCGGTGTATCGGTGGTTCAAGCTCCGGCTGCGTTTCCTGAGGATCAATTCCGATACTTCCGTTCTCTCCCCCGGATTCACCGCCACCTACATGCAGCGCGGGCCGAACGAACGGAACGACGTGGTGCGCCTATTGCGCCATGGCGATATCGGAATCCTCTCCGCTAAGACCACGGAACACGAGATCCGCCGCGAGGAGCTTCCCGACACACTGCCGGCCGAGATGGTATCGGACATCATCAAGAAGAAGCGCCTGGAGATTTCCCTAGGACACCGCAGTGTGGAAGGCCGCGAATATCCATTGGCGTGGGAGAACGAGTCATCGGGCACCCAGAAGCTGTTTTCCCTAGCCGGTCCATGGTTTGATATTCTGAAGAACGGTTATGTGGTGGGAGTGGATGAAATCGAATCGAGCATGCACCCGAACATGGTCATGGAACTACTGAGACTGGTGTTTGATCCGGAAATCAACCGCGGTGGCGCGCAGTTCCTTTTCACCACTCACAATCCGCTGCTGCTTGACCCGACGCTGTTGCGCCGTGACCAGATCTGGTTTGCCGACAAGGATGACGAGGGAGCGACTCATCTCTATCCACTGACTGACTACAAACCACGCAAAGGCGAGTCATTGGCCCGTGGCTATCTCGCGGGGCGTTATGGAGCAGTGCCCTTCATTCCCAACGGTCTGCTCGGGAAGGAGGAGGATCATGGCGGGTAAGCGTTGGAAGAAGCACATTCCAACAGACGCCGGCTCATTCAGACGACCTCGTGGAAGCTCAAAACCGGGGAGTTCAATCCTGATCGTCACCGAGGTAGAAGTCACGGAACCTGTCTATTTTGACCGCTCAAGCGCAAGCTGGCATTGCAAACGGTGGAAATCGAGGTCGTGCCTGCTGGCAAGGGAGATCCGCGACGACTTGCGGAAGCTGCCTTGAAGGAGCAGAAGAAGCGCCGGAAGGATGCCAAAGACGGGAAACTCGGATTTTCCAAAGTTCCAGATTTCGACGAACTCTGGATCGTTTTCGACACCGATGTTCCCGTCGAACACGGGCGTTTTCATGATGGAGTGGGTTTCGCAACCGCTAAGGGAGTGAAGTCAGCCGATAGTTCGCCATGTTTTGAATACTGGCTTCTGCTGCATCTCACCTACACGACAGCTCCCATGCCGAAATTTGCCGATGTGAAACCGCGGCTTCGTGCCGAATTGGGCGGGGCTTATGAAAAGAACGGCAAGGACTCGGCTGGTCTCATTCCTCCATTGCTTGCAAATCTGGAGGTGGCCATGAAAAATGCTCAAAAAGCGCGCAGCCATCACGCATCCGCCGCGACGCCGCCCCCCGCAAACCCTTCAACCGAAGTGGATCGACTCATTGATGCAATCCGGGCGGCGGCATCGCCTGCCAACAAGTAAACGAGCCAACCCAAAGACATGCTGAGGATGGCGCAGTGAAACGATTCCAAAAGACCTTGATCGGCGGCACTGATCTGGCAGAGGTGTGACGGATGGACGAGAACCTAAACTCCCAAACCAGCTCCCGGTTTTCAGGAATATCGGCTCCGGTCGAACGGGTTTCAACTTCATTCCCCGTTCCCGGACAGAATGCCGGTTTTTCCGACGGATTTCCGACAAAGTCACTCGTCGTGGCACGCCATTCTGGGCAACCCGGAAAATCCACTGATCCAAAGAATCCCATGAAATCAAATGATGACCCACCCCGTAAGGGCTTCCCACCCCCTCCGCCAACTGGTTGGATTGCAGCAGTTGCGGCGTCCTGGTTCGTTGTCATGGTCGGGGGGGGTATGGATTCGGTCGATGTCGCATGGTTTTGAGCAATCGGCGAATCGTGTGGTGTGACGCAGTTCGATGGATGGCGGGGAAGCGGCCTATCGGGCAGCGGCTTTGAGCTCTACAAAGCGCGTGCGCATTTCCGCGAGTCGTCCAGCTTGGGAAGGATCTTTGGCTAGGTCGTGTTCCTCGCGCGGGTCGGCATTCAGGTCAAACAACTGCTCCAGTTTGAAATCCGGCCAATAGAACAATTTCCACTCCTTGCGCACGAGCGCTTCGGAAGAAGGAATGAAGCTGGTGTTCCGGATGGTGGCGTGCTCGTAGAAAAACTCGGTGCGCCACGCGGGCTTTTGCGCGGCGAGATAGAGCGGCGAGATGTCGCGGCCCTGCATGGTCGATGGGGCCTTGATTCCGGCAGCGGCAAGAATGGTAGGAGCAAGGTCCACGTTCAGGGTGAAATCGTCGTTCGTTTGCCCCTGCTTCGATTTGCTCATGCGCGGATCGTGGACGATGAGCGGCACCCGGATGCTTTCCTCGTGTGGATACCATTTGTCTGCCAGACCGTGTTCGCCGTGATAGTAACCGTTGTCGCCGGTGAAAATGACGAGGGTGTTTTCCAGCAGCCCTTGTTTCTTCAACTCGTCCAGCACGCGACCACAAGTCGTATCCACTTCAGTGGCTAGGCGGTAGTAGTTCTTGATCATCGTCTGATATTTCTCCGGCGTGTCGAAACGCCAGTGCCAGCGGACGCGGCTTTCGTTCTTCTCGTTCGCGATGAAGGGCGGCAGCCGGTGGAACGATTCATCCGTGGCATTGGGCGGCACCGGGATGGTCACGTCTTGATAGAGACTCATGCTTTGCGGCTGCGGGAGATACTGCAGTGGATTGCCATCCTCGGCATGGGTGGCGAAGAACGCGAGTGTCAGGCAGAAGGGTTTGTCCGGCGGCCTCGTTTTCAGGAATTCGAGGGCGTCGTTCTCGTTTTTTTGAGTCACATGGATCTTTGTTCCATCGGACTCATTGATCCAGTGGCTGCCGGAGTATGCGCGGCCGAAATCAAACTCGGAGGCTGGGAATTTCCCGTTATGCCATTTGCCAATGTGACCCACATAATAATCATTCTTCCGCAACAGCCCGGGATAGGTTTCCGACCAAGGCGTCTTGAACATGTTGAATGATGGATTCCCATGACGCGACATCCACTGGCCGGTGAGAAGTGATGCCCGGCTCACCCCGCAGATCGAGGTGGTCACGCAGTTGTGGGTGAAGCGCATGCTTTCCCCGGCGAGCCGGTCGAGCACCGGAGTCTTCACCACTGGATTCCCGGCGACGCCGAGCGTGTCATGGCGCCAGTCATCCGCATAAAGCACGACGATGTTCATCGGCTTGGCGGCGGATACTGCGGAGTGGGTGGCCCATAGGGCGAGTATGGGAAGTATGCTTGAAATTCCGTTCATAGGATGATGAGTGGTTGGTTATGGCTGAAATTCAACTTCGATGGTCTTGGTCCCGGCTGCCACAGTGGTAATTTACGCAGGCGCTTCCTGAACCAAATCACCGGCGCGGCACGCCCCCGGCGACAGCAACGCAGAGAGCCACGGTGAAACGGATGATCGCCGGGGAATGCGGATTGGAGATTCTCATTGGGTTCGGGAGACGATTCAAACGGCGAAAAAGCTGCGGATCAACGACGGATTGCCCTGATGTCCATCTTGAGCGCGAGCCCCGCATCCTTGACAAAACCGCTATTGTGCCCAACTTAGTCACATGCACACATCCAATATAGCCTCGGCGAAGAGTCACTTCAGCCGCTTGATTGATTTGGTGAAGCAGGGGCAGACGGTCTTGATCACCGAGCGCAACAAACCCGTTGCCACTCTCCAGCCGATTGTGCGCTCTTCTTCCGCAGGTTTGGAAGCGCTTCACGCCTGCGGATTGCTCAAACCGCCTAGCAAATCTCTCGATGTCGCCGAGTTTTTAGCCGCCCCGCGCGCCTCGCTCGCCCCCGGAATTTCACTCACTCAAGCGATTCTGGCGGAACGGGAGGAAGGCCGGTGATTTTCTGGGACAGTTCCGCCCTCGTGGCCTTGCTGGTGGATCAAGCGGATTCAGAGCCACGCCGCCAGCAACTCCAGGCGGATCCCGAGCTTGCCGTGTGGTGGGGCACTCCGGTCGAGTGTGAATCCGCCATCCAGCGCAGGTTTCACGAGGGCTCGCTATCGGCGTCTCAAGCCCGCTTGGCACGCGAGCGCTTGGCGGATCTCTCCACCAGTTGGCACGAGGTTTCGCCCGTCGTTGCCGTGCGCACGCTCTCCCGACGCTTGCTGCGCACCCACCCGCTGCGTGCTGCGGATGCCCTCCAACTCGCCGCCGCCCTCGCACTAGGGGAGGCCGGCTTGAACGAATTTACATTTGCCTGTGCCGACGCCCGCCTCGCTACCGCAGCCGAGGCGGAGGGACTTCATGTCGTTTGACCCGATCCCAACCATGCCATCCCACCTATGCACTCTCGGCACCTCATGGGCCGTTTGCCTACGATTCCGTTACCCTCATCACTACCGACGGCGAACTGACTCGGAAGTCGCTCACTCAAGCGACCGAGTGGTTTCGCGACCATCATCCTGAGACGGCGGTTCGTAATCTCGCCATCGAAGGTCTCGCGGACCTCTCTGACTCGGACGACTATCTTCACGTTGAGGAAGGGCTGTATCGCGCCTATTTTGCGACGTTAGGTCACGGCCTCAGCTTGGGAGAATTTTTGGATTTGCTCCGATCCGTCGCCGACCGCCGCATCGGCATTGAAATTTACCCCTACGCGAATCTGCAAATCAAAGGATTTCTGCTAGATGCAGCAGCCAAGGGAAATCCGCTTGCGTAGCCCAGCCGTGCGGTGATCAAGCTCCCCCCCGCCGGAACTGCCGGGGAATCCCGCTTGCCCCCTCGTCGGCTCGTGGCTAAGTTCCGCCCCCAATGTTCGAGCGGATTGCAAAAAACCTGCGCGCACCCGCAGCCGGAATGGCGGGATCGCTCTTCCTGTTAGCTGCGGCCCCGGCCTTCGCGCAAGCACCGGCACCGATCGCGCCCGCGCAGTTCGATCCGTCCGATGTCTATTTCCAAGGCTATCTGGCGACCCGTTCCGCAGAACAGCTCGAAGCGAACGGTGACTTCGCGGGCGCTGCGGAAAAATTGAAGCGGGCCCGCGAGCTCTTCGACACCGTCCACCGCTATTACCCCACCTGGAAATCAGAAATGGTCGCCGGTCGCAGTGCCCAGAATTCCGAGGCCGAAGTCAGGCTCTTCCCGAAAGCCGAAGAACAGCGCAAAAAGAACCGCAACGCCGTGGCCGAACTCGAAGGCGGCGTCAAAAGCTCCGGCACCATGATCGATCCCGCAGCAGGGGTGATGCCGCTCACCCCGGGAATCCTCGAAGTGAATCCCAACGAAACCCGCCGTCTGGCCGAGGCCGAGGCAGAGGTGAAACGGCTCCGCGACAGCTCGAAAGCCAACCGATCGACCGACGCGGAATCGTCCCGCGACGCCTCCCGCGTCCGCGATCTTGCCCGCCAGCGCGATGCCGCCGAGGCCCAACTCCATGCCGCAGAAAACAACGTGCAGTCGCTCCGCGCGCGACTCGCCGCGAGTCCGGTGGAGAGTGAAATGAAAGCCCTCAACCAGCGCATCGCCGGCCTCGAACAGGAACGCGAGGCGATGGCGATGGCACTCACCCAGAGCCGCAGCTCGCACACCGAGGCGCTTGCCAAGATCGCCATTCTCCAGGCCGACCTCACGGTGATGCAGCAGAAATATTCCGATCTCGACCGCGACCTCAAAGCCGAGCGCAACGTCGCCAACTCGGTCGTCGCCGGCCAGCGCACCCAGCTCCAGGACTTGGAAAAGGAACTAGCCCGCAAAAACACCGAACTCGGCAAGGCCAACGAGCGGATCAGCGGTCTCGTCAACCAGCTTCAGGAAAGCAAGGACGCCTTCGCCCAGCTCCGCACCGAGCGCGATTCGCTGCTCGTCGAGCGCGACCAAATGAGCGCCCTGCTCAAGCTCAACGAAGACGGCCGGATCCAGGATCTCATCCAGCAAAACATGGGCCTCGCCAAGAACCTCCGCGAAGCCAACGAGAAGGTCGAGCGCCTGAACCTCGACAACAACAGCGCCAAGGACGACATCACCGACGCCCTGCGCGACCTCGCCATCGCGAAATCCCAGATCAACAAACTCCATCAGGAAAAGCGCGAGCAAGACAAGCGGCTCGAGGAATTGGAATCCCACCTCAAAGGCGAAGAAAGCTCCCTGGCCAGCGGCAAAGCCGGTGCCAATCCAGAAGAGGTCGGCGTGTTGCGCGACATCATCCAACGCCAGCTCCGGGTCCAGGAACGCCGTCGCCAGGCCCGCGATCTGCTCATCGAGACGGTCAAGGACATGGGCTCCAAGGACGAACGCATCGCCCAAGCCATCAAGCTTTTCGACGGCCAGGAAATCCAGCTTTCCCCCGACGAACAGCGCCTCATCGCCGACAAGAACGTCGATGGCGAATTCATCTCTCCATACGCACAGGACCGCGCGACCGTCCGCGGAAACATCAACGAGCTGAACCGCGATATTTCGGTTTACGAGCGCACCGCCGAGAAATCCTTCGCCGCTGGCCGCTACCTGCCCACCCGCGAGCTGTTCCAAATGATCGTCGAGCAACACCCCGGCCACATCCCGGCGCTCTGCAAGCTCGGCGTCGTCGATCTCAAGCTCAACGATCCCACCGCCGCCGTCGATTCCTTCCGCCGCGCCGTCGAACTCGACGTAAACAACCCCTATGCCCAACGGATGTTAGGTTACTCGTTCTATCTGCTCGGCGATCTGCCTGCCGCCGAGCTCAACGTCAAACAAGCCGTCACCCTCGCGCCGGACGATGCCAAGAGCCATTTCCTGTTAGCCGCCATCACCGACCGCCTCGGCCGGGTGAAAGAGGCACAAGCCGAATACAAGGCAGCCATCGCCGCCGACCCGCTCCCGAGCGAACCCTACTATCAGCTAGCCGTGCTGTGCTCCCGCGCCAAGCGTTTCGACGACGCCCGAGCGTACTACGCCCAAGCCCTTGAACGCGGAGCGATCCCGGATCCCAAACTCGAACAACGCCTCGCCCAACAGTGAAAACCCTCCGCCTCATCGCGCTGCTGCCGTTGCTGCTAGCTTCCTGCGCCTCGGACAAGGACAAGAAAGCGCCCGCCACGCCCGCTCCGTCCCACAGATCCCTAGACCAGCGGATGACCGAAAGTAACAGCTACAAACAGGACGCCAAAGGCAACTGGGTCCCCCAGAGCGACCGCCGCAGCGAGTTCGAGAGCAAGGGCGAATCGAACTACGCCAAGAAGGATTACAAGAAGCAGGAATACAAAACCGGCGACTACGCCAAAAAGTCCTGGTGGGGCAACAAGGATTACGGCTCCAAGGCCTACGCCGGAAATACCGACGGCAGCCGCTTCATGACGCCATCCGCCCTGCAAGGCAAAGGTGCCCGTGAAGCCGGCACCAACGCCAAGATCCCTGACAATTATAAAACCGGGGACTACGCCACCAACGCCGCCCGCGAGGCCGGGACCACCCCGGTCAAAAAGGGGGCCAACGACCAGATCGAAAACCGCCGCAAAACTTTCCAACAGCCAGACATCATCGACTGGCGGGAACAACGCTCCCTCAGCATGGACCAGTCGAAGGGGATTCTGGGGCACTGACCTCCACCTCGCTGCCGACCGCAGCCAACGACTCCAACAGAAGCTTCTTCAAGGTCTCCCACCGCCACGGCCGCCCTTCTAGGAAAAAGGTTTGCGAGACGGAGAGCTTCACCTGGGCATATTGACTGGCCGGGAATTTCCCGGTTAGGACGGCCCCCGCCGGAGCCGGCCCCACTCCCTTCACCTGCCGGACATCGACACCCGCCGCCACCAGCCGCGAACGCCAGGCACTGGCAAATTTCTCCGCCAACTCCGCCCCGGTCGGCGTTTCCAACACCACCAGCCCGTCCGTCGCGGGATCGGTGTGGATCATCACGTGCAACAGCGCCTGATGACGCCGGAGATCTTCGGCGATCCGCTGGTTGAGCATCGCCCGGTACGGCCGTTCGTGGCGATCCGCCACCTTCACCCGCGTCGCTTCCGGCAGCTTCAGGGAAAACCGGCTCCACCGCGCCTCGCCGTCTTGTTGGAGGTCGATCAACAACCGCGTCACATCGCCATGGACCAGCGGCGTCCGGAATTTCATCGAGAACCCCTGTGCCAGATTCAAAGCCCCCGGCTCCCAACCCTCGGTCGATCCCACGATGTCCTCGGACCCGCGGAAAATCTCCCGGTAAGCCTCCGGCACCGCGCAGGTCGCATAGTCACAACTGAAGAGAAAGGCCGTCATCTGCTTGAAATTTCACAAAGCGGAAGAGTCTTTGCAAGATTTCCCGCCAGCGCAACCCAGTAAGGAGGGTTGGCCTCCTAGGGCGGTTGTCTGGTTAGTCGATTTGCGGCGGGGTTTTTTTGAGCAGGCGCAGGGCGGCGTAGGGATTGGCGATGTGGTGGTGGTAGCCGGTGCCTGAGACTCTCGAAGGCTTGCGTGTCATGAAACCCTACACGACGACGCAGCCCTCCAGTGGAGCCTGTCCGGCTGGCCTTTTTCATTACCTCGACAACCACCGAGCTGCGTCCAGAATCACCACTCATGACTCAGCTCTGGTGCAACGGCCAATGGTTTGATTTCCTCAATTCTCCTTCCTCGCCGATGGACCGGGGAACGATGCTCGGGCTCGGTCTGTTTGAGACCCTCCTCGCTCTCGACGGCACACCGGTCTTCGCCGGCCGGCATCTCGCGCGTCTCCAGCAAGCTTGCGGCAGACTCGGCTGGGGCCTTGCCATCCCGGACTTCCTTGATACGGCGGCTGAGTTGTTAGTCCGCAATGATCTCACCGCAGGACGCGCCAGAATCCGGCTCGCCATCACCGCAGGCAGCGGGCCGATCCACGATCTGACGCCCGGAAGCGACCGCCTTGTCTGGATGACCGCGCTGCCTGCCAGCGAGCCACCCGCCAGTCTAAGCGCATGTCTTTCACCATGGCCGCGCAACGAGCGCTCGCCGTTAGCCGGGTTGAAATGCGCCTCTTACGCCGAAAACCTAGTCGCGCTCGACCACGCCCGGCGGCAGGGTTTCGACGAAACGGTTTTTCCCAACACGCGCGGCCATCTCTGCGAAGCCGCCACGGCCAATCTCTTCATCGTGAGTCAAGG
>JANMJJ010000154.1:0-29989 GCA_031371325.1 Akkermansiaceae bacterium | reverse complement strand
CGCCGCTGCCAGCCAGTCGGCCATGCCTTCCCGCCAAACCAGATCCGCGGTGGAGATTTCACCAGAAGCAAGTTTCGCGCGAAGTTCACTCTCCTCGACCGGGCCGAGTTGGGTGCCGTTTTTTGAATAGAACCATTGCATGTGCGGTTAGGGATAACAGTTTAGCGGATGCTGGCGAACGAGAAAGTCATCGTCACGATGAACGAGAGCAACATTAGAACGGCGAGATAGCCGCAGACCAAGCCAGCAAGCGCCATGCCACGACCGACCATCGGCGTGGGCGAGTTTGCAATCTGGTTCATCGCCAGATGGCCGCAAATCACCGCCGGGATTCCCGGGATCAGCATGCAGGTCACCAAACCCACGATGCCACACACGAGACTCGCGATCGCCAGCCCCGAGGTGGTGGGATTCATCATTCCGGGGCCGGCGAGCCGGGGTGGCGTGGTTAGATAAATCCCGCCGTCCGCGCGGAGTTGGTCGAGCGTCAGCCAGCGCGGCATGCCCTCACGCCACAACAGGGTGCCCGGGCCGATCTGCCCCGCCGCGACGAGAGCGTGCAACCCGGCGTCCTCGATGGGACCCGCTTGCTGCCCGTTTTCCCCGTAGAACCACTGCGCCATTGCCGGGCCAGCATCCGGGGCGGAACCGTCCCTTGCAACTCTCAAAATAGGAGGCATCGGCGTCTCGTCCCTTCTCCTAACCGGCAAAATCCTCTTCGCCCGGCCTTGGCAAAAACAGTTGCCACCCTGCCCGCCAGCGATACCCTCCGCCTCGATATGATCATTGCACCGAAGATCCGTGGATTCATCTGCACCACCGCCCACCCGGAAGGCTGCGCCAAGCACGTCGCGGAACAAATCTCCATCGTTAGAAGCCGCGGCTTGGTCGAAAATGGCCCGAAGCGTGTGCTGGTGATCGGCTCATCCACCGGCTACGGGCTGTCCTCGCGGATCGCCGCCGCCTTCGGCTCCAATGCCTCGACCGTCGGCGTTTTCTTCGAGCGTCCCGGTGAAGCCGACCGCACCGCCACCGCTGGCTGGTACAACACCCGCGCGTTTGAAATGGAAGCCGCCGCCGCCGGTCTCTACGCCCGCTCGTTCAATGGCGACGCCTTTTCCGATCCGGTGAAAGCGGAGGTCATTGCCGCGATCAAGGCGGACCTCGGTCAGGTCGATCTGGTCGTTTACAGCCTCGCCTCGCCGCGCCGCACCGATCCAAAATCCGGCGAAGTTTACAAATCCGTACTCAAGCCCGTCGGCGAAAGCTACACCAACAAAAACCTCAACACCACCACCGGCGTGGTCAACGCGATCACCATCGAACCCGCCGAGGGCAATGACATCCAACAGACCATCGCCGTCATGGGCGGCGATGATTGGGAGCTGTGGACCGACGCGCTGCTGGAAGCCGGCGTCCTGGCAGACGGGGTGCAAACCGTCGCCTACTCCTACATCGGGCCGACGGTGACCTGGCCGATTTACAAGAATGGCACCATCGGCAAGGCCAAGGAAGATCTCGAACGCGTCCAGCGTGCGCTCGATGCCAAGCTCGCCCCGCTCAAGGGCAAGGCCTGGGTTTCCGTCAACAAAGCGCTCGTCACCCAAGCCAGCTCCGCCATCCCGGTGGTGCCGCTCTACATCTCGCTGCTCTACAAGGTCATGAAGGCCGACGGCAGCCACGAAGACACCATCGAGCAAATGGACCGCCTGCTCCGAGAGCGCCTCTACAACGGTAACCCGCAGCCCGACGAGGCCGGACGCATCCGGATCGATGACTGGGAAATGACCCCACAAGTCCAGCAGCTCGTCGGCGAGCGTTGGGAACAAGTGAACACGGAGAATTTCCCCGAGCTCGGCGATTTCGAAGGCTATCAGTCAAGCTTCCTGCGCCTGTTCGGCTTCGGCCTAACCGGCGTCGATTACGCTGCGGACACCGATCCGGGCGTCGGCATCCCGTCGTTGGCCTAGCAAGGTCAGGACGATGAACGAGCGCTTGAAATACCACGGCGGTTGAGTCACGGATTTCATTGCGGACACCCGAAGTCCAGTTCGCGCGGTGGCGGATTTCCCGCGATTTTTGGTGCTTTGCCGGTTGCACAGATCCGCTGGCGTGCCAGAGTCCGGCCACGAAATCGAATGACAACAGAAACCTTGCAAGAGCGGATCGCGGAAACGAGTGGCTGGATTCAGGCAGTGAAGGAGGAAATGGCGCAGGTCCTGGTCGGCCAGGAACGGCTGGTGGACCGCTTGCTCATCGGGCTGCTGTGCAATGGTCACATCTTGCTGGAAGGCGTGCCGGGATTGGCCAAGACGCTGGCGGTGAAAGCCCTTTCCGGCTCGCTGCACGCGTCGTTCGCGCGGTTCCAGTTCACGCCCGACCTGCTGCCCGCCGACCTAGTGGGGACGATGATCTACCACCCGCAGGAAATGAAATTCGAGCCGAAGCTGGGGCCGATTTTTAACAACCTGATCCTCGCCGATGAAATCAACCGCGCGCCGGCCAAGGTCCAGTCCGCCCTGCTCGAAGCGATGCAGGAAAAGCAAGTGACGTTGGGCGACCGCTCGTATCCCCTGCCCCAGCCGTTTCTCGTGCTGGCGACTCAAAACCCGATCGACCAGGAAGGCACCTATCAGTTGCCCGAGGCGCAGCTCGACCGGTTCTTGCTCAAGGTGACGGTCGGCTATCCGA
Organism: Akkermansiaceae bacterium; assembly: GCA_031371325.1. Lineage (GTDB taxonomy): Bacteria > Verrucomicrobiota > Verrucomicrobiia > Verrucomicrobiales > Akkermansiaceae > Luteolibacter. The sequence continues at coordinate 27,298 of JANMJJ010000154.1, read as the reverse complement.
CGAAGGATGAGGAACTGGACATCCTTGACCGGATGGCGACCTCGACCCCGCCCTATCAGACGAAGACGGTGGCCACTCCCGAACAAGTCGCCGGTTCGCGGGAGCTGGTGAACCAGATTTACATCGATCCGGCGATCCGCAAATACATCGTGCAAATCATCCACACCACCCGCTTCCCGGGCCTCGTCGATGCGTCGTTGAAAAACCTCGTCCGCTCCGGTGCCTCGCCGCGGGGCACGATCAATCTCGCACTAACAGCCCGGGCGCGCGCCTTCATGCAAGGCCGGGCGTTCGTCACGCCGCAGGACGTGAAGGACATGGCGCTCGACGTCCTGCGCCACCGGATTTTGCTCACCTACGAGGCGGAGGCCGAGGAAATGACCACCGACTCGGTGATCGAGCGGATCATGAGCAAGGTGGCAGTGCCGTGAAGAGGTTGAGGGTTGAAGGTTGAGAGTTGAGAGGAAGAAAAAGAGATGCTGACGGACGCACAAATCGAGGAAATGATGACGCGGGTGCGCAAGCTTGAGCTCAAGGCCCGGCGCTTGGTGCGCGAGTCGTTTTCCGGCGAATATCTGTCGTCGTTCCGCGGTCAGGGCTTGGACTTCGACGACTTCCGCGAATACCAGCACGGCGACGAGGTGCGGTTCATCGACTGGAACGTGACGGCGCGGATGAACACCCCGTTCGTTAGAAAGTTCCGCGAGGAGCGCGAGTTGTCGGTGGTGATCGCGGTGGATGTCTCCGGCTCGGCGGACTACGGCAGCGTGTCGCTGAGCAAGCGCGAGGTCGCGGCGGAGACGGCGGCGGTGCTGGGTTTCAGCGCACTTCACAACGGCGACAAAGTCGGCCTGCTGGTTTTTGCCCACGAGCCGATCCTGTTCATCCCGCCGGAAAAAGGCAGCCGCCACTTGTTGCGGATGATCCGCGAAATCCTGGTGGCGAAACCCGAAAAGCCCGGCACGTCGGTGGCGGAAGCTTGTGATTTCCTAGTCCGCACCTTGCGCCGAAAATCGCTGGTGTTCCTGATCTCGGACTTTTTCTCGGACTCGCTGGAGAAGCCCGTCGGCAAGCTGGCGTGCAAGCACGAAACGATCGCGTTGCGCGTGTTAGACCCGCTGGAATCCCGCCTGCCGAAGGGCGGGATGGTGGTGATGATCGATCCCGAGACCGGCTTCGAAACGCTGGTGAACACCGGCAACCCGAACCTGCGGATGGGCTACGCCAAGCTGATGGCCAGACAACAGGAAGGCGTGGCGGCGATTTTCAAGAAGCACGGCATCGACACTGCGGACCTTTTCACCAACGGCGATACCCTTGCCGCGCTCCACAAGCTGCTGAAAAAACGCGGCCGCAAACGCTCTGGATAGAAACGCGATGAACGAGAAATCCGGCAACTTCGAACTCTTGGAACCCGCGTCGCCGGAGTCCTTGATTCCCGACTCGTGGGTCGAGCCGTGGATGATCGCGGCGGCCGTCTTGTTAGCGGTCGCGCTGCTGGCGCTGGTGATTTTCAAAAAGAAGAAAACCGCCGCGATCGACCCGCTGGCGATCCGGCAAGCCGCCCATGCGGAAGCCGCCGCAGCCTTGGACAAGATCGGCGCGGTGCCGTCCCGGGAAGCCGCAGTGCTGTCGTCGCTGATCCTGCGGCGGTATCTATCAGTCGTGGCCGGCGACCCAGCGTTGTTCGAAACGCACGAGGAATACGTGTCCCGCCACGAGGCGTTGAAGCACTTTTCAGAAGAGGCCCGCAGCTCCGCCGGTCTCGGCTTCAGCCGCCTCGCCGCGATGAAATACGCGGCGGAAACTCCCGCCATGGCGACTCCCGAGGTGATCGCCGGATCACACACCTTGCTGGAAACCCTGCACCACGGATTGCGGCCATGAGCGCGTTTTTCGAACATTTCCGCTTCGCCCAGCCGGGCTGGCTGCTGTTGCTGCTGCCGGGGTTGCTGCTGCTCGCGCTGCGCCGCGGCCGCGGCTCGGAGGCGGCGGTGGTGTTCCCGAATCTATCCGTTCTGGTCAGCTTGGGACGGCGCGTCCGGCTGCTGGCTTGGAGCCTCGGGCTGCCGCTCGCGTTCCTCGCCTTATGCTGCGCGATCTTCGCCATGGCCCGCCCGGTGTGGCGCAATGAATACCAAAGCCGCTCGGCCAGCGGCATCGATATCATGATCGCCTTCGATGTCTCGCTGTCGATGGACATTGAGGATTTCAAGGATGAGGGCGTGCCGATGAAGCGCATCGACGTGGCCAAGAAAGTGGTCGGGGATTTCATCGGCCGCCGCCCGGAAGACCGGATGGGACTGGTGGCCTTCGCCGGCAGGCCGCGCGACGCCAGCCCGATCACGCTCGACCACCAGTGGCTGAGAAACGCGCTCGACGAGCTCCGCCTGAACGACCGCAACGACCTGGGAACGGTCAAGGAACAGGGCACGGCGATCGGTTCCGCGCTGGCCGCAGCCTCGGTCCGCCTGGAAGCCCGCGATGCGAAAAGCAAGATCATCGTCCTCATCACCGACGGCGCTAGCAACTCGGGGAAAATTTCCCCGCTCGAAGCCGCCGAGCACGCCAAGACGCTGGGGATCAAAATTTACACCGTCGCGATCGGCACCAAGGAAGGCCGGGTGGACCGCAGCATCATGACCTTTCCATACCAGGAGTTCGATTTGCCCACGCTCCAGAAAATCGCGACGCTGACCGGAGCCGAGCACTACTGGGCGCAGGATCTCGCCGCGCTCAAGAAGACCTTCACCACCATCGACAATCTGGAAAAAACCGATGCGAAAAGCCTGACCGTCATCGATGATACCGAGCTGTTTCCGTGGTTCGTGGGCGCGACGCTGCTCGCAGCCTTCGCCTCTGCGGTTTATCTTTCCCTGAACCCTCCACCTTCCGCCTGACCCGATGAACTTCGCCCATCCCGGTTGGCTTGCCCTGCTGATCCTGCTTCCTTTGTTAGGAATCGGCGCGCTGCTGACGGCGCGACTGCGGCAGCAGCAGTGGGCGGTCTTCGTGGCCCCACGGCTGCGCGCTGCCCTGCTCAAGCGCGGGAGTCCCCTGCCCCGCTGGCTCGCATTGTTTTTCCTGCTGACCGCGTGCGCGGCCATCATCGTCGCGCTTGCCCGACCGCGCGGTGATGCCGGCACCCGGACCGAGAAAACGCTTGGCCGCAATATCATGATCGCCCTCGACCTTTCCAAAAGCATGCGGGTCAGCGATGTGAAACCGGACCGGCTCACGCAGGCGAAGGTCGTCATTTACGAACTGCTCGAAGCCATGCCCAACGAACGCATCGGCTTCATCGGCTTCGCCGGGACGCCCTACGTCTATGCCCCGCTGACCATCGACCACAGCGCCGTGCGCGAAATCACCGAGCAGGTCGATGAAACCTGGGCCCCGGTGGGTGGCTCGGACCTCACCGCCGCCGTCCACCTCGCCACCGAGACCTTGAAAAAAACCGGGCAGAAAAACAACGCGCTCGTCATCCTCAGCGACGGCGAGGAAATCCATGACGACGAGCGCCGCAGCGAACTCGATGCGATGATCGCCGAGGCCGAGCGCTCCGGCGTCTATGTGATCACCATCGGCGTCGGCACGGAAGACGGCGGTTTCGTCCCAAATCCCGATTTCCCGAACGGCCAAATGGTGGATCGCTCCGGCCGCACCGTCATCAGCCGCCTGCAAACCGACACGTTGCGCAAGCTGGCGGAAGGGACCAAGGGCCGGTTCGCCATCGCTGGCTCGGGACTGGATATTCCGGCGATGGTGAAATCCGTGGTCGTCGGTTTGGACGCCTTTGAAATGGAGGGCCGCGAGCGGCGGATCTCCATCGAATTTTACCAATGGCTGATGTTTCCCGCGATCCTGTTCCTCATCGTCTCGATCGTCGCGGGCACCCGTTGGAAGGGCATCCAGACCGTGATCGTCATCGCAGGCGGATTTCTAACGCTACCCGAAGCCACAGCCAGCGAAGCGTCCAATGCCAAGGACGCATTGGCAGGAAAGCACTACGAGCAAGCCCGCGATTCCTACCACAAACTCGCCGGCGACGCGAAACTCCGCGAGACCCAAGCCCGCTACCGCCTCGGCGAAGCGACCGCCGCCTACCGTGCCGGGGACTTCCGGGAAGCCCGCACCGCGTTCAGCCAGTCCTTGCTCTCGGGCGATCCCAAGGTCCAGGCGAGCGGCCACCTCGGGATGGGAAACTCCTTGTTCCAGCTCGGCTGGAAAGGCTTGTCCGGCGAAGCCTATCCCTCCGACCCCGCGGCGGTCCCGGATCTCGATCGCTTCGACACCATCGTCAAGGAAGCCCTCGCGAAGATGCGTGAATCCGAGGCTCCCGAAGAAGGCGACACCAGCAGCTACGTCCAGATGGAGTCGCTGATCACCAACTGGGCGGACGCCGTTAGACACTATGATTCCACGCTGGCTCTCTTTCCTGCGGACACGGTCGCCGGCAAGAACCGCGCCATGACGCTCACCTATCTCGAGCGGCTGGCGGAATTGCTGGACCAGGAAAAACAGGACGCCGAGCAGTCAATGCCACAGGCCCAACCCGGCGAAGGCCAACCGAAGGAAGGCGACGGCGAACCGAAGGAGGGTGAAGGCAAACCGAAAGAAGGCGAAGGCAAGGGTGAGAAAAAACCCGGCGAACAAGGCGACGGCCAAAAGGATCCCAAAAACAAAGACGGCGCGGGCGATCAAGGCGACAAGGACAAAGACGGCAAAAAGGGCAAGGACAAGAACAAGAAAGACTGTGACAAAGACGGCGAAAACCCCAACGAGTCGCCCAAGGAACGCGCCCACCGGATCTTGAAGGAGAACGCGGACCTCGAAAAAGGCGCCCTCAGCCCCGGCCGCCGCGAATTCCGCGGCCCGCAGAAAGATTGGTAACATCATGCACACTTGGCAACATTTCACCCAGACTCTAACCGCCATCGCGGCGTGGGCTGTCCTCTCCACCCACGGCCACGGCCAGACCACCAGCCGGCTCTCCACCGCCTTTCTCGCCCGCGGCGAGCAAGCACTGCTGGAAGTCTCGGTGGCCGGCGGGCAACCGACCGAGATGCCGGAGATTCCCGCAGTCGCCAAGACCACGATCCAGCCCACCGGCAGAGGCCCTCAGGCGAGGATGCTGCCCGGCAGGAGACTGGAGTATGTGTTCGATTTCGTCGTGACGAGTTATGAAATCGGCAGGTATGTGATCCCGCCGATCGGGGTGATGGTGGATGGCACCCAGACTCTAACCGAGCCGCTGGAGTTCGAGATTTTCAATCCCGACGAACTCCATTGGTCCGAGATCCAGGCCGGAGGCCGAACCATCCGCTACGCCAGCTCGTTCCGGGTCTTGAATGACAAGCCATTCGAAAACGAAACCACCCCCACGGAAATCAAACTGTTCGTCCCCGAGGAAATGATCGTCGAAGACTGGGGCATCCCCGAATTCGAGCGAGACGGCGTGACTGCCTGGCGGTTCCAGCCCTCGCCCCGGCCCAACCGGATCAATTTGTTAGGAATGCGCTACCTGTCGGTGGCCTACCCGAGCACCATCACCCCGACGCGCGTCGCCAAGATCGGAATCGGCCCGGCCAAAGTCCGCCTAACCACCCGGGAAACGATCATGGATCCGTTCCCCCGCACGGTGAATCCGGAGATCTATGTCCAGGTTCCCAAGCTCGAACTCGACGCCAAGCCGCTGCCCGCAGGCGCACCCGAGGGCTTTGAAAACGCGGTCGGCCAGTTCCGGCTGAGTGCCAGCACCGCCGCGACCGCAGTGCAGGAAGGCGACCCGATCACGGTGGACCTCGTCGTCAGCGGCAGCGGCAATCTCGACACCCTGCATCCGCCGAAACTCGAGAACGCCGCCGGTTGGAAAATCTACGGCACCACCACCGACCAGCGCGGCGATGAACGCCGCCAGCTTTCCGGCAGCGTCATTTTCCACCAATCACTCCGGCCCTTGGAAATGAAGCCGGAAATCCCGCCGTTCCGGTTGGTCTATTTCGACCCCAAGGACGAGACCTACAAGATTCTAATCACCGGACCGATCGCGCTGCAAATGAGCCCTAACACCTCACCGGCCGCGAAAACTTCCGCGCCCGCCCAAACGCTGCCGGTCCCGTTGGAGCGCATGACCGACATCCTCGCCGCCCTGCGCCCGGCGCAGCTCACCCAGCCCGCCGGTTCCGCGCTGCCCTGGTGGCTCGGCCACGCCATCGGCGGCTTGCTCGCGCTGGCTCTCATCGCCAAGGCATTCTGGATGCGTCAGGCCCTGCGCCTCAGGAAAGATCCCGTCCGCGACGTGAAGCTCCAACAGCTTCGCGTGATCGGGAAAGCGAAGCCCGCCGATGACACGGAGTTTCTCAAAGCCGCCGGCAGCTTCATCGAGCGCTGGCTCGGCGGCAATCCCGACCCGGCGATCCAAGCCGTGCTTGCCGAGCGCGATGCAGTTTGCTTCCGCACTGAAAAACCCAAGACCGTGCTCGATCAAAACCGCCGCGATCAAATCCTCAAGCTGCTCCGCAACGCCGCTGTCGCGATGGTCGTGAGCGCCACCCTCGGCCTCGGCACCCCGGCCCGCGCCGATGTCGCGAGCCAGGCGCTGGAAGCCTACGAGTCCGCCAAATATGACGACGCACTGAAGCTCTGGTTGGAAGCCGGAAACTACGAACAACTCTCCGCCGACACGCTTTATAACATCGGCAACGCCTGTTACCGCTCCGGCTCCCCCGGTTATGCGGCGCTCTACTATCGCCGCGCCCTCGTCCGTGATTCCGGCCACCAGGAAGCCCGCCAGAACCTCCGCTTCATCGAGCGGAAATACGGCTCCATCACCGTCCAGCGCCCGGAATACCAATACGCGCTCGCCAAGTTTCCGCTTGCCACCTGGCAAGCTGCCTGTTGGACCGGCGTCTGGATTTGCGGCCTCGCCTTGCTGGTGTTTCCGGCCACCCGTCCGGGCGCACGCCTCCGTGTCGCCGCCACTGGGGCCTTGGTGTTAGGCCCGGTGCTGATCTCTGCGGGAGTCCTCGGCTGGCGCTATTTCCCCAGCGACGCCGAGTTCGCGCCGGTCGCCAAACAAGCCGTCATCATCACCGAAAAAGTCGCGCTCCACACCGACGCCGCGCGCACCGCGCCCGAAGTCATCGACGCGCCTCCCGGCTCGCTGTGTGAAATCATCAGCGAATCCGGCCGCTGGGCCTACGTCGCCTTCGCCACCAAAACCCGCGGCTGGGTGCCGATGGAATCCCTCGAAAAAGTCATCCCGGAAAAACCCCCGGCCCCGCCGAAATTCCGCAAGCCCAAGGCCGACGGGAAAACCGCGTGAAGAAAAGGGACGACTCGCCTCCCTAATCCCGATACTTGCACGCTCGAGGAGCTTGAAGTCGCGATGGATTGTGGACGCGACAACAAGCTGTTCCGACGTCTCAACGCCATCCATTTATCGTTAGTCTGGGGCGAGTTACGACATCGTGCTGCGCAATAGCCGCGTCTGCGACCGGATGTTGCGGCTCCGGATCTCGAAGCTTGGGAAGACCGGCGCGAAGCCTTCGCTTGTGAACTCCTCGAACTGTTGGAAAACCCGGCTTGTGAAGTCTTCTTTGAGCATAAAACCAAGAGTCTGCGTTAGGCATCACATCGGGCCGGTTTATCTGCCACCCTACTGCCTTGCATTCCACCCATCCCTTGCCAACGTCGCGCCATGTCCATTGCGGCCAAGCCTCACAGTGCCCTTCTCATCGTCGGCCACGGTTCCACCGAAAATCCCGACTCCTCGACGCCCTACTTTGATCACGCCGACGAAATCCGCCAACGCGGGCTTTTTGCCGAAGTCCATTGCTGCTTTTGGAAGGAAGAGCCTTCAATGCGGGAGGCCTTCTACCTGATCGATTCGGACGAGGTTTACGTGGTCCCGGATTTCATCAGCGAGGGCTATTTCACCCAGGACATCATTCCCCGTGAACTCCAGCTCACCGGCCCCACCACCACAATCCGGGGCAAAACCTTTCACTACTGCCTGCCCGTCGGCGTCCATCGCTCGATGACGGACCTGATCCTGAAACGGGCCAAAGAAATCGCTCCCGGAGTCGATCCGGCCACCACCACCTTGATCATCACCGGCCACGGCACCGGCCTCAACCAGAACTCCACCAAGGCCATCCGCGACCAAGTCGAGCTGATTGCCAACTCGGGAGCCGGCTATGCTGCCGTGCTCGACGCCTACATGGAAGAGCAACCCTTCATCGCCGGGTGGGATCAAATCTCACCCACTCCGAACGTGGTGGTGGTGCCGTTTTTCATCTCGGACGGACTTCACTCGTTTCAGGATATTCCCGTGCTTCTTGGCATCGACAGCGAGCTTGGAGCCGCCTCAAGCCAGCGGCAAGTGTTCCGCAGCAACCCACATTTACTCAGGGGGAAGACGCTCTATTACTGCTCGGCTATCGGCACCGAACGCTTGTTGGCCGACGTGATTCTGGATCAAATTTCCGATTTTGATAAAATTCATAAATCGCTCTAATTCATCGTATTGAAATCAAATTATTTCTTATTCCGAAGACGCATGCCCATCGCCACCACACTCCGAAATCTGCTCCGGTCCGGGATCCACCGGATCGGCGAACTTGAGATTCAAACAAATGCTTGCAACTGCCGTTATATCATTTGCCACATCGCAGACGTCAAGCTGACTCGCGAGCCCGCGTTTGGAGGATTGGAATTCCACGAAGGACCATCCGCCGCGCGCGACATCTCCACCTACGCCGCAGACGGGACTTACCGCTTCACCAAAGGCCAAATCAATCTCAAGCGCGGCTGGGTGATGTCGCTCCAAACCGACGAGGATCTGCGACTCGCCCTAGATCAATTTTACCCGGCCTGCGTCGGGTTGTTCATCGCCCGGCAGGGCGGCACGTTGGAAATCGAAACGCTGCGCGACAAACTCAACCGGCAAACCGGAATGTACCAGTTCGCCCGCTCGATCAGCGATGCCGGAGCCCAGCAACTCGTCCAGAAAGTCTGCGGCCCCGCGCACCAGTGCGCGAAGAAAATCCTGTGGCAAATCGATCTGCAAACTCCCTTGGATGACAGCGAAGCCAGCCGCTTCAACGGCCTCGTTGGCGACGTTCCGGAATCCGAAGCGATCCCCCTGCTCTGCCGTGAAGCCTGCAACCACTTCGTCGCCGAATGCCGCCTAGCCGCCAAGGCCGAGTTCGCGGCGAAATCGACTTTGGAGTAAGCGCCGTACCGCAGCCGGGGACGTCGAGAGTGGCTTGCATGGAATACAGGTTCCTGGATTTCCGGCCACGGGTCAGGTTGGGGTTTTCATCAACGCCGCCGCATAGAAGCCATCATACCCCGTGCCGGCTGGAGAAACCGGGCGTTCTTCGAGCAGGGTGAAGCCGCCTCGTGCCAACAGCTTGTCGATGGCCGCACGGTTTTCCGACGGCAAGATCGAGCAGGTGGCGTAAACGAGCCGGCCGCCGGGCTTGAGCATCGCCGTGTATTTGTCCAACAACTCGGCCTGGATACCGCGGAGGCGGTCGATGGCGGCGGGCTTGAGCCGCCATTTGAGATCGGGCTGGCGCTTGAGGGTGCCGAGGCCGGAGCACGGGGCGTCGATGAGCAGGCGATCGGCGACTTCCGCGAAGTCGGTGGTGGTGGCGGCGGTGATTTCCTTGGATTTCACGCACTTGTTGGCATTGGCGCGTTTGGCGCGGCGCTCCAGTTCGACGAGTTTTTTCGAGTCGATGTCCATGCCGAAGACGCGGCCATCGCCTTTCATCAGGGCTGCTAGATGGAGGGATTTGCCACCGGCACCGGAGCAGGCGTCGATGATGCGCTCGCCGGGTTGGGGATCGACAAGCGGGGCGATCATCTGCGAGCCGGCGTCTTGGATTTCCACGCGGCCGTCGAGGCGGAGGGTCTTGGGCAGGGATTTGCCGGGGGCGAGGACGAGGGCATCGGGCAGGCCGGGGACTTCGGTGGCGACGATGTGGAAGCTGGCGAGCCAGGCGATGGCTTCCGGACGGCTGGTGCGGAGGGTGTTGACGCGGAGGAAGACGGAGGCGCGCTGGTTGAGCGCGGCGAGTTCGGCGTCCCAAGCATCGCCGAGTTCAGAAGAACCGAGGGCGTCGAGCCAGTCCGGGATCGACTCGCGGACGGCGCGGGGTTGCGAGGCGAGTTCGGCTTCGCGGGCTTTCATTTCCTCGGCGGATTTGCCGTTGTAGGTCCACCACTCGGGGATGTCGTAGCCCATGCGGACCCATTGGGCGGCGCAGAGGGCGGTGGTTTCCTCGCTATCGACGAGAAAACTCAGGGCACGCCGCCAGCGGGCGACTTCGAAGACGGTCTCGGCGATGAAACTGCGGTCGCGCTTGCCCCATTTCGGGTTTTCCTCGAAGGCGGTGGCGAGTTCGTGGTCGAGGACCTTGTGCTCGCGGAAGACGGACTTGGCGATGGTCGAGGCGGCCTCGGCGAGGATGCGGTGCATTTTCATGGAGGCGGGACCGTTCCCTAAAGCAGGCGCTGTGGCAAACTTGGTTTGTGGAAAAAAGGCAGGCGCGATTGATGAAGAGTTTTTTAACCGCAGATGAACGCTGCTAAACGCAGATGGAAGATGGGATGATGAAGAGTGGAAATTCTCACTCCCAACCCTCAACTTCTTCCTCTTATCTGTGTCCATCTGCGTTAATCTGCGGTTAAAATCCTCTAATTTCCAACGTCCGGCCTTGAGTCCCGGGCGATTTCAGCATTCGTTCCCGCCGTGCCGACTGTCCAACTCAAGTATCAAACGTTCCACCCCTCGATCTGGCCGAAGATGATCGGCGAGGTTTCCCGCGACGCGACGCCGGGGTCATTCGTCCTCGTGTTAGGGAAAGAAGGCACGCCGTTCGGCTGGGCGCTGTGGAACCCGAAATCGCGCATGCCGCTGCGGGTGGTGAGCCACTCGCTGGAGGAACTGGAGGACGAATCATTCTTTGAAAATGCCATCCGCCGCGCGGCGAAGCTGCGGCGCGAGGTGCTCAAACTGGACGCGCAAACCGACAGCTATCGCGCGATCCACGGCGACGCCGATTTCATGCCGGGCATCGTGGCGGACAAATTCGCCGACGTGCTCTCGGTGGAAATCACCAATCTAGCAGCGTGGCAGCGCTTGCCGAAATGGCTGCCGTTGCTCCACGAATGCTTCGACACCAAGCGCGTGGTCGTCGGCGTGGACGAAGATTTGGCGCGGATCGAAAACATCCCGCGTCGCGGCGGGGTGGAGTCGGACAACGTTAGATCGGTGAAAATCCGCGAGCACGGCGTGCGCTACGAGGTGGATTTTTCCGAAGGCCACAAGACGGGATTCTTCTGCGACCAGCGGGACAGCCGGAAGAAATTCGGCGCTCTGGCAGACGGGCGGACCGTGCTGGATCTCTGCTGTTATACCGGCGGCTTCGGGATTTCCGCGGCCCTGGCTGGAGCGGAGGACGTCACCGGCGTGGACCTCGATGAAACCGCCATCGCGATGGCCAAGCGCAACGCCAACCTCAACCACGCACGGGTAAAATTCACCCATGCCGACGCCTTCACCTGGGCCCGCACGATGATCGAAAACGGCCGCACCTGGGACTTGGTCATCGCCGATCCGCCGAAATTCATCCACGGCCGCGAGGATGACATCGGCACCGCGAAGTATGCCGACCTGAACAAGCTGGCGTTACAACTCGTCGCCCCGGAAGGACTGTTCGTGACCTGCTCGTGCTCGGGTATGTTAGGCGCGGGCGAGTTCGAGCAAATCGTGATCACCTCCGCCCACCGCCGGAACAAACGGCTCCAAACATTCGACCGCACCGGTGCCGGGCCGGATCATCCGACGCTCTCCAACTATCCCGAATCCCGCTACCTCAAGGTGCTGTGGTCGCGGGTGATTTAGACCGTTTGCCAAAAGTAAGGACGCTACCGCCTACACCTGATGCCGCCAAGCAAGTGCCCGGAGTTCGCGCTTCCAAGCCGACGGCCTGGGTATTATACACAAGTCACGAGATCTCCTTCGTGCAGACGCGCCATCTGCTCACGGAGCGGCGGAACGTGTCCGCCGTGACCATGGAAGGCCAATGAGATGCGCATCCGCGCATCCCATTGTCACCTCATGGCCATGGGCGAACACGTTTCGCCCCTCCTTGTGGGGTTGGTGCATCGCCCCGCCTTGATCCTGCCGCTTCGGACTTATGTATAAACCTGGGCGGGTTCGTTGGGTGCCTCTGAGCGAGCCGTATGATGTCGGCCTCGGGTGGTTGCTATCACCACTCCGAGCCCAAGCCGTTCCGCTCAGCCAATTCCAGCAGATCCTCGCGCATCGGCCACTCGTCGGGGCGTTCGCTGGTTTGGTGGCGTTTGCTGGCACCTTTGAGCGTCATGCAGCCGGTATTGTCGCCGATCTGGCGGATGGACTCCACTTCTTCCCCGGTGAACCTAACATCCGGCAGCTTGGCAAACTCGCGGATCTTGTCCTCGATCAAGCGTGCGCCTTCGCCGGCTTCCTGGATGAAGGTGGGCACCACGCTTTCCACCGCAGGATGGCTGAGGTTCCAGATGCAGGCGAACTGCAGGAGCGTTAGGTTGTATTTATCGGCGAGCGGACGCATCCGGTCGGCCTTTGCCATGCCGTGCTGGACCCAGCCTTCCGGCCGATAGGTGCGATGGTCGCCCGGCTTGAAGCTGTGCTCAGGCCCGCCGATGTCGTCATGGAAAACGCCGCCGTAATCGACGACGCGGGTCATCACCTTGACGCCGTATTTCTCACAGATCGGCAAGATCAGGCCGACGGGCCACGGCTCCAGCGGATTCAAGATCAGCATCGACCAATCGATCAACGCGCCGAATTTTTCGAGACAGCCGACGAGGTCGAGCGAGAAGCCATTGGCCGGGCCGGGGGCGATGCCGAGGCGGTCGGTTAGGCCCGCAGTTTTCGCTCCCTCCAAGGCTTGCCAGAGGGCCTCGCTGGTGTAGCCGAGTTCATCCGGGTTGTGGAGCATCAGCAGGTCGAACTTGTCGCTGCCGCAGCGTTCGAGTTCCTTGCCGCAGGCCATTTTCACGAAATCGGCGTAGCCTTCCGGGCCACGCAGCGCGGGATCGGTGAAGCGCGGATAGCCCCGGCTGCCGTCCCGCTGGCCTTCGTAAAAATCGTGGCCGATCATCCCCACCAGACTGTAAGTGCTGCGGTCGATGCCCTTGAGCGCCACGCCTAACAACTCATCCGCCTTGCCGTTGCCATAGACGTCGGAAGTGACGAAGGTGCGGATTCCCGCCTGATAGGCGGTCTCGATGCAGCCGATGAACCGCGCCTCCGACAAGGTTTCGCCAAAGTGCATGAAGCGTCCGCCGCTCCAGGTTCCGTATGCTGTGGTTGTGGGTTCCATAATGGGTAAATTGTGTCGGCCACTGCCTAAGCCCGCCGCGCAATCCGGTCAACACCAAGCCGAAAGTAGTCGAGGACTTCAGTCCGATCCTTCCGGAGAATTGAAGAACGGACTGAAGTCCTAGACTACTTAAACCGCCCAAGTATCGGCGCAAGATCCTCGATTGTCTTTCGCGGCCACAGGTCGCGCGGCGTCATGATCGCGGTATCGAGCGCCCGGTGGGCCGGGCTGTCCGGAGTTTCCGGAATGGTGGCGACGGCGCTGCGGATAATCCGTTTCGCGAGCGCGCTGTTGGCATGCAGGTTTTCGATCACGGTCCCCACCTCGACTGCGGCTTCGTCATCTTTCCAGCAATCGTAGTCGGTCACCAAGGCGAGTGCCGCCGCCGCGATTTCCGCCTCGCGGCAGAGCCGGGCCTCGGGGCCATTGGTCATCCCGATGATGTCCGCGCCGATCTGCCGGTGAAAATTCGCCTCGGCGCGGGTGGAAAACGCCGGGCCGTTCATACAGAGGTAGGCACCGCCGTCGTGGACCTTCGCGCCGAGTGAGCGCGCAGTGGCAAGCAGCTTTCCTCTCAAATCCGAGCAATACGGATCGGCGAAACCGACATGCGCGGCGATGCCATTTCCGAAAAACGTGTGCTTCGCCGCAGTGCCGGTGCGGTCGATCAATTGGTCGGGAACGACGATGTCGCGCGGGGCGATTTCCTCCCGCAGGCTGCCGACCGCAGTCACCGAAATCAACCAGCGCACGCCTAACGAGCGCATCGCCCAAATGTTAGCCCGGTGATTGATTTCATGCGGCAACAAGCGGTGCCCCACTCCGTGCCGTGGCAAAAAGCAAATCCGCCGACCGCCGATGCGGCCCGTGATCACCTTGTCCGAAGGATCTCCAAATGGCGTCCGGATCGCCTGGTCCGAGATATCCTCGAAGCCCTCGATTTCATAAAGTCCGCTGCCACCCATCACTCCGATCATCGGTTCAAGAATCATGGACAGGGGAATAGTCCATCCCAGCCAGCCCATGAAGTCCTAAATGGAGAGGATTTGATGAATTCGAAATGGGTGATCATGTGATTTCTTGCGCGGCGAACCAGTAGGCGCGAATGGCGAGGCGGCGTTGTTCTTCCATCTCATCACCGCTCAACTCTTGCCTGCGCGATTGCACGGCAAAGTAGCTCTGGGCAAAGGCGATGGGCTCCTTCCTCGGGTCGCCGTTTTGGCCGATGAGGTAGCGGGTGAGCATGAAGTCTTCGATGGGGCGTTCTGCACCGCTACCGAGGGAGACCATTTTCGTGACGCCCCGAAAATAGTGTTCAGCCTCAAAACCCGTCGTCTTGCAGGACTCGATGGCACGCTGGATGGCCGTGAGGAAGTTCTCCCAGTGGGCCTAGCCGAGCGGCTCCTGCAAGTGCCGGGCAAACCAGAATTCCAGATTGGGTTCTTCGGGGTGAGTCTGGGCGAGTTGATCAAACTGAGGAAGTCGCGCTGCGTATCTTCAGCACCAACGGTGCGCCCCATACCAGCCCAGGGCCACGCCCGGGGGTTCGGGTTCCAATCCCAATAAGCCCTGAAGGAGCGGGACATCTGCGGGCGTGGCGCTTGGGCCGCCCCTTCAGGGCACAGGTGATTTTTACGACGGGTTACCCAGGGCGTTGCCCTGGGCTGGTATGGGGCCGGGCCTTTGGCTCTCAAGAAACGCACTCCAGGGCCTGCCTGTGCGTCATCGCATGCGGATAGGCTGGCTCCGGCATCGGCTTTGGCCAACGGGAGGCGGGGAACCGGCGCTCGCTCGGCGGGTTCATGGGGCGGTGCCCTTCACGATGGCGATTTCCTCCAGAGTCAGGCCGTAGAGGGCGTAAACCTGTTCGTCGATCTCGCGCTCCAAGGTGCTCATGTCGGCGGCGGGGGTTGCTTGCTTGGCGAGGGTCACGCCCCGACGGTTTCGAGCTGAATGCGCCCGATTTTTTCGGGTGAAACCCGCTTGAAGAGGTAGAGCATTTCGATGCCGACGACTTTTCCTTCGGCGTTGTAATCCAGAATGACGCCGGGGGAAATCTCCTCGCTTTCGGCGGCGGGAGCTTCGTCGAGGTCGAGGTAAAGTGCGTCTGCTTCGCGATCTACGGTAAGTTTCATAGTAAGCCTTTCATGTTGCGGTCGAGATGCATGGTGATCACACGCATCGGTTCTGTTTTGGAGGCAATAACCCGCAGAACCGGATCCGCAAGCTCCGGGATGCTTCCGAGATTGAGCAGGTTTTCGGAATTCGAGATGCCTTGGCCCGACTTCCGAACGATGCGTTTCGGCTGGATGACCAAGCCGGTTAGCGGGTTCTTTTCAGCCACTCCGGCGAGGTTCGGCGGGAGCGCCCTGCCAACGAGTGCGGTGCCCAACAATGCGGCGGCAATGACTCAGGGAAAACCAGTCATGAGCTGCGGCGTGGAATGTTAGAAGTCGAACTTGTCGATGTTCTCCTTGGTGAAAACGAAGGGTTTGCCGAGAATGATGTTGTCGCCGCTGACACCCTTGACGCCGAGCTTGCCGGCGTTGAACTCCTTGGCACCCGCAACCAACTCGCCTTTCGCGACGGCGGCACCGGCCATGACGGATAGGTAGCCTAACTCCTCGACGTTCCAGAGGATCACGGCATGGGTGACGCCTTCCTTGACGTAGGCCCGGTTTTCGCTCGGCAAGCCGAGGCCAACGACTTTCACCGCGCCGGTTTTGCCGGCTTGCTTCACCGCCTCAGCGGCACCGGGAACGGAGGGCGAACAGACGCCGATGATGGCCTTCAAATTCGGATAGGCGCTGAGGAGGTTGGTGGCTTCCTGCTGGGCCTTGTCCTTCTGGTCCTCGCAGGACTTGATGCCCACCAGCTTCATTTTCGGATAGATACTCGCCTGGCGGGCCTTGATGTATTTGATCCACTCGTTGAGGTTGGCGGCGGTCAGGGTGCCGGTGATGATCGCGAACTCGCCCTCGCTGCCGGTTAGAGAGGCGGCGGTGTCGATGAGTTGCTCGCCGATGCCCTGGGCGGTGGCCTGATTGACGAAGAACGTGCGGGCGTCGGGCTGGGCGTCCGCATCGTAAGTGACGACCTTGATCCCGGCGGACTGAGCCTTCTTCAGCGCGGTGGAAATCGAGTCTTTGTTCTCGCAGGCGGCGACGATCACGTCCACGCCATCGGTGATCCAGTTTTCGACGATCTCGTTTTGCTTGGCGGGATCGGAGTTGATAGGGCCGTCGAACTTGAGTTCGGCACCGAGTTCGGCGGCGGCGGTGCGGGCACCTTTTTCACAGATGACGAAGTATTGGTTGCCCTTGCTCTTGGGAAGCAAGGCGATGGTGAGCTTGCTTTTCGATTCCGACTTGCTGCAGGAAATGAAAGGAAGCGTGGCGAAGAGGGCGAGGGCGGCGACGAAGGTTTTGCGTTTCATGAGGTTGCTGGATTTGAGGTGGGCTTTGAAAGAGATTGCTTGCGCGCGCGGCGGACGGCGAGCGTTTTTGTCGAGGCTCCGATGGCTAGGGCGGCGAGCAGCAGCAGGCCGGTCAGCAGGCCGGTCAGCTCCCGGGCGACACTGGCCACCGGCTGGTCCATGATTCGGTAGTCGGAAATGCGGGTGAGGCCGTTGTTGAGAATGGCGAGCGCCACCCAGCCTAACAAGGTTCCGGCCACGGTGCCCGAGCCACCGAAAATGCTCACGCCACCGAGCACCACCGCAGTGATGGCTAGCAATTCGTAACCGATGCCTGCGTTCGCGCGGGCTTCGCCCAAGCGGGAGACGAGGATCACGGCGGCCAGACCCGCGACGGCTCCGGCGATGATGTAAGCGAGGCTGGTGTTGCGGGCGACCGGGATGCCGGCATAGCGCGCGCCTTCCGGCGAAAATCCGATGGCGCGGAACGAGCGACCGAACGTCGTGTGATGGACTAACACCCAGATCCCCGCAGCGACCGCGAAGAACACCCAGATCTGCGCGGGAAGTCCGGCGATGTCGGCATTTCCCAGAGCGAGGAAGGATGGAGGAAACCCGGAATAGGATTCCGCGCCCTTGGTGAGGGCTTCCGCGAGTCCGCGGAAGAGCGAGAAGGTGCCGAGCGTGACGATCAACGGCGGCAGGTTCAGGCGAGTGATCAGCACCGCATTGAGGCCGCCACCCAAGGCTCCGAAGGCGATGGCGGCGAGACCGGCGACCCATGGATCGAGGCCGAAGCTGTTGACCATCATCCCGAACAGGACGGCGCACAGGCCCATCATCGAGCCGACTGATAGATCGATCCCGCCGGTCAGGATCACTGGCGTCATCGCGACGGCGAGCAGGCCGATTTCCACCGAGTGGCGGAAGACGTTGGAAATGTTCCGGCCGATGAGGAAATTTTTCCCCAGCGTCTGGAACAGCACCACCTCGACGAGGATCACCAGCACCAGCACCGCCTCATGGCGGGCGAGCAGGGATTTGAAAGAGGATGACCGTGGATTGGACATGGCGGTTAGGTTTTGCTTTTCCGGCTGCGGATTCCATCGGCCACTACGGCGAGCAGGATCACGAGACCTTGGATGGCCTTTTCCCAGTAGGGCGGCTGGTGGAAATGGGTGAGCGCGGGGTTCACGTTGGCGAGCAGCAGCATTCCTAACAACACCCCCCACAGCGTGCCGCGGCCGCCGCTGATCGCCACGCCACCGACCACGGCGGCGGCGATGGCCTTGAGTTCAAGCCCCTCGCCGCAATTCGGCTGGACCTGCGGGGACTGCACCATGTTGAGGACTGCGGCGAGTCCCGCAAGGATTCCCATTAGGACGAAGACGCCGAAGGTCATGCACTTGGGATCGATGCCGGCGAGACGCGCGGCCTCGGCATCCGTACCGGTGGCGTAAACGAAGCGCCCGGCGGATAGATTCTTCATCGCCCACGCCGCGCCTATCAGGAGAATGAACGTCAGCGAAATCACGACCGCTTGGCCAGCCGGCTGGCTAAGGCCGAACCATTGGATGCCTGCGGGCAGCGGTAACAACCGGCCTTGCTGCCAGAGGCGCAAGGCTTCCTGCCAGGTGACCATCGTCGCCAGCGTGACCACGATGCTGGGCAGCCCGAGGTAGGCGACGAGCACGCCATTGAGCACGCCCATCAGCGCCCCGGCACCGAGCGCCGCGAAGATCGCCACGCCGAGCGGCTGCCCAGACGCGGCGGTGACCCCGGCGATGATCGCGCACATGCTGAATTGCGCGCCGATGGAAATATCAATCTGCCGGGAAATGATGATGAGCGCGATGCCGATGGCCGCGACCAGCGCGGGCATCTGCGAGGTGAGCCGCGAAATGAGCGGCTGGAACTGGAAGAAGTGCGGGGCGAAAACTGCCAGCCCTAACATCAGCAGGCCGAGCGCGGCGGCCACGGTGAGTTCGCGGAAATATTTGTTCATCAGTCGGCGTCCTTTCCGTTGGTCCCGAGCGCGGCGGCCATGACCGTGTGCGCGTCGGCGTGTTGCTTGTCGATCAGTTCCACCAGCTTGCCGCCGCGCATGACGGCGACGCGGTCGCTCATGCCAAGCACTTCGGGGAGGTCGCTGGAAATCAGCAGCACCGCGAGACCGTCCTTGGCCAGACCGCGGATGATCTTGTGGATTTCACTTTTCGCGCCGACATCGACGCCCTGCGTCGGCTCGTCGAGGATCAGCAGTTTCGGCTTCGTCGCCAGCCAACGGGCGACGCTCACCTTCTGTTGGTTGCCCCCGCTCAGGCTGCCGCCGGGGGCGTCCGGGCCGTAGGCCTTGATCCCGAGATCGCGGATGAAATCTTTGGCTAACAGGCTCTCCGCCTTGCACCGCAGGATTGAGCCGGGGAAAAATTTCGGATGGATCGCCATGGTCATGTTGTGGGCGATGGGCATTTCCAGGATCACCCCGTGGCGGCGGCGGTCTTCCGGGACGTAGGCGATGCCACGGGCAATCGCCTCGCGCGGGCTACTGATAGAAATTTTTTCGCCATTCAGGGAAATCCCGCCGGAGTCCGCCGGGGTGATGCCGAAAAGGATGCGGGCCAACTCGGTGCGCCCCGCGCCGACGAGGCCGGCCATCCCGACGATTTCCCCGGCCCTGACATCCAGAGTCACTCCGCTCACGCCGCTGGCGGCGCAGCCGAGATTGTTCAGCGACAGCACCACCTTGCCAGCCTCGCCCTCGGACGGCGGATAGATCGAAGAGACCACGCGGCCGACCATCAGTTTAATCATCGCGGACTCGGTTAGTGTGTCAACGGCGTTGGTGCCCACGCTCTCGCCATCGCGCAGAACCGTCACGCGGTCGGCGAGGGCAAAAATTTCCTCAAGCCGGTGGGAAATGTAAACCACCCCCACCCCGCTGGTGCGCAGGTCGCGGACGACTTTGAATAACAGGTGTTGTTCCTTCTGGGTCAGCGAGGCGGTCGGCTCGTCCATGACGACGATGCGCGCGCCGGATCCCAGGGCGCAGGCGATTTCCACCAGTTGCTGCTCCGGCATCGACAGCGCGCGGACCTCCGCGTCGGGCGAAATCTCCGCGCCCATGCGGTGGAGCAACTCGACGGCTTGCACGCGTTGGTTCGCCCACCGGACGCGGCTGAACAGCCCGGTTTTCTTCAAACGCAGGCCGATGTTCTCCGCCACGGTTAGATCAGGGAACAACGCCGGCTGCTGGTAGATACAAGCGATCCCCAGCTCGCGGGCCTTGGAAGGAGTCAGGTGGGAAACCTCTTCACCCGCGACGACGAGCGTGCCGCCGTCCGGTTGATGGGCACCCGTGATCACCTTGATGAGCGTGGATTTGCCCGCGCCATTCTCGCCTAACAAGGCGTGGACTTCTCCCGGGAGGAGCTCGAACGAGACGCCCTTGAGTGCCCGGACGGCACCGAAGGACTTCTGGATATCGGTGAGTTGTAAGAGGGTTTTCACTCGGCTGGGCTTGTCTTATCAGGCTCGCTTGCCCAACACAGTATTTTCGTAGTGCTTCACTTCGGCCAGCCAGGCGGTGCCTGCCGGGACGTTTTGCTGCTCACAATAGGCATCCCAAACGGCGGCCCATGGCAAGCTCTTGGTCTCCTCCATCAGCGCGAGGCGGGACGTGTAGTCGCCGGATTTTTCCGCGTCGCGGAGGGCGGCGGGTTCCAGCAGCGCCATCAGCAGCGCCTTGAGCGTGTTGCGGGTGCCGATCGTCCAGGCGGCGATGCGGTTGATGCTGGCATCGAAGAAATCCAAGCCGATGTGGGTGCGGGCTAGCAGTTTGTTGCGCACCAGTTCCGCAGTGATCGATTGCAATGCATCGTCCAGGATGACGACGTGGTCGCTGTCCCAACGCACGCCGCGGCTGACATGCAGCAGGATTTCCGGCACATACATCAGGACCGAGCTCAGCTTGTCGGCGATGCCTTCCGTCGGGTGGAAATGGCCGGCGTCGAGGCAGAGCAGCTTCTGGTTTTTGATCGCATAGCCCATGTAGAACTCGTGCGAGCCGACCACATAACTCTCGCTGCCGATCCCGAACAGCTTGCACTCGACTGCGTCGAGGTGGTGTTTCGGATTCAATTTTTTCGCGAACACCTGATCGAGCGAATCGGATAGACGCTGGCGCGGAGCGAGCCGGTCCACCGGAGTGTCCTTGTAGCCGTCGGGAATCCAGACATTCGTCACCGTGGGCGAGCCGAGCGCTTTGCCCATCGCCGCGCCGATCTCGCGGGAGGCGATGCAGTGCTCGATCCAGAAATCACGGATCGCCTTTTTTGGGTGGGACAAGGTGAAGCCATCCGCCGCCTTCGGGTGGGCGAAACAGGTGGGATTGAAATCCATGCCCAAGCCGTTGGTTTTCGCCCAGGCGATCCAGTTGGCGAAATGCTCCGGCGCGATTTCGTTGCGATCCACTTTTTTCCCGCCGAACTCGCCATAGAACGCGTGAAGGTTCAGCCGGTGCTTGCCGGGGATGAGCGAAAGCGCTTGTTCCAAATCCGCGCGGAGTTCATCCGGCGTGCGGGCCTTGCCGGGATAGTTGCCGGTCACCGCGATCCCGCCACTGAGGCCTTCGCCGGAGTTTTCGAAGCCGCCGACGTCGTCACCCTGCCAGCAGTGCAGGGAAATCGGGATGCCCGCGAGCTTGGCCATCGCGGCGTCGGTATCGACACCGAGCGCGGCGTATTGGGCTTGGGCGAGCTTGTAGGACTGGGAGATGGATTTCGAAGATTTGGCCATGGCAGAGGGTTTTTCCAAAGAAGCCCGGTCAGTCTGGGTCGAACGCCGCAGAAAAACCTCCACAGTTTGGCCAAAAACAAGCACGATCCAGCCAGTGAAACGCATCCTCAAAATCGACGAATGGTTCCACCCCCGACGGCTTCCCGATCAGCGTGGAACGGCGGGAGCCGCAGGAACTCTTCGAACCCCACGCCCACGAGTTCGAGGAGCTAGTGATCGTGACCGGCGGAAAATGCCTGCATGTGACCGGCCAGGATTCGTGGGAACTAACCGCAGGCGACGTGTTCGTCATCGCCGGCCCCAGGGAACACGAATACCGCGACCTCGAAAACCTGCGGCTGGTGAACATCCTCTATCAGCCGAGCCGGCTCAAGATGGGCCTGCTCGATTTGCCGTCGGTGGCGGGCTATCACGCGTTGTTTACCCTCGAACCCTCGCGCCGGAACCGCCAGCCAACCAAGGGCAGGCTGCATTTGAACGGCAAGGACATGGCCCAGATCATCGAGCTAACGGACCGACTGGAATTCGAGCTGAAAGCCCGCGAACCCGGCTTCGGCTTCATGGCGATGGCGGCGTTCATGCAAATCATCGGCCAGCTTTCGCGCTGTTATAGCGGCAGCCCGTCACCGGATGACAAGGCGTTGTTGCGGATCGGCGAGGCGCTTTCCCATCTGGAGCGCAACATTCACCGTGAGGTGAATCTGGAGGAATTGGCCAGCATCGCCCACATGTCCCAACGCAGCTTCCTGCGGGTTTTCCAATCCGCCACCGGCACCTCCCCGCTGGCCTGGGTCATCGGCCAGCGGATCAACCGGGCGTGCAGCCTGCTGCGCCACAGCGACCGCCGGGTCACCGAGATCGCCTTCGACGTCGGCTTCAACGACAGCAACTATTTCACCCGCCAATTCCGCAAAGTCACCGGGTTCTCGCCAAGAAATTACCGGCTGCGGCAAGGAATGATGTGAGCGGCATTTTTGATGCATGCCGAGAGAAAGAGTCCGATCACTTGAAGACCGCCATCACCGGCCGGTGATCGGACGCTTTGTCCCACTCCGCATCGTCGATGATTTTCGCGGCGGAAAAGATCACCTCCTTGCGAAGGCCGCGAGTGACCATAATGAAGTCGAAGCGTGAGTAAATGTCATGCAACGCCCAATAGTGGGTCCACGCGTCGTTGTGGGAATCCTTCGCCGGGATGGCGGTTAGATAGGTGGGATCGTTGTATTTCCCGGTGATCGTCTTGATCGCGGGAGTCGCCCGGGTGTCGTTGAAATCGCCGTAAACGATGACCCGCGCGTCCGCATTCGCCTTGAGAATCGAGTCCACATGACGGCGCAACAAGCGGGCTTCATGGAGCCGGATGGCCTCTTGGTCGCCTTGCGCGCTGTCGCGCTTGGATTTCAAATGAACTCCGACAAAGCGGTAGGGCTTGCCGTGGGCGACGATGGTGGCATCAAGTATCCCGCGGTTGATCGCGAAGGTTTGGCCGGCGAGCTGGTATTCCGTTTCCGCAGGCTTGGCCGTGGAAGTGATCGGAAAGCGGGACAACAGCCCGAGATGGCGGGCGGGATCCGAGCCACCGGTGTAGTGCGAGTGGGGCAGATCGAGGCCCGCCGCCTTGAGGTCGTGCTGGATTTCCGCAAGATCGGTGGCCCCGCCGATTTCACAAAGCCCGATGACATCGGGAGCGTGACGGGCGAGGATTTCGACGACTGCCTTCTTTTCAGTTTCGGGCTTGGGAGCGCCTTTGAGATTTTTCCCACCGACGTAGCGGTCCATCGTCAGCCAGTTCTCGACGTTGTAGGTGATGAAGCGCAGGCCCCCGGACACCGCGCTTTCAGTTGAGTCCGCAGGGGGTGCCTGCGATTCCAGAGCTTCATCGGCAAGCGGATCCTCGGTCTCGGTCGAAGCAGCTTTTGGCAACGTTGGGGGCAATTCAACCGGCGCGGTGGTTGGAGTTTTCCCGCCGGGCGTATCCCAATCCGGCGTGCTCTTTTTATTGCAAGCGGAACTGGCAAACAGGGCGACTGCACAGAAAACAGCCCCAAGAAACCTTGGGGCGTGATTCTCAATCGAAGTGGCAAAAGCCTGAAGCCGCATTGCGAAATCAGGAGTCGCGGGGTTCTTTGCCCGGGACTTCCTTCACGCGGGTCTCGGTCTCGGAGCGGGTGATTTCGTGTTCGAATTCGTCGCGCGCCTTCTTGAATTCACCCATGCTTTTGCCGATCCCGCGAGCGAGTTCAGGCAACTTTTTCGCTCCGAAGAGCAACAAGATTATGATGAAAATCACAACCATCTCCTGCATTCCAAATGATCCCATAATTTTAGTGTTGTTGTTGGCGGAAGGTAACGTCGCAAAACCCGCTTGCAATGCATTTACTTTAGGAATTGTCCTCAATGGCACACCGGGCAAGAATTCAGCGTGGTGAAAAAGTCGTTGCCCTTGCTATCGACGAGGATGAACGCGGGGAAATTTTCGACGGTGATTTTCCAGACCGCTTCCATCCCGAGTTCTGGAAAAGCGACCACCTCTTGCGAGCGGATGTGTTCCTGTGCGAGCAAGGCTGCGGGGCCGCCCGCCGAGCCGAGGTAAAAACCACCGTGGGTTTGGCAGGCGTCGGTCACTTGTTTTGAACGGTTGCCCTTGGCCAGCATGACCATCGAGCCGCCGTTGGCTTGGAAAAGATCGACGTAACCGTCCATCCGCCCGGCAGTGGTCGGGCCGAAGGAACCCGATGGCAACCCCACCGGCGTCTTGGCCGGACCGGCGTAATAGACCGGGTATTTCTTGAAATAATCCGGCAGATCACCGGTGTCGTCGAGGATCTCCTTGAGCTTCGCATGGGCGATGTCGCGGGCGACGATGATGGTTCCGCTCAGGGCGAGCGCGGTGGTGACCGGATATTTCGAGAGGGTCTTCAAGGTCTCTTCCATCCCGAGATCGAGGTCGATCGGCACGCCCTTGAATTTCCAATCGCGGAATTTTTCCGGGATGAAACGGCCGGGATTCTTCTCAAGCTTTTCGAGGAAAATCCCGTCCTTGGTGATCTTCGCCTTGGCTTGGCGGTCCGCCGAACACGAAACGCCGATGCCGACCGGACACGAAGCGCCATGCCGCGGCAACCGGATCACCCGTACATCGAGCGCGAAATATTTCCCGCCGAACTGTGCCCCAATCCCGATTTCGCGGGCCATCGCGAGCAGTTCCTTCTCCAGCTCGATGTCGCGGAACGCCCGGCCGTGCTCGTTGCCAGAAGTCGGCAGCTCATCGTAGTAATGCGTGGACGCGAGCTTCACCGTCTTGAGGCAAGTCTCCGCCGAGGTGCCGCCGATGACGAATGCGAGGTGATAGGGCGGGCACGCCGAAGTGCCGAGCGACGCCATTTTCTCGAGGCAAAATTCCTTGAGCCGCTTGGGATTCAGCAGGGCTTTCGTCTCCTGATAGAGAAACGTCTTGTTCGCCGAGCCGCCGCCCTTGCTGACGAACAGGAATTTGTAAGCGTCGCCCTCGGTGGCGTAGAGATCGATCTGCGCGGGCAGGTTGGTCTTGGTATTAACCTCGTCATACATCGTCAGCGGGGCGGTCTGCGAGTAGCGCAGGTTTTCCCGGGTGTAGGTCTGATAGATGCCTTGCGAGAGGAATTCCGCGTCGTCGCAACCGGTCCAGACTTGCTGGCCTTTTTTCCCGACGATGGTGGCGGTCCCGGTGTCCTGGCAAAATGGCAGGATTCCGTGCGAGGCGATTTCCGCGTTTTTCAGCAACATCAGCGCGACCATCCGGTCATTCTCCGAGGCCTCGGGATCATCGAGAATCGCCGCGACCTGCGCGAGATGCGAGGCCCGGAGCGTGAAATTGATGCCCTTGATCGCTTCCGCCGCCAGCAACGTCAGCGCTTCCGGGGCGATTTTTAGCACCGGCCTGCCCTCGAATTCCGAAACCGTAACGTGCTCGGAGCTAATCAATTCGTATTCGGTGGTGTCCGAACCGAGCGGATACGGGTCTTGGTAGAAAAATGGTTTGTCGGACATGGCGTGCGCCTTTTTGTAGGCAGGTCAGGGTGCCGGCGCAAACCGTTTTCGGATGCGTAACCTATGAAACCGCTGGAGCGCGGATACCACGAGCGGGAACGTGGCTGACGCGGCTCGCCACCGCGCTCCTTCTCGGCCGCTTCGCGCTGAGTGTCGCCGACCTTCGGCCCGGCGGATTCCTCGTCTTCTGACAAGAAGACGAAGTGAAAATGAGTCCAACCGAAATGGCTTGTGCTCGATTACCGGGACCGACCCTTTCATGTATATCCGGGTTCGCCAAACAAGTCGGGTGAACCCGTGACTGCTAGATAGCCCGCATCGCTCACACCGGGAATCGTCGCCCCCATTGTGCGTTCCCATGGCTCTAGGGGCGCACTTGATCATAGAATCCCGCAATCATCACCCGCCCGTCTAACGCATGGAGACTCGCGATCAGGCGTGCCATGGCGGAGGCCGGATTCGCCACGATCCCGCCGAAGAGACCGGAGTGGAGGTCGCGTTGCGGACCGCGCAGGATCACCTCGCAACAAGTCAGTCCGCGCAGGCCGTAGCCGAGCGTCGGCACGCCGGGGGCGACCATGCCGGTGTCGGAAATAGCAATGATGTCGCACTTCAGCTCATCGCGATGTGCTAGTAGAAATGGGGCCAGATTCGGGCTGCCGATTTCCTCCTCGCCTTCGAACAGAAAGATCAGGTTCACCGGCAGTTCGCCCTGTTCGCGCAGGGTTTTCTCGACGCCTAACACATGGGCGAGCATCTGGCCTTTGTTGTCGGCGGCACCCCGAGCCAAGATTTTCCCCTCACGGATCACCGGCTCAAATGGTTCACTCGTCCAGAGGGCTAACGGATCAACCGGCTGCACATCATAGTGGCCGTAAATAAGCACCGTCCGGCGACCGGCGACGTGAGAGTTTCTCGCCACGATGATCGGATGCTTCGGCGTGTCATGAAGTTCGGTCGCCAAGCCCATCCCGCCCAGTTTGGCGATCAACCACTCCGCGCAGGCGCGGACATCGCCCGCGTGCTTGGAATCCGTGGAAATGCTGGGGAAACGGAGGAAGGAAAACAGGTCTTCAAGCTGCGGAGTTAGTTCGTGGTGCTTAGTTGCCATGCTTGCCGCCGGGGCGTCCGCCCCGCAAGCGGAATTCTAGGAAGCGTCGCCCGGTATTCGTCAGCGACAGTCTGTGAAAGGAACCGCATTCACTCGCAGTAAAGCTGTCCGTCGAGCATCCCAGATAAAAAAAAATTCATGAAAAACACGCTCATTTCGCTAGCCGTCGTCGCCATTCTCGCCACGCCCAGCCCGGTTTTCGGAGCGGGCAATGCCATGGAGATCCCTCTTCCTGACTTCACCAAGGGCGGAAAAATCCCTGAAGGTGCCGACCACGACTGGAACCTCGGGGCCACCGGACTTCGAGGCTGGATCTTTTCGGATAAAATGGTCACCACAGATGCTCGCCAGATCGCCATCACCCAAGTGGGCAAGGGCTCGCCCGCAGATGGGGTTTTCGCCGTCGGCGATGTGATTCTCGGCGTAGGCGGCAAGCCGTTTTCTTACGACCCGCGCACCGAGTTCGGCAAGGCCCTCACCGCCGCCGAATCCGAGGCGGGTGGTGGAAAATTGACTATTTCCCGCTGGCGGGCCGACAAG
>JANMJJ010000019.1:0-39716 GCA_031371325.1 Akkermansiaceae bacterium | reverse complement strand
CGCAGTTTTTTTTCACGTTGGTGCAAGGCAATGGCGGCAGCACGAGTGGCAATGATCTCGCCGAGTCGTCCTCGGCCTCATGGTGCGCGGCGCGCCTCGCCGAGGTGAAAAATCCGGCAGAAATTTTCACCCCCGGCTTCATCGCAGACCTCACCCAACGCAACCCGAAAGTCGGCGAAATGCTCGTCAGTCTGAGTCGCAAATTGAACAACGAAGATCTAGCAGGGTTGTGGGAATCTGACGTGATGAAGTCCAGCTCGGACCGCTTTAGCCGGATGCTCCGCCCGCTGGTACTCAAACGGATGGCCACCGCGCCGGGAGCCAGCAAGTTCTTCGTGGACAAGATCGCCGCGATCAAGCCGGGTGAAGCGGTGGGCCGGAACGGTGGCGTGGATAACAATCTTCAGCCGTTGTTCCTCGCCGCGATCACCGCCACCGCCACCGGCAAACCCGGCGAGCTTGATGCCGTGGCCCGCGCCATTTCGAAGGCGGTCTTCGGCGAGAAAATCGAGTTCTCCGCTGCGACCGGGCAGAGGGACTATCAGCGCGTCAATCTGATGGACAATCTCACCGATGCGTTCGATCACGACGCGCTGTTGATGGTCCGCTATCAGGCGGCGTTTTTCCGCATTGGCGTGCCGGTCTCGCAGGGCGAATACGGCGAGACCGAGCCGTTCCAAAATAAGCATTTCGCCAAGGCCGAGGAGGCCGAGGCGTTCCTCGAGTCGCTAGGATGGTTGTCCGATGCCGAGCGCTGGGAACCTTATGCCAGCGTGGTTTACGACGCGAGAAATTCGGGCAACGGCACGGACATCAGTGTCAAGCCGATGCTGCTGATGGACCGGGTTTTCCAACACATGAACAACGGCACCATGAAGCTCGACGATCTGATTGCCCGGCTGAAGGAACGCAAAACCGGTCGCTTCGGCTCGTTGATGTCCGCTGCCGCACTTTCGTCCGGCAAGGATCGCAGTGCGCTCGCGGGGCAGGCGTTCACCGAGTCCGCCGCCGCGCTGGCGAAGCTGCCGCCGGAGCGGATCGAGTCGCTGGCGATGCTGCTGCCGTGGCTGCCGGACGAGGTCCGCGCTAAGCTGCCGGAGTCCTTCCGCCACAAGCTGCTAGGCGTGGAGTCGAAGAAGCGCGATGAAGCCATCGCCGCAGCGGACAAATACATCACCTCGCTGAAGTCGCGCGGAAATGGCAACAATGGCAGCCGCGAAGCATCGGCCGTGGTGGCCAGCTTGATCCCGTATGATTTGGACAAAGCGGTCGAAGTTTTCGTCGCGGACGAGCAGGCTTACACCGACTCGCTAGCGCGGGGCGGGCGCTATTCGAATTCTTCGTCCGGCGATTGGCAGTGTTCCCAACGCGATTACACGCTCTACGAGTTAGTTGAAGACGACGGAGTGGGCATGGCGTTTCAAGCGAACCCGAATCTGAAGCTCAGGTTTTACAAAAAACTGCTAGCATCGCCATCCGGCAAGCGGCTCTCGTGGACGGTATATTACAACAGCCGGACCCTATTCTCGACGGCTTTCACGCCGCTGATGAAGGCGCAAAAGTTCGCGCATGAAACTGGTGACGTGGTCGAAATGGTGGAGACCTATCAGGCGCTGGAGCCTGAGCTAAAAGCCGTGGCCCTTCCTTGTTTCGTGCTGACCAAACTGGACATCAATCCTACCGAGGATCCCAAACAACGGCAGGCGATCGTTGCCAAGCTCGCCAAGCTGGTGGCGAACGATCCACTGGCCGCCCGGCTGGCGACCGTTAGGCTGGCGCAGTGGTCGTGGAAGGCCTGCACGCCCGAGGAAAAAACGGAGGCGCGCACCGCGATCACCGCGCTGTTTTCCGACGAGTCGATTCCGGATATGGCGCGGGTGATGATCGCCGCTGAGCTGCTGACCAGTTTGCCGAAGGAGGACATCTTGGATGCTGCTACCTGCACCGCGCTGGCGAAGCTCTATCAGGACTATTGCGCCGGGGAACGCACCGCGATCACGCAGACGTCCGACGCGTTGTTCAAGACGCTGGTGAAAACCCCGCTGCGAGATGAGGCTGCGGTGGCGCTCTACAAGGCGCTGGCGCAATCGTTCTGGGCAAACACCGCCTTGCCAAAAGCCGCCGGCCATCCGCCGGTCCCCGGCTCGCTGGCGCAATCCACCTTCATCGCCGCGGTGCTTGGCAATGACGCCGAGCTGGTCAAGACCACCTTTCCCCGGATCAAGCCGCTTCTATCAGGGAAGCTCGTGCCGATGCTTGCGCTGGTCGGGTTAGGCCGGGCGGATCTCGCCAGACAACTCGCGCCGATCCCGGCCGCCGGATTCGAGGTCGAGTCGAACAACAGCCTGACTTACGACAAGGCACTCGAGGAATCGCTGGCCGCATTCAAGCAGGCTGGCATCGACGCACCGACGTTGCAGAAGCTGGAGTTCGAGTTATTGGATTTGCCGCTTGGAAAAAAGGACAACGCTCCGGTCGAAGCGACCGACGCGCGGACGGAGCGGTTGCTCGCGTCGTTCATGGCCAGCGCGCCGCATGACAGCGTGGTGGTCACCGCGCTGCGCTCGTTGCTGCGAAAAGCGCCGACCCACCCCGCGCTGTTAGCCGCGATCGATGCTTGGGCGAAGGCGCATCCGCCCGGTGATTTCCTGGGCCGTGAAAGTAACTCGGACTCCTTTAGCAGAGCGCACCAGGCGGCGATCGACCTCCATGGCAACTCGGCCCTGCGCGCCTTCGCCGCCGGTGACACGTCGCGGTTAAAATTACTCCAAGATGCCGTGGCCGTGCCGCCGGAAAATCGCAACGGCAACGGCGGCTATCAGATGTCGCACGATGTCGTCAATTTGGTGCGGCAAATGTCACGGACGATCTGGAACGGCGTTTGCCTCGGAAACACAGCGGGCTACAAGGACGGCTTGGCCGCGTGGAACGATTTCGCGATTCAGTGCGCGGGACCGATTTCCTACGATTCCTCGGAGATCGCCGGCCTGCTCGCTGCCTCCCATTTCCTCGCCTGTTGGGCCGGTGATCCCGCAGCCTTCGACAAGATGTGTGAGCGCCTGCCGGAGAAAACTGCGGAATATGGCAAGAAGTTCAACCGCCAGGATGGCTTCACTCCGTTCGTCAAGACTCTCAATCTGGACGCCCTGCCCGAGAGCATCAGCAGCAGAAAGTTCGTCGAAAAAGCGCTCAGCCAACCGTCGCTTGTTGGCGCATGTCCGAAGACCATCGCGTGGGTGGAAAGCCTCGCGTCGCGAGTCCAAGCGGAAGCAATCAGCGACCTGATGGCGAACCCGCCTGCCAGCTTGGTTCCCGAATTGCTGCCCGCCCTCTACGGCTACCGCGCCCGTTACCTCCACGGGCAACAGCCGGAACAGGCGCTGGTCGCTTGCCGCAAGGCGCTTGAGATTTGCCCGGACGATGCCGCCAACAAGCACCTGCGCGGCACTCTCAAGCGCGACTTGGCGGAGCTGCTATCCGCCGCCAAACAAGTGGACGAAGCGAAGAAAACTTTGGCATCCTTGACCCCGGAAGAAATACCGGACGAAATGCGAGCGTCTTATCTGGAGCTTGCCAAGAAACTAGAGGTCAAGCCGGTCATTTCCCCATTGCCACCCAAGAAGCCCGAGCCGTCGAAAGAAGACTGATGCCCGCCCTAGCCGCCCATCCTGAAATCGAAGCGCTGGTCCGCCAGGTGGCCCGCCGCCATCACCGGTTGTTAGCGCGGCGGCTGTTGTTCCTGACGCTCGCCATCGCCGCTGGGCTCTGCCTCGCCGGTTCGCTGGCGTGGGTGTTGCGTGGCCATGCCGTGCCCGCGGTGTTTCCGTTAGCCATCGCGGCGCTGGCCGCCGTCACCGGCACTGCGGTCTGGCAGCTTCGCAAAATGAGCGCTGCCGCCGCGATCCGCGAGTGCGACCGGTTTTTCGACCTCAAGGATGCGATCACCAGCGCCCGCCATCTCGCCGCCACCGCGCCCGATGACCCGGCCACGGCCTTGCAGTGGAAATGGCTCGTCCCGCGGCTCGCCGAATGCAAGCCGGCGACGATCACCGCGCCGTTTCCCAAGCGCACCGCGATTCTAGCCGGACTTCTAACTGTCGCGGCCGTTTGGCTTGCGGTGCTGCCGCCGTCACCCGCCGTGCGGGCTGCGGAGAAGGATGCACTCGACGCCCAGGTTCGCATCGCCGAGTCCAAGGACCAGCTCGAACAACTCATCGAAGCGCTCGACAAAGACATCGTCGGGGCCGAGGACAAGGATGCGCTCAAGCTCGATGAATTCCGCAAGCTGGTGAAGTCCATCGACGAACATGGCGACCGCAATGAGGCTGCCCGCCAGTTTGCCCGCATCGAACAGAAAGTCCGCGACTCCAGCCGCGCGCTCGATCAGAAGCGCGACGAGGAAACCGTGAAACTCGCCGCCGCCGAACTCGCGAAAGCCGAGCAGACGGAAGCCCGCCAGCTCGGCAAGAAACTCGATGCCAAGGAACTCAAGGAAGCCGCAGAAATGCTCGCGAAGTTAGACGCCAAGAAGATCGACCCGAAGGATCTCAAGAACCCCGCCACCAAGCAGCAGAAACTAGCCGAAGCGAAGGAAGAGATGGCCAAGATGCGCGCGATTTCCAAGCGCCTCGCCGCCGCCGGCAAGCAGCGCCAAGGTGCCCGCCAAGCCCAAGCCGGCAAGGGCGACGGCCAGCAAGGACAAGGCGAAGGCACGCCTAACGGCGAGGGTGCCGCTGGCCAAGGCGAACAAGGCAAACCGCTCGAAGACTTGATGGCCGAGGTCGATGACGCCGCTGCCGAAATTGAAAAGGATCTTGAGGAAATGGAAGCCGACCCCGACGCCGAGTGGAGCGACGAGCCGATGGAAAAAGCCAACGGCGCGCTCGGCAAACTCGGCAAGCACCTCAAGGGCATGCACGCCAAGCACCTCGCCAAGAGCAAGCTCGACCAACTCCGCGACGGCCTCGCCCAAGCCCAATCGTTTTCCCAAGGCCAGACCCAGGCGCTCGGTCTTGCCGCTAGTGGCAAACAAGCCGGCACCGGCTCGTCCTGGAGCGAGCGCAAGGAGCGCGACGACTCGCAGAAGAACGGCCAGCTCGCCCAACTCCAAGGCCAGCACGGCAGCGGCCCGTCGCTCAGTGCGGTCGAGGATGCCGAAAGCGGCTCGGGCGTTTCCGGTCGTCGCGGCGAAGCCCGCCAACGCGAGTTTGCCCGTCAGGTCGAGTCATTCGTCCAGCGCGACGATGTCCCGGAATCGCTCAAACTCGGCGTCCGCAACTATTTCGAAAATCTCCAGTCCGCCGCACCCGCAGCCGCTCCGGACAAGTGACCCCTTTCTTTCTATCAACCATCAACTCTCAACCATCAACTCTTCCCAGATGACCACTCTCTCAGAACCATCCGTCGAACATTTCAGGGAAACCTTCAACCGCATCCGCACCGCCATCTCGACCTTCATGGTCGGCCAGCAGGAAATCATCGACGACGTGCTCATCGCGATCTGTTGCGGTGGCCACGTCCTGCTAGAGGGCGTGCCGGGACTTGGTAAGACCTCGCTGGTGAACACGATCGCGCAAGCCATCGACGTGCAGTTCAAGCGCATCCAGTTCACGCCCGATCTGCTGCCAAGCGACGTCGTGGGCACTCAGATCCTGATCGACCGCGACGGCCGCCGCGAGCTGGAGTTCCAGCGCGGTCCGGTGTTTTGCAACCTGTTGTTAGCCGATGAAATTAACCGCGCCACGCCGAAGACCCAGTCCGCATTGCTAGAGACGATGCAGGAAAAACGGGTCACCGTCGCCAACCACACGCACCCGCTGTCGCTGCCGTTCTTCGTGATGGCCACCCAGAACCCGATTGAGAATGACGGCACCTATCCGCTGCCGGAAGCCCAGCTCGACCGCTTCTTTTTCAAGCTTCAGGTCAACCTGCCATCGCACGACGAGTTCAAACAGATCCTCGACCGCACCGGCGGGAATTCGCAGCCGCATGTGAAGGCGGTCGCCCACGGCGAGGACATCATCCGGATGGGCTCGACGATCCGCGAGGTGCCGATCGCCCCGGACGTGCAGGACTATTTGGTGCGGGTCGTTAGAGGAACCCATCCGAACGAGTCTGCGCCCAAGTCGATCCTGCAGTTCGTCCGCCACGGTGCCTCGCCGCGTGCCGGGCAGGCGATCCAAGCCGCTGCCCGCGCCCGCGCGCTGCTAGACGGGCGGTTCCATGTCGCCCGTGAGGACATCGACTCGGTGGCGCTGCCCGCGCTGCGACATCGCCTGATCCTGTCGTTCGAAGGCGAGGCCGAAGGGATCAAGCCTGACTCGCTGGTGAAGGATGCCATCAAAGCGGCGAAGGCATGAGAGCGATACGGAACGCAGGCCCCAAGGAGCGGCGGAACGTGTCCGCCGATGCCAATGCGGGGTCGATGAGATGTGATAGACCGCCATCCATCGGCTTCCCATTGACGTGGGCGATCGCGTATCGCCCCTCCTTGAAACTGTAGCGCCCATGAAATCCTCCCTCACCGATCCCGCGTTCATCAAGCAGCTTGATGCCCTGAACTTGCTGGCCCGCCGCGTCTTGCGCGGCTCGTTGCAGGCGGACCGTCGCACCCAGCGCCGCGGCACCGGCATCACCTTCGCCGACTACGCGCCGTATAGTTTCGGCGACGACTATCGCGCAATCGACTGGAAGATTTATGCACGCACCGAGGAGCTGTTAATCAAACTCTTCGAGGTCGAGGAGGACACCACGGTTTACATCCTGTTCGATTGCAGCCGCTCGATGGCACCCAAGTTCGACTACGCCCGCAAGCTTGCCGCCGCGCTCGGTTACATCGCGCTCAACGGCCTGGATCGGGTGGTCGTTCACAGCATCACCGAGCGGTTAGGCACCATCGTCGATAGCGCGCGGGGGCGTGGCAAGGTGTTCCCGTTCCTGCGCGATCTCGAAGCTGCGGAAACCTCCGGCACCGACAGCGATTTCACCGCGTGTGCCCGCACGTTCCAGGCGCGGAACCGCAAGAAGGGCGTGGTGTTGGTGATTTCTGATTTCTTTTTCCCCAAAGGTTTCGAGGAAGGCCTGCGCTTCTTGCAATGGTCCGGCCACGACGTGTTTGCCCTGCAAGTGAATGCCCCGTCCGACCTCGAATGCCCGTGGCTCGGCGACCTTGAACTCGAGTGCGTGGAAACGTCCGCCCGCCAGCGCGTGACGATCACCGAGAAGGAAGCCCGCATCTATCGCGAGGCGGTCGCGACGTGGAATGAAACCCTGCGCAATGAGTGCGCCCGCCGTGGTGTGGGCCTCGCCAGCACCACTTCCGACGTGCCGTTCGAAGTGGTGATCCAGTCAATGTTACGCAAGGGAGGACTCGTCGCATGACCTTTGGTTTTCCCGCGTTCTTCTGGGCCGCGCTCGCGCTATTGCCGCTCGCCGCCGTCTATTTCATCAAGATCCGCCCGCGTCGCCAGCCGGTGAACGCGTTCTTCTTGTGGCAACAGGTTTTCCAGCAGAAGGCATCCAACTCCTTGTTTCAACGGATGCGGAATTTGCTTTCGCTACTGCTGGTCGCGCTCGCTTTCCTCGCGGCGGTACTCGCTCTAACGAAGCCGCGCATCGGCGATGGCAAGGCTCCGGATCTACTGATTGTCATCGACCGCTCGGTTTCGATGAACGGCATCGACGAAGGGAAATCGCGCCTTACACGGGCGAAGGATCTGGCCGGTTCGTGGATTACCGCGCTCGGCGGTTCGCAGCGGGCTGCCATCGCGACGGTGGCGGGGAAAATCGAGTACCGCGCGAATCTCACCAACCACGCCAAGCTCCTGCGCGACGCGCTCGATGGCATCGCAGCCTCGGATCTATCACTCGATCCCCACGCGCTCGACGAACTCTCCTTGCTGACCACGACCGGCCACTCGACGCGGATCCTTTTCCTAACCGACCGGCATTCGGCGGCGATGCAAATTCCTTCCGGCGTGGAAGTCATCCCGCTCGGCGGCCAGGCAGGCAACGCAGGAATCACGGCGGCGGATTTGCATTGGGACGCCCCAAGCCGGGCTTCGTTGTTCGTCTCGCTGATCTCGGATTTCCCCGAAGCCCGCGAGGCGGAGTTAGAGTTGGTGGCGGCGGACTCGGGCAAACTGGCGCATTTGTTTTCCATGCAACTGCCGGCTCGCGGCGAGGCGAGCGAATCGATTCCGCTCGACGGCATCGAACCCGGCGCGTGGCTGTTGAAATTGCGCGGCTCGGACGCGCTGGCCAGCGACGATATTGCTCCGTTAGGACTGAACGCGCCACAGCCGATCCCCGTGCAGGTAGCGGCAAAAAATCCCTTCTTCTTCCAACAATGCATCGCCGCCTTCAGCCGTGCTGACTCGTTGTTCGAGCCGATGGAAGGGTTTGCCAGGCTTTCGTTAGCCGAGGGCACGCCGCCGGAAACGGAAACGACGATTGTCTTCGCACCATCCGGCGAGTCGCCGTTCTGGAAGGACT
The DNA here is from genome assembly GCA_031371325.1 of Akkermansiaceae bacterium. Lineage (GTDB taxonomy): Bacteria > Verrucomicrobiota > Verrucomicrobiia > Verrucomicrobiales > Akkermansiaceae > Luteolibacter. The sequence continues at coordinate 31,223 of JANMJJ010000019.1, read as the reverse complement.
TGGGCGCGGAGTTGTCGCCCGGCGCGCCGGAAGTTGTGGCCAAGGAACACGCGCTGATCGCCCGCATCGACCCCGCGCTGCTTGCCTTCGATGGCGCTAAAAAACTAACCGCTCCCGCCGGTGCCGTTGTGGTGTTGGGCCACGCCGACGGCACGCCCTTGCTCTACACCTGTTCGGTGAACGGACGGCGGGCGGTGGTGCTGAACTTCGATCCATCGCGCGAGGACTTCTTTCTATCACCTTGGTTCCCGGTGCTGGTCCACGACGCGGCGGTGCTCCTAACTGGACGCGAGAACACGTTTCCATCGACCGTTGCGACCGGCAGCGTGGTGGAAGTTCCCGGCACCGAGGCGCTCAATGTCGCGACGCTCCGCGAGAAGGGAAAGGTTGGTCCACTGCCCCTTCAAACGCCGGTGAATATCGACCGCATCGGCAACTACGGATTCTCCCGCAACGCGACGAACTGGCAGCTCGGCGGGGCGGTCCTGTCCGCCGGTGAGTCAGGGCCCGCGACCGCCGGGGCCGCGCCGCCGGAAGTGAAACTCGCTTCTGGCTGGCCGCTGGCCGCCTGGTTTCTCCTCGCCGCACTGGTGGCCTTGTTCGCCGAGGAATTGCTCTATCACCGCCGCAAAGTTGGCTGAGTCCCGTTCTCCATGCAGTTCTCCACGTTCCTTCCCCTTTGGCTGTTAGTTGCCTGCGCCGCCGCCAGCGTATTCGTCTGGCGGCGCTCGCTGGTCGATCGTCCGCCAGCCCGCCGCTGGCTGGCGCACGGCCTGCGCTTGCTCGGCGCAATCTGTTTGATCCTCGCGCTGTGCCGGCCGTATTGGCTTTCGAAAAGCGATCATCTGCATGTCGTCTATCTGGTCGATGTCTCGGAGTCGGTCGATCCCGAGGCGATCCGTGGCGCGGTGACAGAAATCGAGAAGGCTTCCGCAGTGCTCAAGAGCTCGGATCGTTCGTCGCTGTTGTCGTTCGGCACGCGCCTGGCGACGGCGGATGCGAAAGGATTGCGCAAGCTGGCCGACGAAGCGACGGCAGGCACTGCGGACGCATCCGCCCGAAATTCCACGAAGCTGGCGGAATCCTTGTTAGGATCGCGGCTGGCCTTCGATGCCGGCATGGCCCGCAGGCTGGTGGTGTTTTCCGATGGCAGTCCGACCACGCCTGGAGTTGAGGCGGCGATCAAGACGTTGCGCGAGGAAGGCGTGGATCTGCGTTTCCGTCCGATGGAAGGCTTGCGCCGACCCGAGGCCGCGCTGGTGGCGTTGGAGCCGGCGGCCCGCATCGCCTATCGCGGCGAAATCGTCCGGATGCGGCTGCGGCTGCGGGCCAACGAGGCAATGAACGGCACTGCTAGAATTCTCCATGGAGGTGTGGCGGTGGCTTCCACACCGGTGAAGTTGGAAGCGGGCAAGGAAACCTCGGTCACGCTCGACGTGGAAATGACCTCCGCCGGCGAGAGCCGTTGGGAGGCGGAGTTGCAGGCGGAGAAGGACTGGTTTCCGATCAATAACAAGGTGGCCACCACCATCACGGTCAAAGGCGAACCGCGCTTGTTAGCGCTGCACCGCGACGAGAAGCAACTTCGTCCGCTAGCCCGCGCTTTGAAGAAACAAGGACTCGAACTCGAACTGCGCGGCGAACGCGGGTTGCCGGACACGATGGCCGAGTTGCTGGCCTTCGATGGCGTGATTCTAGCCGATGTGCCCGCGACCTCGATGAACCAGCGCCAGATGGAGTTGCTGCGCCGCTACGTTTCCGACTTCGGCGGCGGGCTGGCGATGCTTGGCTCGGAGAACTCGTTCGGGCTCGGCGGTTATTTCCGCACCCCGGTCGAGGAAGCCTTGCCGCTGACCTCGCGTTACGAGAAGGAAAAGCAGAAGCCGAGTCTGGCGATGGTGTTGGTCATCGACAAGAGCGGCTCGATGGACGGCCAACCGATCGCGCTCGCCCGCGCGTCAGCGAAAGCGGCGGCGGAGCTGCTAGGCGCGCAGGACCAGATCGCGGTGGTTGGTTTCGACAGCGAAACCCGGGTGATCCTCAACATGACCAGCGCGGCGGACCGCGGCACGGTGATGAATGCCATCGACTCGCTGCAGGCCGACGGTGGCACCGATGCCTATCCGGGGATGGTCAAGGGCCGCGAACTGTTACAGAACGCGGTGGCGAAGGTGAAGCACATGATCGTTCTATCAGACGGTGAGACGCCTGATAACGACTTCGCCGGATTGACCCGTGACATGCGGGCGCAAGGGATGACCGTTTCCAGCGTGTGCCTCGGCGCGGGCGCGGCGAAGGCGGTGATGCAGTTGATCGCCCAAGAAGGCGGTGGTCGTTATTACGAGACGGACGACCCGGCGAACATGCCGCAGATTTTCACCAAGGAAACGATGCAGGCGTCGCGCTCGGCGATCAAAGAAGACCTCTTTGCCAGCGTGGTCACCGGCGACCATCCGATTCTATCAGGCTACGAGAAGACCCAACTTCCCTATGTCCTCGGCTACGTGATGACCCAGACCAAGCCCACTGCGAATCTGTTACTCGCTGCGGAAACCGGCGATCCCTTGCTGGCGATTTGCCGCTACGGCCTCGGCACCGGCCTCTGCTGGACATCGGATCTCACCGAGAAGTGGGGAGGCGAATGGCTCGGCTGGGGCAATGGCGGCGCGTTCTGGGCACAGATTTTCCGTGGCATCGTCCGCAAGGAGCAATCGACCGGTCTCTCGGCCACGGGCGCGGTGGACCGCGAGCGTTGGCGGGTTGATGTGACGCGCCGCGACGAACAAGATCGGCCGGTGGACCGCGTGAAATGGGACGCCAAGGCCATCGATGCCAATGGTGCGGATTTGCCTGTTAGCATCCGCCAGACCGGAGTCGGTCGCTATGAAGCCTCGGTGAATCTCATCGGCCACGACCGCGTGAACCTGAGCCTGCGCGACACCGACCACTCGCTGATGAAGACGCTCGGCTGGCAGCGCGATTACCCGGCGGAGTATCGTTTGGACCGGGAACCTGACGCGGCGTTGGCGGCACTTCCGCGCTTCGATGCTGCCAAGGTGCGCGCCGATTTACCGTCCACCGCAGTCTATCAGGACATTGCGCATTGGTTCGTGTATGCTGGGTTTGGCCTCCTCATCGGCGGCATCGCGGTGCGGAGGATCTGAATGTGGACTGCGGTGTGGCGCTGCGCTCTGGCACCGCAGGCCATGCCGCTTCACTTCTTCCTCTGTAGCATCTCGCTCAGATAGAGCACGGCGAAGGCGATGCCTGCGGAGATGGCGGCGAGCTTCCAGACGGTGGCGTCCTGGCCGAGCTGGACGTGTTGATAGATGGCGACCGAGAGGGTGGTGGTTTGGCCGGGGATGTTGCCGGCGACCATGATGGTGGCACCGAATTCGCCGAGGGCGCGGGCGAAGGCGAGCATGCAACCTGCTAGAATGCCGCGCTTGGCTAGCGGCAGGGTGATGAAGAGGAAGACCCGCCATTCCGGGGCACCGAGCGTGCGGGCCACTTGCTCCAGCTCCGGGCTGACCTCCTCGATGGCGGCACGGGCATTGCGGACTAACAAGGGCAGCGACATCATCGACAAGGCGAGGATCACGGCCTTCCAGGTGAAGACGACATCGGTCTGGAACGTGTGATCCAGCCATGCCCCGAGCGGCCCGCGCCTGCCGAACAGTCGCAGCAGGACGAGTCCTGTGACGACCGGCGGCAAGACTAGCGGCAGGGCGACGAAGGTTTCCACCAACGATTTTCCCCACCAGTTCTTGCGGGCTAACAACCAGCCGAGCGCCAGGCCGGGCGGCAGAATGAGCAAGGTGCCGAGCAATGCCATCGCCACGGAGAAGGCGACGATCTGGTATTCTTCGGGGCTCATGGTCCGGGCGACGATGGCCGCTCAGTCGATCACCGAAAAGCCGAACTTCGCGAATGTTTCATCCGCTTGTTTGTCGGCGAGGTAGTTGAGGAATTTCCGGGCGGCGTCTTTGTGCCGCGAGTCGGAAACGAGCGCGGCGGGGTAGGTGATCTGCGGTCCATCGGCGGCGGGGATTACCAGCGCGACCCACACTTTCTTCGAAATGGCGGCGTCCGTCTTGTAAACGATACCTGCTTCGGCATTTCCGGATTCCACCACGGCCAGCGCGGCACGGACGTTCTCCGCAGGGACGATCTTCGGCTGGAGCGTCTCCCACAGCTTCACCTTTTCCAGCCACTCCTTGGCATAGACACCGGCAGGCACGGCTTTGGGATCTCCGATGGAGAAGTGTTTGATTGCAGCCTTTTTCAGATCGTAAGCGTCGGAAATTTTCAGCCCGTGCTCCGCTGTGATGACGACCAGCGTGTTCCCGAGCAGATCCTTGCGGCTGGCCTTGTCGATGAGTCCTGCGGTAGCCAGCGCGTCCATCTTGGCCTCGTCGGCGGAGAAGAAGATGTCGGCCGGAGCGCCAGCCTGGATCTGTTGGGCGAGGGTGTTGGAGGCGGCGAAATTGAAGCGCACCTTGTCGCCGGTGGTTTTCTCGTAGCCGGCGGCGATTTCCTTGAGCGAGTCGGTCAGGCTGGCGGCGGCGAACACCGTGATTTCCGCAGCAAGTAGTGGGAAGGTGGCGAGCAGCAAGACCGTCGCGATGCGAATCGATGGAGTCATGGGGGAAATTGGCTTGGCGCAGCCTGACTGGCATTGGTCCGACCGGCAATCACTGGAAACCGCAGATTTTTTTCCTTAGCCGCCTGCCGCGCGATGCGCTACACCACGCGCATGGATGAACTGACACGCGATCACGGACCACAGCCGCTCGACGGCCTGCTGGACCGCTGGAATATTGCCAATCATGAATTGGTGGAAGTTTCTGAAGAACAACTGAACCACAAGCAGGTGCAAAAGGCGCGCAAGGGTCGGCAACTCACGCTGCACCTGATGCAAAAGCTGATGCGAGCGCTCAACGAAACGATTGTAGCCAAGCTGCCGAAGGAGCAACGGGCGACCTTCGTGCCGTATTTGCACAAGCAATTGTTCAACTACGCCAAGGGGCATGACGCCGCCTGGGTGGACCCGAATACGGAACTGATGCCGAAGTGAACGCGGCGCAGTGGAGCATCGTCGGACAAGGCCTCGCGGGGACTTGTCTGGCGTGGGCACTGTGGCGGCGCGGGGAGAAATTCACGCTGATAGATCGTGGCGCGGGCGGCAGCTCGCGGGTGGCCGCCGGGATGGTGAATCCTATCACGGGGAAAAATTTCGAACCCAGTTGGCGGATTGCGGAATTTTTACCGGAGGCGCTGGAGTTCTACGCCGACGTGGAAATGCGGATCGGGCGCAAGCTGTGGCATCCGTTTCCCGTGTTGCGGCTGGCAGGATCGGACAAGGAATGGCGGAAAATCGTTTCCAAACTGGATGCGCCGGATGTTGCGCGGTGGCTGGCTGGAGAGGTCGCAGCTCCCGCTGGCTGGATCGGTGCGGTGGAAGTCTGCGGCGGGGGGCGGCTGGACACCCGGGCTTTTATGGACGGCTCGCGGGAGTTTTTCGATAGCCTTGGCTGCTACCGGTTAGGAGAGGTTTCCCCGGAGGAAATCACGCCGCATGACATCCGCTGCGAGGGGGCGGCGGGATTGTTAGCCGGGATCTACGGGCCGCACCGCTGTGCGAAGGGCGAGATTCTAATGGTCCGCGCCGCCGGTTGGGACGAGACGCGCATCCGCATCGGCGCGGGCGGCTGGCTGGTGCCGCAGGGCGGGGGAGTTTTCAAGGTCGGCGCGACGTATGATTGGGACGAACTCGATGAACTGCCGACCGCCAAAGGTCGCTTGCGGGTCGAGGAAATCGCCGGACGGCTGGGTGGCGAGGCGTTCGAGGTGGTCGGCCACGAGGCCGGGGTGCGACCGATCTTGCGGCGCAGCCAGCCATTGATCGGGCCGCTCGATCGGGGCGGCTGGATGTTCAACGCGCTGGGCTCGAAGGGCTCGCTCTACGCGCCGGGCATGGCGACCCGGCTCGCACGCTGGCTGCTGGATGGGACGGCACCCGAGCCGGAGGTGGACTTCCGGGTGTTTCGCGAACAAACTCGCTAGGATGAATCCGGTTGATCCGTTATTTCCGCCGCGGCCGACCGCCTTGGCGCAGGAGATTTTAAAGCCCTTGATCCGGCCGGGCGATCTCGTCATCGACGCGACGGCGGGAAACGGGCATGACACGGTTTTTCTAGCGGAATGCGTCGGGCCGGAAGGAAAGGTGCTGGCCTTCGACGTGCAGGAAGCCGCGCTCGACTCTGCTAGATCGAGGGTGGGTGAAGCGATGCGGGTTGAATTTTTCCACGAGTCCCACGCCCAAATGGGCGACCACGCTGCGGCCGGATCGGTCGCGGTGGTGATGTTCAATCTAGGCTACCTGCCAGGGGAAAATCATGAACTGACCACTGAATCCGCTGGGACTCTTGCCGCGCTTGAGGCCGCGACCCGGTTGCTGAAACCCGGTGGCGTGCTGTCGGTGATCTGTTACCCCGGCCATCCGGCAGGCGCGGCCGAGGCGGTGGCGGTGGAGAACTGGATGACCGCGCGAGCGGCGAGTGGCTGGCGGGTTGCTAAATACGGGTCCATCGGCACCCGGCGGCCCGCGCCGTTCCTGGTGCTGGCGGGGAAGGGGGACTCTAGGACTCCAGAATAGGATCACTTGTCTTCCTCTTCGACTCCTTCGGCCGGTTGCTCGTCGCCGTCCGCCGTCGGGACGGAGATGAGGCGGAGTGACGGCTTCGATCGGCGGGCGGGTGGCAGTGACGGGCGGGCGGGCAATCATGCCGCCGGGAAGTTTCTGGAGGCCACCGTTGGCCGCGCCTTGCGAGGATGGCGGGGTGGCCTTGGTGATGAGTCCGGCGCGGTCCTTGAGCAATGTTTCGACCGTGCTTCTGGCGACCTCGAAGGGTATCAGGAAGCAGCCGACGACCTCGCCGCCTACACCGGCTTACTACAACCCGATCCGCGCGATCTCGGACGCATGGTCGCCGCCCTAGCCCCCGGCCTGCGCGAAGCCCTTACCGGACAACCTACCAAGGCTGTCGCGAAATCGCCATACTACTCCGCCAAGAAGCCCGCCGCCGCGGTTTGGACCAGGCCAAACAAGTCGTCTATACTTCCACAAATAGTGATGCGCACCGGTATAGCAATTCGGCATGTTCTGGAGTCAGACCGAAGCCGAAGACATCCTGAGTCTCCGCTGCCTAGTTCTCGGCCCGCACTTTGACGCGACATGGAAGGCACGTCGCGAAATTCTCGACCAGCAACAAGCCAAGTCCAGGCGATGGTCTTCTGACCAGATCATCCTACCCTCCTAACTTTTTTGTCCTGCACCCCCGGAGACTGACCCCGGAGACGACAGGAGTGTCGTGGCTCCGCACAAAACCTGCGGCGGGAGAACCCGCCGCCGGCTTGTGAAAATCTATCAAGGAGCTGCGGCGATCGACTCGGCCTTGGCGGCGGAGGCGAGCACTGTCTCGCGGATGTTGCCGCCCTTGCGGTTGCTCCACCACAGCACCACCGGCGAGGCGATGAAGATCGAGGAGAAGGTGCCGACGATGATGCCGATGAAGATGATGATGCCGAAGTCGCGCAGGGCGGTGCCGCCGAGGAACGCGAGGATAGCCACGCTGATCAAGGTGGCACCGGATGTTAGCAAGGTCCGCGAGAGGGTGGCGTTGACCGCTTCGTTCATGATCTTCTCCACCGAGTCGGTGCGGTGCAGCAGCATTTCGCGGACGCGGTCGAAAACGATGATGGTATCCGCAATGGAATAACCGGCGATGGTTAGAACCGCGCCGACGTGGATGAGCGAGAGTTCTCCACCCATCAGGACGACCATGCCGACGCAGATGATGATGTCGTGGAAAATCGCGACGAAGCCACCCAACGCGAACGAGAACTCGAAACGCATGGTCATGTAAACCACGATCCCGAGAAGTCCCAACGCGATGGCGACGAGCGAATCGGTGAGGGCGGTGCCGCCGATCAGGGCGGAGACTTCGTCTTGGCTGGCATCGATCGCGTAGTCCTGGGTTCCGGCTTTTTTCAGGCCCAGCGCGGGAATGGCTTCGCGGAGTTTGGAGGTGACGGCAGTTGCGTCCGGGGTGGCGCAGCGGACGGTCAGCAGGGTGCCGGTGGTGAAGTTGCTTTCCTGTTGGGTATAGGCTTCTTTCGAAAGCTTCATCCCAGACACGACTTTCTTGGCATCCTCCAGTGAAACTTTGATTTCCTTGCCTAACTGGAAGGTGATCAGCGTGCCACCGGTGAAGTCGATGCCCAACGCCCGCTCCCGGCGAACGGCGAAGGCACCGATGGAGATGATGATCGTGATGACCGCGGCCCAGATGGCGATGCGGCGCTTGCCCATGAAATCATACTTATGCGCCTTGATCAGATCCAGGAAGGTGAGCTTGTTAAACAGTCCGAAATCGCTGCCCCAGCGGAAGATGACCCGGGTGACTAGGATCGCCGAGAACAACGAAGCGGTGACCCCGATGATGAGGGTGATGGCGAAGCCCTTGATCGCGCTGCCACCAAACCAGAAGAGGATGACCGCTGTGATGAGCGAGGTGATGTGGGAGTCGAAAATGGCGGAGAAGGCCCGGTCGTAGGACGCTTCGATGGCGTTCTTGAGGGACTTGCCGCTGCGGATTTCCTCGCGCAGTCGTTCGTAGATCAGCACGTTTGCATCCACCGCCATGCCGATGGTCAGAACCATGCCGGCGATGCCGGGGAGAGTGAACGTGAAGCCGAACATGGCCATCACGCCGAACAACATGATCGTGTTGACGATGAGTCCGATGATGGCGATGAAACCGGACACGCGGTAGTAAACCAGCACGAAAAGGAACGTCATCGCGAGGGCGAGTGCGCCGGCGACGAGGCCCTGTTGGACGACGGCAGCCCCGAGGGTGGGGGAAACCTTGCGCATTTCATCGACCACCAGCGCGTTTTCCAGCGGGTTCATCAATGAGTTCGCCAGCTTTTGCGGTTCGCCGGGATCGCGGAGGCCTTCGATGATGAATTGCTTGCCCAGCGGGACTTGGTTGACCACCGGTGCGCTGATCACGTCGCCGTCGAGCACGATGGCAATGCGGTCCACCTGCTTGCGCATGTCCTTGGTTAGGGCGATCATCTTGTCGGTGCCGGGACCGTTGAGGGTGATGTCCACGGCGTCCTGTTGCTGCTGGGAAGGAGTGGCCATGGCGATGTCCGAGCCGCCGAGCGCGGGGCGGCGGCTGAGCAGGATCGGGGTCTGGATTTCGGTGCCGTCTTCGGTCTTATGCTTGTGGATGAATGCTAGGTAGCCGGGGATTTTCTCCGTGCCCTCGGAAACCCGGACGGCCATGGATTTACGATCCGGTCCGACTTCGTCATTGCGCGGACTCACCCGGCGGAGTTCGAGTTTGGCGACTTCCTGAAGGGTGGTGCGGATGCGGTCGGATTCCTGGGGCGTGACACCGGGCATTTGCAGGAGAATGCCGTTGCTGCCTTGACGGGCGATGATCGGCTCGGCCGTTCCCATGCCGTTGAGGCGTTTCTCGATGACCGTGATGGCCTGATCCACTTGCGATGGAGTGATCGGCATTTCGGCACCGTCCTCGCCGGTCCGCGGCTGGATGTGCAACGAGAACGACGAGCCGCCGAGGATGTCGATGCCGCCTTTGAGGCGCTCCTTCGGTGGCCAGGCCGCAGCTAGGCAAAGTGCCACGACGCCGACAAGCAACACGGTGCCGACATTGCGTTTCCGGCGCTCGATTTCGGTCGCGAAGTACCAGAAAAACAAAATCATCAAGGTGAGCCCCATGAGGAACAGGGTCAGCGGATCGTCGTAAAAAGCAGTGGCGGCAAGCATGGTGGGAAATTCGGTTTTGGCTCCGGAGAGGGGCGGGGAATCGGTAAGGTTGGGTGGATCTATTTCGCGGACGCGTCTTTTTTATGGACGGCTGCCATGGCGGCTTTGTCGAATTCAAGCATGGTGCCTTCCGCGACTTTGATCATCACGGTGTGCTCCTTCACATTGTGGACGATGCCGTGGATGCCCGAAGAGGTCACCACCTTGTCGCCGGACTGAAGGGCGGCGATGCGTGAGGCCATTTCCTTCTTTTGCTGTTGCTGCGGGCGGATCAGGAGAAAATAGAACATCACGACCATGATGCCCATCATGACAAGCGGGCTGCCGAGGATGCTTTCGGGGCCTTTGGCGGGTGCGGTTTGCGCGAGGATGGAACTGATGAAGACGGGGATGGATGTCATTGGGAATCGGATCGGGTGTAGCGTCGGACGAAGGAGTCTTGATACGCGGGGAAGTTCCCCGCAGTGATGGCTTCCCGCGCCCCGGCGACGAGGGACAGGTAGAAATGCAGATTGTGGAAGGAAAGCAACCGCAAACCTAGGATTTCGCCCGCACGGAACAGATGCCGCAAATAGGCGCGGGAAAATCCGGCGACGTGCGGGTGGGCGCTCTCGCAGATCGGCCGCGGATCTTTGGCGTGGATCAGGTTCTTGATATTGATCGGGCCGTCGAGGGTCATGGCCATGCCGTGGCGGGCGAGGCGGGTCGGCATCACGCAGTCGAACATGTCCACGCCACGGCCGATCATTTCCAGGATCTGCGGCGGCGTGCCGAGACCCATGGCGTAGCGCGGTTTGTGCGCGGGCAGAAATGGCACCGCGTTGTCGATGGCCCGGAACATCTCATGCTCCGGCTCGCCCACCGAGACGCCGCCGATGGCGTAGCCGTCGAAGTCGAGAGCGACCAGTTCGCGGGCTGATTGTTCGCGCAGGTCCGCGAAGATGGAGCCTTGGACGATGCCGAAATGTTGCTGCATGGCCGAACCGGAGCGCGGTTGGTTTTCAGTCACCCAGTCTTTGCAGCGCTTGGCCCAACGGCTGGTGAGGGCAAGCGATTTGGCTGCGTAGGCCTCGTCGCACGGGTAGGGCGGGCATTCGTCGAAGAGCATCGCGATGTCCGATCCAAGCGCGCCTTGGATTTCCATGCTGAGCTCGGGCGTGAGCAACATTTTCGACCCGTCGAGGTGATTTTGGAAACGCACGCCTTCCTCGGTGATTTTCCGAAGTTTCGCCAGCGACCACACTTGGAAGCCTCCCGAATCGGTGAGCAGCGGCTTTTGCCAAGTGCTGAAACCATGGAGGCCGCCGAGCTCGCGGATCAATTCATGGCCGGGCCGCAGCCACAGGTGGTAGGTATTTCCCAGGATGATCTGGGCACCGAGAAGTTCGAGTTCGGCCGGGTGTAGGGTCTTGACCGTACCCTGCGTGCCCACCGGCATGAAGATCGGCGTTTCGACGGTTCCATGAGGCAAAACCAAGCTCCCGCAGCGGGCGGAGGTCGTTGAATCGGTGGCTAAAATGGAAAAGGACACGGAAGAGCCGGGGGAAATAGGCCAGAAGCCCATCGCGGCCAAGCTCAATCATGCGCCACCCCAATCCGCGAAAAAATCGGGATTTTCAGAAACATCCGGCATCGGGCGGAGTTATTTAGCTGACCGCTTCGACTGGGTTCGCATCTGAAATTTCCCGGAATAAATTTCACTGGCGTGCCTCTTCTTACCGGATATTCTGCCATCACGTTTAAATCCAAAACACCAAACTACACATATGAAACTGCTCCTCACTGCGCTCTGCGCTTCATTCATGGTCATCCCTGCCGCTTTCTCCGCCGAGTGCGACAAGGGCAAATGCGACAAGGGTAAATGCGACAAGGAAAAACAAGAAGAAGGCACCATCGCGAAATGCGACAAGTGCAAGAAAGACGAAGACAAGAAAGAAGAAGGCACGATCGCTGAATGCGACAAGTGCAAGAAGGGTGAAGACAAGAAAGAAGAAGGCACGATCGCTCATTGCGGCAAGTGCGACAAAGACAAGAAGGAAGGCGACGACAAAGACAAGAAGGAAGGCACCATCGCCTGATTTTCTGACCGACCTATCAATTTCAGAAAGCCACCGGATGCCCTCCGGTGGCTTTTTTGTGTCCCGCTGTTGATTTCAACAGGCCCCGGTTGACCACGGGCACCCTCATCATTCAGCCTGTCGAACCATGATGGATGTCGTCTGCGGAGTGATCGGAAACGAGTCGGGGCAATTTCTGGCGTGCCTGCGTCCGGCAGGGAAACATCTCGGCGGGTTGTGGGAGTTTCCCGGCGGGAAAGTCGATCCCGGCGAATCGCCTGAATTTGCTCTGGTCCGCGAGTTGCAGGAAGAACTTAACGTGGAGGCGGAAGTCGGCGTCGCGCTCACTCCGGTGATTTGGACTTATGAGAATCGGACGATCCGGCTGCTGCCATTCCTCTGCAAGATCATCGGCGGCGAGTTGCAGGCCATCGAGCACGAGGAGCTTCGCTGGTGCGCGCCGGAAAACTTCGACGATCTTGTCTGGGCTGCTGCCGACGTGCCGATCCTTCGCGAGATTTCCGCTGCCGATCCCGAATGAAACGGTAAATTGACTCCGTAGGCTGTCCCTCTCGTTTCGATTTTTTAAACCCAAAACCCATGAAACCCTTCGTCACCTTCGCCACGCTGGCGATCACTGCCTCGCTCGGCGGACTGCTCGCCCAGGAACAGAAACCGCAGGCGGATCCGGTGTTCATGAAAAAAGCGGCGCTCCAAATCGATTTCTACATAGCCTCCTTTTACCGCGCCAAGAAGCTCGACGTCCCCCAGGTGACCGATGATGCGACGTTCCTGCGGCGGGCGTTTCTCGTGTCCGTGGGGCGAATCCCCACCGCCGAAGAGGCGCTCGCGTTCCTGGAAATCGAGGATCCCACCAAACGCGAGTCCCTGATAGACTACCTGCTCAAGTCCAAGGGCTTTTCCAGCCACATGACCAATTGGGCCTTCGACCTCCTGCGCATCACCGATGGCCGCATCGGCACCTCGGCGACCAATGAGCCCTACCGCCAGTGGGTCCGCAACGCGATGACCAACGACATGCCGTGGAATGAATTTACCAGCCATCTCATCGCCTCCTCGGGCGACGGCTGGGACTCTAACACCGCCGCCGTCGGTTACTACACCCGCGACCGTGGCATGCCGCTGGACAATCTATCCAACACCATGCGCGTGTTCCTCGGTGCGCGCATGGAGTGTGCCCAGTGCCACGATGATCCATTCGGCACCACCGACCGCCATGACTTCTATCAGCTCGCCGCCTTCACCCACGGCCAGACCACCGTCGGCCAGGAAAAGATGCAGCCGCTGTGGGACGAGCTCGCGAACGACCAACAGAACAAAGGCGAGGACTACCGCGTCGCGCAAGTCCTGTGGGATCGGGTTTATGGAATGTCGTTAGGCGGTGGCGGTGCCGGTCAAATCGAGCTGCCCTCGGACTATCAATATCGCGACGCCAAGCCCGGCGATATGGTGGGAGCCCACACGCCATTCGGCAAGCCGGTGCGGATGTCGGAAAAACGGGTGGAATCCGATGGTCGCGCAAGACTCGCCAATTGGATCGTCGCGAAAACCGGCGAGCAATTTCCCACCGTCATTGCCAACCGGATGTGGAAACGCGTCATGGGCAAGGGCGTTTATGAACCGGTCGATGAATTCATGCCAGCCGCCAAGTCCAACTATCCGGAATTGGTGACCTATCTCGGCACCTTGATGGCCGATCTCCACTACGACCTCCGCGCGTTCCAACACGTCCTGCTCCTGACCCGCACCTTCCAGTTCGCCACCAACCCGAACCCGTCTTCCATCGAAGGCGGCGACGACTTTCACGGCCGGAAAATCGAGCGACTTTCCTCCGAGCAAATCTGGGATTCTCTCATCACCCTTGCCGCCGGCGATCCCGACAAACAACCGGTCCGCTCGCTGGATGACCGCATTTACGTGGGCAACAAGCCGGTTCTAACCGGTAAGAAAACCATGACCCAACTCTCGAAGGAAGTGCTCGCCCTCAAGTCCGAGCAGGAAGTCCGCGCCTATTTCTCCAAGTTCGCCAGCGAGGTGAAAAGCGGTGGTTCGAGCGCCAGCAACGAAAACTCGATGATGATGGGGATGAAGCAAGTCGGTGCCTATAACAAGGACGCGAAAGTCCGCGCCTCCGAACTGCCATCGCCCGCGCCGCGCGATCACTTTCTCTATCTGTTCGGTTCCTCCGACCGCGAAGTCGTGGATGCCTCCAGCCGCGAGCCGAATGTCGGCCAGGTCCTCTCGCTGATGAATGGCTTCGTGCAACGCGAGCTCGTCAACAAATCGTCCGCCCACCTCTACAAGACCCTCGATGGTGCGACCACCGACAAGGAAAAAATCCGCCGCCTCTACATCGCCATCCTCAACCGCCCGCCCACCGACGGGGAAATGATATGGATGTTAGATGAGGTCAAAAAACAAGGAGCTGCGGGCTACCGCAACATCGTCTCCGCCCTCGTCATGTCCTCCGAATTCCTCTTCCTTCAATAAAGAGAGCAAACCGCGAATGGACGCAAATAGACGCGAATTGAAGTAACCGAAGACCATTTCAAATCATCTTCCATTCGTGTCCATTCGCGTTCATTCGCGGTTGAAAATCTTCCAAACCCAAACACCCATGAACCCCTTTCTCAAAGCCGATGAACTGACGCGCCGCCAGTTCGTGACCAATGCCGCCCGCGCCTATCTCGGCGTCCATCTGTTCCCGATGTTAGGCGGCACCTTGGCCAGTGCCGCTCCCGAAGCGGCGGCCAAGGGCGGCACCGCCAAAAGTGTAATCTATCTGTACATGTCCGGCGGCATGAGCCACGTGGATACCTTCGATCCGAAAAAGAAGAAGGAAGTGATGGGCAAAACCGAAGCCATCCCGACCAAGGCCGATGGCGTGATGGTCGGTCACTATCTCAAGAAAACCGCCGAAGTGATGGACAAGGTTTGCGTCATCAACTCGATGAACTCGACCCAGGGCGCCCACGAACAGGGCTCCTACATCATGCACACCAGTTATAGTTTGCGCGGCACCATCAAGCATCCATCGCTCGGCGCATGGGTCTTGAAATTGGGCGGGCGCATCCACCCGGAACTTCCCGGATTCGTCGCCGTCAACAGCGCCCCCGAACTCGCCGGTGGTGGTTTCCTCGGTGCCAAGTATTCCGCCGCGCTGATTGGCAGTCCCGATCAAGGCCTCCAGGACTCCCGTCGCGCCGACGAGGTGACCCAGGAAGATTTCGAGCGCCGCTTGTCGCTGGCCGACAAGATGAACCGCCAGTTCCACGACCGTTACGCCAACACCGATGTGAAAGCCTACGAGGAACTCTATCGGGAAGCCATTTCGCTGATGAATTCCAAGGACCTCAAAGCGTTCGACCTCAAGCAGGAGCCTGAAGCGACCCGCACCCTCTACGGTTCCGGCCGTTTTGCCCAGGGCTGTCTGTTAGCCCGCCGGCTCGTGCAAAACGGCGTGCGTTTCATCGAAGTGCAGCTCGGCGGTTGGGACACCCATTATGACAATTTCACCGGTGTCGCCGGCCGCTGCCAGGAGTTCGACCAAGCCTACGCCGCGCTCATCACCGACCTCGAAAAGTGTGGCAAACTCCGGGACACGCTGGTCGTCGTCGCCACCGAGTTCGGCCGCACCCCTGAGATCAAGGCCGAGCACAAGGACGGCCGCGATCACCATCCCGAAGCCTTCTCCTGCCTGTTAGCCGGCGGCGGCATCAAGGGCGGCGTCAAGCACGGCATCACCGATGCATCCGGAGGCAAGGTCAAGGAAGGCCTTGTCAGCGTCCAGGATTTCAACGCCACCATCGCCCACGCCCTCTCGCTGCCTTACGACACCGTCATCATGTCGCCCACCAAGCGCCCCTTCAAAATCGCCGACAAGGGCGTGCCCGTCACGACGCTCTTCGGTTAGGCCGGCCGGGACAGCCGGCCGGGACAGCGAGTCTCCAGACTCGCCGTGAAAGAAGAGCCAAAGCCCCACGGCTCCGCCTCATCTCTTTGACATCTCTTTCGCAAGCGCGTCTGGAGACACGCGGTCCGACCTAACTTTCCTCCAATCTCATCCTCGCGCTTCCCCACAGCCAATCCTCCGGCCTTTCACACAGCCCCGCCTTCACCGGGTTGTTCCTGATATAGGCCCGCGCGTTTGCCAGATGATCCAGATCCCGGATATACCGGTCGTGGTAATCCACCGCCCACAGCGATCCACTCGTCCCCAATCGGCCATGGATTTTGCGCGAGGTGAAAGTCTTCCATGATCTAACGATCTCGCCCAGTGTCGTGCCCAAACCACAGTGTACCAGCACATGCACATGATTCGGCATCACGCACCATTCCAACAGGCGGTAGCGATCCCCGTCGAAATGCAGGAATGCTGTTTGGACGATCTCCGCGAATTCGGGCCGATTCAGCAAACAACTCCCGTGCCCCGCGTCCTCGAAGCGGGCGACTTGTTCCCGCAGCCGTTGTTCCCGCTTCTTCGCTTCCATTCCCTCCCGAGCGAGTTCCATCTTCCAGCCTTCCACCACCTTCGTGGGCAGGGCGTCGGCGAGTCGGAACGTCAGCGCCTGGATTTCCCCCGCCACATCCAAATGCGGCAGATACCCCCGTGAATGCCAACCCTTGTGCCCGGCCATGCCATTTTCTAGCATCCTCTCCCCGGGACCGCGAGTCTCCAGACTCGCTTGCGAAAGAAGAGCCAAAGCCCCGCAGCTTCGCCTCATCTCTTTGACATCCCTTTCGCAAGCGTGTCTGGAGACACGCGGTCCGACCTCCCTATCACTCCACGTTCTGTACCTGCTCGCGGATTTTTTCCAACTCGGTCTTTGCTTCCACCACCGTCTGGGCGATTGCGGCGTCGTTGGCCTTTGAGCTGATCGTGTTGAATTCGCGGAAGAGTTCCTGACAGAGGAAATCCAGCGCACGGCCGGGCGGCTCGGCGGCTTGCAGGTATTCGCGGAACTTGACGAAATGGGAGTCGAGCCGGGTGATTTCCTCGCTCACATCGCAGCGGTCGGCGAACAGCGCGATCTCCTTGGCGACCCGTTCGTCGCCGGGGTCGAGCTCAAGTCCGGCTTCGCGCAGCCGCTTGGTTAGGAGTTCGCGCTGGCGGATCGGCCGGCCGGGGGCGTCGCTGGAAATTCTCCGGGCGAATGTGATGAGGGCGGCGAGACGGGTGAGGAAATCTGCCTTGAGATGGTTGCCTTCGCTTTCGCGCATCGCGGCAAGCTGGGTGAGCGCATCGGTTAGAGCCGGCTCGATCGCGAGCCACGCGGCCTCGGCATCGATCTCTGAGTTGCCTGCGGCAATGATGCCCGGCTGGCGCAGGAAATCTGCGGCGGTGGGCGGCACCGGGTAGCCCACGGTTTTTGCCAACTCGGTGAAGGCTGCGGAAAACGCCAGTGCAAGCGCGGGATTGATCCGGAAATCGGCGGCAACGCCTTGGGAGCGCTCGACGTTGATGGCAACCTGGATGCGGCCGCGCGAAACCACGGCTAACACGGCCTTGCGGATGCGGGCGTCGAGCTCGTTGAGTTCGCGCGGCGCTTGCACGACGACTTCGGCCTGCTTGCGGTTGACGGCGCTGAGTTCCACGCTGGCCTGCCACGCGTCCGTCGCCGCCGAGCCGCGGCCGAATCCTGTCATTGAATGCATGGCGGGAGGATGAACATCGAACATCGAACGTCCAACATTGAACGCTGAAGGGAAGAAAATTTCTCCAGTTCGATGTTGGACGTTCGATGTTTGATGTTCGACCCTCCCCGCATGGCGAAGGTGTTGGTGGGTCTTTCAGGCGGCGTGGACAGCGCGGTGGCGGCGGCGCTGCTGATCGAGCAGGGCCACGAGGTGGCGGCGGGCTACATGAAGAACTGGATCAACGACGAGGGGATCCCGGGCGATTGTCCATGGGAGCAGGACATCGAGGATGGGCGGGCGGTGGCGAAGTCGTTGGGCATTGAGTTCCGGGTGATCGATCTAATCGATTCCTACAAGGACCGAATCGTGGACTATCTGGTGGAAGGCTACCGGTCGGGAATCACGCCGAACCCGGACGTCTGGTGCAACCGCGAGATGAAATTCGGGGTGTTTCTCGACTACGCGTTGTCGCAGGGATTTGAGCACGTGGCGACCGGTCACTACGCGCGGCGGCGGACCTTGGGCGACGGCTCGGCGGCGATCCTGCGCGGGGCGGATCCTAACAAGGACCAGAGTTATTTTCTATCACTGATGACCCAGCGGCAGGCGGCGCACGCGCTTTTCCCGACCGGGGAAATGCTCAAGCCGGAAGTGCGCGAGGTGGCGCGGCGCTTCAATCTGCCGGTGGCGGAGAAGAAGGACAGCCAGGGGATTTGTTTCCTCGGCCAGGTGAAGATGAGCGACTTCCTGCGGCACTATGTGGCGGACACGCCGGGCGAGATCGTCGATCCATCCGGCATGGTGTTAGGCAGACATCGCGGGCTGCACTTATACACGCTGGGCCAGCGAAAGGGCCATGGCGTGGCCTCGCCGCGCGAGGGTATGGCGTACGTCGTGGTGGGGAAGGACGCGGCGAAGAACCGCCTGATCGTCGGCTGGGATACTCCGGATTCCGAGGGGCTTTACACGCGGGAATGCACGGTGGGATCGCTTTCCGCGCTCAATGAACCGTTCGCCACCAAGCGGCTGATAGACGCGCAACCCCGCTACCGGGCGAAGGCGGAGCCGGCGGTGTTGGAGCCGCTCGATGACGGGAAAATCCGTTTGATCTTCCAGCGTCCGCAACGGGCGATTGCTGCCGGACAGATCTGCGCGTTGTATGACGGCGGCAGATTGTTAGGCGGCGGGGTGTTTGAAAGCGTGGGGTGAATGACGGAAATGCGTTGGAGCGGCGCTCTGTGACCGTCGCACGCCACAAACACTGGCATCTTTCCCTTCCTGTCCCCCGCGTCTCCCTCTGTCATCACGGTTGCCCCGGAACCATTTTGAGTGGAGATGATGCCTATCAGTATCAGGGCGGCAGCTTTGATGTTTGGTGATTTCATCGTTGGATTCCTGGATAAAGTGGAGTTGCGGGGCGGTCAGGTGGGAACTCCCCGCGTCACCTCGACTCCTAACAGACAGACATCATCGTCGAAACGCTGGCCTTCGGAAAAGGCGAGGACGCTGGAGAGGACGCCGTCGAGCAGGGATTCCAGCGGGTCTTGGGATTTTAGGCCGATGATTTCCATCAGGCGGTTCTCGAAAAACGGTTCGCCACTCTGATTCTCGGCCTCGAGCACACCGTCGGTGAAGAGGACCATCCGGTCGATTTCCGTGAGGTCGATTTCTTGGGTCGGGTAGGCCGCGCCTTTGATCAAGCCCAGTCCGGGGCCCTTTTGCGAGCGCTCGGTGGCGATCTGGCGGACGCCATTCTTGCCCGCGATGACTGGGCCGGGGTGACCGGCGCAGGCGTATTTGAAGTTGCCAGCGGCGAGGTCGATCACGCCGAAGAAGGCGGTGGCGAACATGGTGGTGCCGGCGCGTTCGAGGATCGCGGCAAGACCGTCGTTGAGACCTTGGAGAAAAAGACCGGGTTCGGCGGTCTGTGCACGCTGTTTTTCCAACAACCCGCGGAGCATCGCGACGATGAGCGCGGAGCGGACGCCGTGGCCCATCACGTCGCAGATCAACACGCCATAGCAATCGTCGGTCACTTTCATCACCTCGAAGAAGTCGCCGGCCAGGCCCGAGATCGGGATGTAGCGGGCACCGAAAGTGAGGTGGTTTTGATTGCTGTCGGTCGCTGCGGGGAATCCCTCGCCGGCGAGCGCCTGTTGGATCTCCCGGGCCAGCAGGAGTTCTTCTTCGTAGGCCTCGTTCTTTACTTGGAGCTGGAAGGCCAGTTCGCTGGCCTCGTGCTGGGCCTTGACGAGCTTGGTCACATCGCTGGAAACCCCGAAGGTGCCTTTAATCTGGCCGAGGCGGTCGCGCCACGGAAACTTGGAGGTGATGACCCAGGTTTCATCCCCCTGCCGCCAGGTTTCATGCTCGAGTTGATCGATGATTGCTTCGCCCGATTGAATGATGCGTTTCTCGTCGTCTTCTGCGGGTTTCCAGTGATCGTTGTCGAAGAAGTCCCGGTCGTGCTTGCCTGTCAGGTCGCTGCCCTTGGAAAGGCCGATCCATTCGGCCATGTGCTTGTTGGCCATGGTGAACTTCGATTCCAGGTCCTTGAAATAGATTTGCAACGGCACATGATCGATCAATTGCCGGAGCAGGAACCGCTCTTCCTCGACCTGCGCCTCGGCGGCCTTGCGGCGGCTGATGTCGATCATGGAGCCGGCGATCCGGATCGTCCGGCCATCGCGGTTGCGGACGACGGTGCCGCGGATTCGCAGCCAACGCCAATTGTCGCCGCCGGTGCGGACCCGGGCATCCACCGCCAGGATTTCCGGGCCTCCGTCGAGCAACGCGTGGGTCACCCCCCGCACAAACGCCTCGCGATCCTCCGGCCAAATATGGTCGTATGGTGCCAAGAACAAGTTGGGCGCATGGTCTTTGCCACACTCCAGAAACTCAAGGATCCGGCGTGAGTAAAAGATTTCCTTCTCATCGGTGCGCCAGTCCCAGATCCCTTCGTAAGATGCCCGCAGCGCGAGTTCAAGTCGCTCCAGCTTCACCCTGTTCCGGTCTTGCATAGTCTCTGGGTCCTCACTCATTCCGCTGGCAAGCTGCCTGTTCTTGGCCCGGATCGCAACCGGATTTCATCGGGACGACGGTCTAACGATAATCCGATGGCCGCGAGGTGGCGGGTTGACTTTTCCCGCAGACCGACCTTGCTTGGAGGTGGTGACCGATGAACTGGGAAAACAAGTGCTCAAAGGGGTTTCGCGCTCGTTTTATCTGACCTTGCGGCTGCTGCCGCGACCGATGCGCGGGGCGGCCAGCCTTGGCTATTTGCTGGCCCGGACCAGCGACACGCTCGCCGATACCACTGCGGCACCACCCGACGCGCGGTTGCATTGCCTCGATCAATTCCGACTCGCGGTGGCGGGAAAATCCTCCGCGCCGCGCTGGCCGGTTTCGATCCTGAACGTGATCCCGGACCCGAGGGAGCGGCATTTGCTCGAATGTTCGGGCGAGATTTTCACCATGTTGAACCGCCTTCCCCAAGGCGAGGCGGACCTCGTGCGGGAAGTCCTGAAGGTCATTGTGAGCGGCCAAACGCTCGATTTGGAACGCTTTGCCGATGCCAGCCGTGAGCATCCCGTAGCCCTGCAAGACGACGCCGTGCTTGAGGATTACGCGTGGCGGGTGGCCGGTTGCGTGGGTGCTTTTTGGACGAAGCTCGGGTTCCTCACGCTGGGCGAGCGCTTTTCAAGATCGCCGGAGCCGGAGCTGGTGGAGCGGGGGATCGCCTATGGCAAAGGCCTCCAGCTTGTGAACATCCTGCGGGATCTCGCCGCAGATCTGGCGAGCGGGCGTTGTTATCTGCCCGTTGCCGATCCTCGTGATCCGCAGCAGCTTCACGATTGCCACGCCAAGTGGTTGATGCGGGCTGAAGGGTGGGTCGCGGAGGGGGTGGGTTATGCGAAATCCTTGCGGTCGCGTCGTCTTCGGGCGGCCACCGTGTTGCCGGCCCTGATCGCCGGCAAGACTTTGGAGCCGCTGCGTGGCGCGACTTGGGAAAATCTCCAGACGCGGATCAAGGTTCCGCGGAAAGTGGTTTACCAGTGCCTGCTCCGGGCGTTTCTTCCGGCTGCCGCAGATTCGTGACGTTGTGGTGTCATTTCCTGCGGATGAATGGGCATGGTACCTACATTTAAAGTGGGATTGGACGATAAGTTCCAATTGGAATTAAAATCCCGGATTCTTGCGATGTGGCTGGTTGACAAGCAAGGGGTGGGTTGACCAATCTGCCGCAGAAGCCGCCCGGGTGATGGCCCGGATTGCCCATTCGAAAAGTCCACCTCCAAGGAGTCATAGCCCAGTGTTTTCCAACGAAGATTATCTCGCAGAATTGCTCGCCGAAGCCGGAACGGTCAGCCCCGATCAAGTCGCCGAAGCGCGAAGCGCCCTCTCCGGCGGTGAAACCATCGTCGAGTACCTTTTGGCACATACTTCCCTCACCCAGGAAGATGTCGCGAAGACCCTCGCGGCGAACGCGGGCATTCCTTTCATCCGGCTGTCCGATGTCGCCTTCGATCCGGGAATCACCGATGCCATTTCGGATGAAATCGCCAAGCGCTACCGGGTGATCCCGGTGCAAGATGAAGGGACCGCTCTCACCATCGCGCTCGCCGATCCACTGGATTTCGAATCGCTGGACAGCTTGCCGCACGTCATCGGGCGCGAGCTGCACCTCGTTTGCGTCACCCAACAGGATATCCAGGACCACCTTCGCCAGTTCTATCAATCCAGCGAAACCGCCGCTTCATCGGAAGCTGGCTACTCGGTGACCGGCGGCGATGCGGAAGCCGGGCCGGGCGACGACGCGCCGATCATCCGCCTGGTGATGCAGACGCTCACCGAAGCATTCCGCCTGCGCGCATCGGATATCCACATCGAGCCGCTCGAAACTTCGGTGCGGATCCGCTATCGGCTCGATGGCAAGCTCGTCCACGTCGATACCCATCCGAAGAAACTTCTGCCGGCGATCATCGCACGGTTGAAGGTGATGAGCGGCACGATGTCGATCGCCGAGAAACGCCTCCCGCAGGACGGCCGGATCCAGCTCAAGATGGGCGAAAAGGAAGTCGATCTGCGGGTTTCCTCGGTCCCGTCCAATCACGGCGAGTCGATCGTCATGCGGATTCTGGACAAAACCGCGCTGCTGCTAGGCTTGCCCGAGCTCGGTTTCTTCTCGGACGACCAGAAAGTGTTCGAAGGACTACTCGGCCTGCCGGACGGCATTCTGCTCGTCACCGGCCCGACCGGTTCGGGAAAGACCACTACGCTCTACGCCTGTCTCAACGTGATCAACAAGCCGGACAAGAAGATCATCACGGTGGAAGATCCCGTCGAGTATGAGCTTCCCGGCATCAACCAGGTCATGGTCAAAACCGACATCGGCATGACCTTCGCCGCCGCGCTGCGCGCCATGCTCCGGCAAGCTCCTAACATCATCATGATCGGGGAAATCCGCGATGCGGAAACGGCGAACATCGCCATCAACGCCTCCCTCACCGGTCACTTGGTGTTTTCCACGCTCCACACCAACGACGCGCCGTCCGCCGTCGCCCGGCTCGCGGACATCGGCGTGAAGCCGTTCCTGATCGCCTCGGCGGTCCGCGCGGTACTCGCCCAGCGGCTAGTGCGGAAATTGTGCCCGATTTGCAAAGGCGACGCAGTACTCACCGACAAGGAAATGCGGGCGCTCTCGCTCGACGCCTCCCGCATGACCGACGCCACGATCTTCGGCCCGGTCGGCTGCGAGAAATGCCGCGGCAACGGCTTCAAAGGTCGGATGGGGATTTTCGAAATTTTCCTCATCGACGACGAAGTCCGCGGCATGATCAACACCGGCCTGACCACCACCGCGCTCCGCCGCCGCGCCCGCGAACTCGGCATGCGCACCCTCCGCGAGGACGGCATCCGCAAAGTCCTCTCCGGTCTCACCTCCGGCGGCGAAGTGGTCCACGCCACCATGTCCGACCTCGATTGATCGCCCCCCTCCTTCAAAACCCTTCCGTTTCCCCGTCCCATGGACAACCAACAGATTATCGAACTTTTCCAATCGCGTGGCCTCGTTGACCAAGCTCTCGCGCAAGACATCCTCGCGGAGATCGGCCACAGTGGCAAAGAGATCGCCGAAATTCTCGCAGACTTCCAGGTCATCCAGAGCCGCGACGACATCTGGCCGGTCGTCGCTTCCGAACTGCACACCAGCATGGTGGACCTGCGGAACTGGACGCCGCCCGAGGCATTGCTCGCGCTCGTTCCCGCCGGCACCGCCCGCCTCCACGGCGCGCTGCCCGTCAATTTCGACGAGACCGGCCTCTACGTGGCGCTGGTCGATCCCCTGAACCCGCAAACGCCCGAAGACCTGCGCTTCGCTTTGGGCCGCGAAATCCATGTCGTCGTCGCTCCAGACTACCTCGTCGAGTCCAAGATCAACGAGTGCTACGGCGGTGAGGGCAAGGCAATGGAGGACATCCTCAGCCAGCTCGAAATCGGCGGCCAGAACCTCAACGCCGTGGATCTCGAAGCCGAGGCCAACTCCGCGCCCATCATCCGCTACGTCGATCTCGTCCTCTATCAGGCGATCAAGGAAAAGGCCTCCGACATCCACTTCGAGCCCTTCGAAAAGGACTTCAAGATCCGCTACCGGGTGGACGGCGCGCTTTACGAAATGGCTCCGCCGCCGATTCACCTCGCCGGGCCGATCATCTCGCGCGTCAAGGTCATGTCCAACATGAACATCGCCGAGCGCCGCATCCCCCAAGACGGCCGGATCGTCAAACAAGTCGGCGATAAGCAAGTGGACATGCGGGTGTCCTCGCTCCCCACCCACCATGGCGAATCCATCGTGCTGCGGGTGCTCGACCGCTCGTCGGTCAACCTCTCGCTGGAAAACCTCGGTCTAACCGACCATATCTACAACTACATCACCGACACCATCGAGAAGCCCAACGGCATCTTCATCGTCACCGGACCCACCGGCGCGGGTAAAACCACCACCCTCTACGCCGCCCTGCGCCGCATCAACACCATTGATGCCAAGCTTCTAACCGCCGAAGATCCCGTCGAGTATGACATCGACGGCATCATCCAAATCCCCATCAACGACGCCATCGGCCTCGATTTCCCGCGCGTCCTGCGGGCCTTCCTGCGGCAAGACCCGGACCGCATCATGATCGGAGAAATGCGCGACAAGGAAACTGCGACCATCGGCATCCAGGCCGCTCTAACCGGTCACTTGGTGCTCTCCACCCTCCACACCAACGATGCTCCCGGCGCGGTCACCCGCCTCGTGGACATGGGCTGCGAGCCGTTCCTCGTTTCCGCCTCGCTGGAAGGAATTCTCGCCCAGCGGCTCGTCCGGACCATTTGCAAGGAATGCAAAACCCCGTATGAGCCTAACGAATCAATCCTCGGCCAGCTCGGCGTCTCGGCCCACGAACTCGGTGACAAACAATTCTTCACCGGTGCCGGCTGCGCCGCCTGCGGCCAGTCCGGCTACCGCGGCCGTCGCGGGCTTTACGAGCTGCTCAACGTCACCGACCCGATCCGCGAACTCATCACCTCGCGGGCACCCTCGGTGGTCCTTAAACAGAAAGCCGTCGAGCTCGGGATGAACACCCTCCGCGAAGACGGTTTGCGGAACATTTATCTCGGCCTGACCACCATCGAGGAAGTGCTCAAATACACCTGATGGCCGTCCGTTTGTCCGCTTGATTCACTTCCATCCTTTACAGAACTTTCCAGAAACTCCAAAAAACTCCAATTCCCATGGCTAACTTCCAATTTACCGCCCTTGATGCAAAAGGTGAACAGACCACCGGTGCCGTGTCAGCCGCCACCCAAGATGAAGCGATCAAACAGCTTCGGGCCAAGGGACTCTACCCGACGGACATCCACGAAGAGGGCAAGGCCAAAGGGAAGGGCAAAGGCGCTCCGGCCAAAGCCAAGGGCAAAGCCGCCGCCAAGCCCGCAAGCACCAAGGGCCACCTCGGCGGGCGCATCAAGCCGAAGAGCCTGATGATTTTCACGCGCCAGCTCGCGACCCTCATCGACTCCGGCCTGCCGCTGCTCCGCAGCCTCACCGTTCTTGAAAAACAAGAACCCAACCCGGTACTCAAGGCCACTGTTAGCGCCCTTGCGGAAAACGTCCAGGGCGGCTCCACCTTCTCCGAATCGCTCGCCCAGCACCCGAAGATTTTCAACAAGCTCTACGTCAACATGGTCAAGGCCGGTGAACTCGGCGGTGTCCTTGAAATCGTCCTCAACCGGCTCGCCGAGTATCAGGAAAAGGCCCAGAAGCTCAAAAACAAGATCGTTTCCGCCATGGTCTATCCGGTGATCGTCATGTTCATCGCCGTCGCCATCCTCGTCTTCCTGATGATTTTCATCGTGCCGAAGTTCAAGGAAATGTTCACCAACACCGACTCCGAACTGCCCCTCATTTCGAAGATCGTCTTCGGCATGTCCGAGTTCTTCCTCGCCCGACCGCTGTTCGTGCCGAACGTGGTGTTCGCCTTCATCGCCTTCGGCATCGGCGTGTTCCTCTTCAACATCTGGGGCCGCACCGCCGGGGGCCGCACGGTCATCGACAACATGAAGCTGAGAATGCCGGTCCTTGGCGACATCCAGCGCAAGAGCGCCGTTTCCCGCTTCTCGCGGACCCTCGGCACCCTCGTCACCTCCGGTGTCCCCATCCTCCAAGCCCTCAACATCACCCGCGACACCGCCGGCAATGTCGTCATTTCCCACGCCATCGAAAAAGTCCACGAAGCCGTCAAGGAAGGGGAAACCATCGTCACCCCGCTGCAAGCCTCCGGAGTGTTCCCGAACATGGTCATCTCCATGGTGGACGTCGGCGAGGAAACCGGCCAACTCCCCGAAATGCTCCTCAAGGTCGCCGACGTCTATGACGACGAAGTTGATAACGCAGTCACCGCCCTCACCTCGATCCTGGAGCCGATCATGATCGTGATTCTAGCACTCATCGTCGGCGCGGTTGTATTCGCGTTGTTCCTGCCGCTGATCAAGATGATCTCGACGATGGGCAACCAGTAATGGTCTAGCAGTCGTCGCCTTCAGCACAAAATCCAAGGATATGAAAACCACCCCGCGCCACGGCAAGGCAGCCTTCACTCTGATCGAGTTGATGGCGGTCATCACCATCATCGTCATCCTCGCCGGCTTGGTCGTTGGTGGCCTTAGCTATGTCACGGACAAGCAAGCAAAGTCCAAGGCTAACGTGCAGATCGCCCTGCTCTCCAAGGCGCTGGAGGAATACAAGCTGGACATGGGGCAATACCCGCCGACTACTGACAAGACTGGCAATTTGACAACGGCGGCAGGTACTTCAACATCTTCAATTCTTTACCAGGCACTTTTCAAAGATGGCTACGACTACACCTCGCCTACCACTCCGCCCTCCAATTGGGATGTTAAAAAACCTACCAAAATTTATCTTGCTGACCTTGATCCAGCAGTAAGCAAGCAAGGTTGGACAATCGTCGGTAAGACCACAATCGTAGATCCATGGGGTAATGAATACTGCTATCGAACCGCGACAGGGACACCACCTGCAAACGGATCTGCTCCAGTCAATGCATCCACCCAGAATCCTGATTTTGATCTCTGGTCAATGGGCAAGGACGGAAAAACGAATGCGTCTGACCCTAGCTTGAAAGTTCCGCCACCTCCTAACAATCGCAATGTTGACGACATCCGGAACTTCTGAAACGTCAGTCTTGAGCTAATTAAGCCGATAAATTTTTTAGAGCCCGCCATTCCGGCGGGCTTTTTCCTTTCACACCACCGGCCACTCGCCGCGATCTTCGAGCAGTCTTCGCAGAAACGAGCGGTCCACCGCGTCCTTGTCCCGACAGGTTTGCTTGGTCTTCCACAAGAGTGCGGGTGAGGCGAAAGGGATTCTCACTCCGAGGTGATCCCGGAACTCGATGAGGCTTTCGGCATCGGAGTAAGTCATCCCACAGGCTTTCGCCATCAGATCCACGGTGAATTCGTCGCACACCCGGACCACGACATACTGTTCGATTTCACCGGGTCCGATTTCAAGAATCGCCTGGTCCGGTAAAATTTGCAGAGCTTCGCGGACTTTGGCGTCGTTCTCCGGGGAGCAATCGACCAACAAGTCGATATCCATGGTGCTGCGCGCAAATCCGGCAGTGATCACCGCGAAGCCGCCCACGACGATATATTTTGCCCCCAGTTCGTTGAGCCTCGAGGCCAACCTCGCTAAATCCTCATCGGACGGAGGACGGGTTTCCTCTAACGGAGATAGAGATTCATCATCCATGCGTCTGCTTCTTCGTGGGATTTAAAGCGATAAACGCCGCGCTTCACCTGGAAAGGGCGATTTCTCAGTTGCGAGGCGAGAAGATTGAGTTGCGCGGCCGCCTTCAGCGCCTCGCTTCCTGCCGCTGGAGGACGACGCTTGCCGACCACCTTGGCCCTCGGATCTCCAGATTCAATCAGTTCATTCACAGTCGGAGGATATCCCATGAGGATAGGCATGGCGAGCGGTGTTTTTTCCGGGGATTTTAGACAACTCGAACGTTTGAATGTTCTCGACGCCAGCCACTCCGGCGGGCTTGCTTCTCCCCAGCAACATGAGCGACGAAACCACATCCTCCCCCGAAATTTCCACGAATCCAGAAACCGTTAGCACGCCGCGTGCCCGCCGGGTTTCCACTCCCCGGCCCAAGAAAGCAGCCAAGAAAGCAGCCAAGACGGCTGCCCCCGAGGAACCCGCCGCTGAGATTCCCAGCATTCCCTTTCCCTCCGCTCCGGAACGCGAGGATGATTCGGACGCTTCACCTCAAGCAGGTGGCGAATGGCCCGAGCCTGACTCTGAATCCGCCGGCGGCAGTCAATCCCAGTCGGAAGGCGGTGCCAAACGGAAACGCCGCCGTCGCAAGGGCAAAGGCCAGTCCGCCGGACCGCAGAATGGCGGTGGGCCGGCCAGCGAGGAAGTCTATACGATTGCCACCCCGGAGCCGGCGAAATCCGCCGAGGCTCCCCAACCTCGCCCCGCGCCGCAGCCCCATCAGCCGCAACGCCCGAAAGTGGATCCCGAATTGCTCACCAAGATGGCGTGGAAAATCTATCTGGCGGAAGTCAGCGAGGAAGGTGTCGCGCTCATCGGTGACAACGACGCAAAGGATCTCTCGCGCCGCTGCTTCAGGCTCGCGGAGATCTTCATCGAGGAACAATCCCGCAGGCGTTAGAAGTCAGTAAACATCTCGCAGGTAGCGTTTGTCCTTCTTCAGTTGCGAGATGAACGCCGCCGCCCCGTCGGTTGTTAGCTTGCCGTGTTCCTCGGCGACTTTGTGCAACGCCTGGTCCACGTCCTTGGCCATCCGCGAGGCATCGCCGCAGACGTAGAAGGCGGCACCGCCGTTGAGCCACGCCCAGAGTTCCGCGCCGTTCCGGAGCATCAGGTGCTGGACGTAGAGTTTCTCCTTCTGGTCGCGCGACCACGCGACGTCGAATCTGGCGAGCGTGCCGTCGGCGATGTAGCCTTCGATTTCCTCCTGATAGAGATAGTCGGTGGCGCGGTGGGGATTGCCGAAGAACAGCCAGTTTCTCCCTTGCGCTGCGTTCGCCTTGCGGTCTTCAAGGAACGCGCGGAAGGGCGCGATGCCGGTGCCGGGGCCGCACATGATGACGTCGGTGTCGCCGCCAGCCGGCAGCCGGAACGCGTTGTTGCCATGCACATAAACCCGCGGCTTCATCTCACCGGTCATCCGGTCCGCGAGGAAGGTGGAACAGATGCCGCCGCGGTTGCGACCGTAAGTCTGATAGCGGACGATGCCGACGCAAAGATGGACCTCGCCGGGATGCGCGCGCGGACTTGAGGCAATCGAGTAGAGGCGCGGCTGGAGCTTTTTCAGAATCGCAACGAACTCTCCCGCATCGGTGAAATCGGCGGGATGGTCGATGACCAGATCGATCAAATCGCGGCCCCGACAGAAATCGTCGTAGGCCGATTTATCATCCGCCGCGACGAGTGAGCGGAGGACGGGCGAGTCGCTTTTCGCCTGCCATTTCTGGATGATCGACTTGTTGAGCGAGCCGATGTCGTAGTGTTGGATCAAGGCATCGCGAAGCGAGACCTCGCCGCCGTCGGGAGCGGGCACGTCGCTCGCGTTGAAGGGCAGCTTAGCAATGATTTCATCGACGACGTCCGGCGGATTCAACGGATAGACGCCGAGCGCGTCGCCAACTTCGTAGGCGAGATCCGAGCCAGCAAGCGAGAGCGCGATCTGATGGGTTTGTTTGTCGCCCGGGGCGTTCAGATTGTAGTTTTCGACCACCGGGGCAGGGAAGGGGCGGCTCTTCGAGTATCTAGCTTCGACCGCTGCTGCGGAGGTCTCGTCACTGGCGGGGATGCCCGCGCCGGTTGAGGCGAGAGTCGCCAGAACCCCGGCGGACCACTCGGCGTAGGGCGCGTCGGGATCGACATCGACATCGATGCGAGAGTGGATCCGGTTCGCGCCGAGCGCGGCGAGGCGGGTGTCGAACTCGATCCCGCATTTGCAATAGTCCGGGTAGCTGCTGTCGCCCAGCGCGAGGACCGAGTAGGAAACGCCATCGAGCCGCGGCGCGGAGTCGCTCATCAGCCAGCCATGCAGATCCGTCGCGGTGTCCGGCGGTTCGCCATCGCCGTAGGTGGAAGTGATGATGAGAAGATTCTGTTCCTTGACCAAGCGGGAGCGATCATAGCTGGCCATGTCGTGGATTTCCGTTTCGAAATTGCCCTTCTTCAGCGTCTTGACGAGCTTCTTGGCGAGGCCTTCGGCAGTGCCGGTTTGCGAGCCATACATGACGGTGACTGGCACGGACGGGTCGCCGGGGGCTGCTGCGTGATGGCCGTGGGCCAGTGCCTTGGCTAGGAAATCATTGAGCCAGGCACGTTGCACCGCATTGAACGGGGCATCATTTGGAATGTGAATCGGAAAAACCATGGTTCTTGAAATAGCGCCTGCGGCCGGGCGGCGGAACTGTTGCGGGAGCGGACTGGTTTTCTAGCCCATTTCGTGCCAATCCTCCGGGGATTCTCCTCAGAAGGATTTCCAGTCGTTGGAAGGGGCCGATTCGTAGTTCGCCGCGAATGCGTGAGGTGGACCGCACGGATTCCTGTGAAGTGCTCAAGACTTCCAGTTCAGCGCGCCTTTTTTCAGGGCGTAAACATAGGCGAAAACCAGAACCCCGGCGAACCCTGCCATGCTAGCTAACGCGGTGGGGCCTTGGGCCACCAGATCGCGGAATTGGACCGCCCATGGATACATGAACACGACCTCGATGTCGAAAATCACGAACAGCATCGCCACCAGATAGAATTTCACCGAAAATCTCGGCGCACCGTCACCGATCGGCAGCATACCACACTCGTAGGCGCTGTCCTTGGTCGCGTTGCGCTTTCCCGAACGCCCGAAAACCACGCTCAACGAGAGCGTGGAAACGGCGAAACCGAGCGCGATCAGGACTTGGAACAGAACGGGAAGGTAGTCGTGTGGCATAATTCAACGGGCTGACGCAGCGGTCTTAGTGAGCCGCGCTGGAAATGGGTAGAAAAAAAACCCGCGCCCTCATCAGGCGCGGGTTTTGGTAAGATTCAAAGCCGATCA
>JANMJJ010000015.1:0-6552 GCA_031371325.1 Akkermansiaceae bacterium | reverse complement strand
CAAGATCGTCGGCTCATACGCCGTGCGATCACAGCATCAAGCCGCAGCGTGCCTCCAGCGGATTAATACACTTTAAATCCACCGTGGTTTTTAAAACCATCAAAACAGGAGCCACTCAAGACTCTCTAAGCCTTTGATGATCAAAATGGTGCGCGCGACAGGACTCGAACCTGAACAGGGTTGCCCCCACTAGAACCTGAATCTAGCGCGTCTACCAATTCCGCCACGCGCGCACATCATCGACTGGTCGGGCGGGAAAACAACATGCCGCCCGCGACATTGCAATCCCGTTTTCGCAAAGTTTCCCGGATTGCGTCCCGGTTCCTTGGTATCCGGCGGTTTTCGACGTTGCCAAACCCGTTCCTCCTCAACCACGCTCGCTCCATGCAGAAGGCCACGCCGCTCATTCTCGTCCTGATTCTCGCCGTCACGGCGATGATCCTTTCGGTCCGATCCCACAAGCCGCCGCTCACCGGCCTGCTGCCGGTGGTGGAAACGAGCCCCCCGCCCCCTGCCACGGATTCCGGGAAATCCGATCCGACGCCCCGGACGGATGCCGCCGTGGCCGTGGTGACGCCGCACCCGTGGCCACAGGCCACATCCGACATCGCTGCTGACAAGGCCGCCACTTTCGGGACTCTGGTCAACGGATTCCGTTATATCATCTACCCGAATGCCGAGCCGCCGAAGCGGGTCTCGCTCCGCCTCCACATCGCCTCCGGCTCGCTGATGGAGGCCGATGACCAGCAAGGACTCGCCCATTTCCTCGAGCACATGGTGTTCAACGGCTCCAAGGATTTCACTTCGGAAGAGCTCGTCCCGAAAATGCAACGCCTCGGGATCGCCTTCGGTGCCCATGTGAATGCCTACACCTCGTTCGACGAGACAGTTTACATGTTAGACCTGCCGGATCTCTCGCCAGACACCATGAAACTCGCCTTCACCGTGATGCGAGATTTCGGCGACGGCGCGCTCCTCACCCGCGAGGAAATCGACAAGGAGCGCGGCGTGATTCTATCGGAAAAAGTCAGCCGCGACTCCGTCGAAACCCGCATCATGGAGCAACAGTTTGCCAAACTCCTCCCGCAATCACTCGTCTCCCACCGGTTTCCCATCGGCATCGAAGAGGTGATCAAAGCCGCCCCGCGAGAGCGCTTCACGGATCTTTACAGCCGCTACTACACCCCGGAACGGATGACCTTCATCGTCGTCGGCGACATCGACCCCAAGGAAATGCAGGGCAGGATCGAGGCGACTTTTTCCACGATGACCAATCCGGTGAATGCCGGGAAAAACCCGGATCTCGGCCCGATCGTGCAACCCGAAGGTCTCGTCACCGCCGTCTTCGCCGACAAGGAAGTCGCTTCCACGGATGTCTCGCTGATGCTCGTCCGGCCGTATGTTGAGAAACCCGACACGGCCGCCACCCGGGCCGAGGATATGACATTGGACATCGCCCATTCCATGATCAGTCGCCGTTTCGAGCGGCTGTCAAAAATTGAGGGCTCCCCCGTCGGCTCCGGCTCCGCGACCAACAGCAATCTCTTCAACTACCTCGAACTCGGCACCATCGACATCACTGCCGCCGACGACCGCTGGCAGGACGTCGTGCCGATCCTCGAGCAAGAATTCCGCCGCGCCATCGACCATGGATTCACCGACGCGGAACTCGCCGAGGCGAAGTCCAACATTCTCAATGCCTATCAGCAGCAGGTGAAACAAATGGCCACCCGCGAGTCCGAAGTGCTCGCCTCGAATCTCGCGAAGTCCATCAACGACAACACCGTCTTCTCCGATCCGGCGACCGACCTCGAACTCGCGACGAAAGCGCTCGATGCCATCGACCTGGCCTCCTGCCACAAGGCGTTCACGAAGTTCTGGGACGCGCCCGGATACCAACTGATTCTAACGACCAAGGACAAGCCGCAGGACGCGGAAAAGGACCTCGCCGCATTGTTCGAAGAGTCCCGCGGCAGACCGGTCGTGGCACCCGCCGCGCGCGTTCTCCAAACCTTCGGCTACGCGAATTTCGGCAAACCCGGCAGCGTGGTTTCCCGCAAGGAAGTCAAGGATCTCGGCATCACCCAGCTCGTCCTGTCCAACCAAGTACGGATCAATCTCAAGCCGACCGATTTCGAAAAAGGCAAGGTCCGCCTGCTCGCCCGCGTCGGCTCCGGCAAGCTCGTCCAGCCCAAGGACAGCCCGATGTTAGACATCTTCGCCACCGCAGTATTTGAAGGCGGCGGCCTCGGCAAACATTCCAACGACGATCTCCAGCAGATTCTGGCAGGCAAAAACGTCAGCGCATCCCTGGCCATCGGCGAGGACGCCTTCACCCTCGGCGGCACCACCACCCCGGCGGATTTCACCACCGAGGCCCAGCTCATGTGCGCCTCCCTAACCGATCCGGGCTACCGCGAGGAAGCGCTCTGGCAATTCCGCAAGGCGATCCCCACGCTCTATCAGCAGCTCAAGCACACCCCTGCCGGTCCCCAACAGGAAATGGAAGCCTGGCTCTACGGCGGCGACCTGCGGTTCACCATCGCCCCCGTCGCCAAGCTTTCCGCCTACACCATTGACGACGCGAAAAAGTGGCTCACCCCCGAACTCACCAAGGGTTACCTCGAGCTCACCATCGTCGGCGATTTTGGAATCGAGCAAATCCTGCCCGATTTGCTCGCCACGTTCGGTGCGCTTCCCGTCCGCGCCTCAGTCGCGCCGGCTCTGGACGAGGCCCGCAAGATCCAGTTTCCCAACGCCCCCGCCGCCAAGACCTTCACCTATGATTCAAAGATCCCCCAAGGCATCGCCTCCACGCTGTGGAAGACTGCGGGCATCCGTGGAAACCAAAAGGAATTCCGCCGCCTCAACATTCTCGGCGATATCTACGGCGACCGGCTCCGCGAGGAAATCCGTGAAAAGCTCGGTGCCTCTTACAGCCCCAATGCGGGAGCGTCCGGGTCCGATGCCTTCGACGGCATCGGCTACGTCATCGGCCAAAGCATCGGCAAACCCGAAGACCTCGATCTCCTCCTCAAAACCATGCGCGACCTCGCCGACAAGCTCGCTGCCGGCGGTGCCACCGCCGACGAACTCGACCGCGCGCTCAAGCCCACGCTCGGCCAGCTCGACAAATCCCTCCGCGATAACAGCTACTGGCTCACCACCGTCATGAGCCAATCCCAGTCCGATCCCAAGCGCCTCGACCTCGCCCCGCGGCCGCGATGCCGACTACCGCTCGATCACACTATCCGAAATCAACGCGCTCGCGAAAAAATACCTCAAGGCTGAAAATGCCCTGCTCGTGTCCATCAAACCCGCCGGCTGATCCGCATTCCATGGACACACCCAGCATCCGTCCGCTCGACTCCGGTGATCTGCTGGACGCCGCAGGCTTGCTCGTCCTGCTCAATCCGGAAACACCCGCCGCGCTCATCGCCGAGCGCCTCGACACGTTGCTAACCGATCACTCGCACTACCAGCTCTTCGGCGCGTTCTCCGCCGGGAAGCTCGTGGGCGTCGCCGGGGCCTGGATCGCCACCAAGATCTGGTGCGGCCGCTATCTGGAAATCGACAACCTCGTCGTCGATTCCGACCTGCGCTCGGCAGGCATTGGTAGCCTCCTGATCCGGCACCTCGAAACCCTCGCCAGGGAACGCGACTGCAAAATCGTCGTACTCGACAGCTACGCCGCCAACCACCCCTCGCACCGCCTCTACCACCGTCTGGGCTTCCAAATCTGGAGCTTCCATTTCGTCAAACCCATCGGCGACTGGCAAGGCAGCTCCACCTAGCAGGCGCGGACATTTCTAGCACCTCCACAGCCCCCCAAATGCCCATGCGAGTTGCCATCGTCCACTATCATCTCGATCCCGGTGGCGTCACCCGCGTCATCGTGTCGGCGTCCCACGCCCTAACCGCCGCCGGCATCCAACACGTCGTCCTCACAGGTGACCGCGGCGTCTCTCCGCAGGCCGTGTTCGGCGCGTCTCGCCCCGAGTCCCCCCCGGTCCGCAACATCCCCGCCCTCGGCTACCTCACCACTCCCGGCGACATCTCCGCCGCATCCCTAACCGACACCCTCCGCACGACCGCCCGCGAAGCCCTGGACGGCCCTCCCGACCTCTGGCATTTCCACAATCACTCGCTCGGGAAAAATTGCCACATCCCGGAAGTCATCGCCCGCCTCGCCGCAGCGGGCGAGCGCCTCGTCCTGCAAATCCACGACCTCGCCGAACAAGGACGACCCGCGAACTATCCACTCATCGCGGATTGCCGGAAACTCTATCCAGTGTCCCCACGCATCCACTACGCCTTCCTCAACTCGCGCGATCTGGAGGTTTTCACCGCCGCCGGGCTCCCTGCGGAAAACGCCGGCATTCTTCCCAACCCGGTCGCCGCCCGTTCCGGAACCTCCCCGATCCCGGCTTCCCGCCCGGCGATCCTGTTCGCCCCCGTCCGCGGCATCCGTCGCAAGAACCTCGGCGAACTGGTTTTTCTATCCGCCCTCGCTCCCGCCGGCACCCGCTTCGCCATCAGCCGCGCGCCGCTCAATCCCGAGGCGCTACCCGTCCACGACACCTGGCGGAAATTTGCCAGCAGCCAACGCCTGCCCATCGGGTTCGACGTCGTGAACCATTACTCCCCCGCTGTCGGCGCGGCCACCACCTTCGACTCATGGCTGGAACACGCCAGCCACTTCGTCACCACCTCAGTCTCCGAAGGCTTCGGCCTGCCGTTCCTCGAAGCGCTCGCGCTCGGCAAGCCGCTCATCGGCAGAAACCTCCCGCATCTCACCGCAGAGCACGCCCGCCACGGCATCCGCAGCGGACATCTTTACGACCGCCTGCTCGTCCCCGCCGACTGGATCGACCTGCCGATTCTCCAGGACTATCTCA
The DNA here is from genome assembly GCA_031371325.1 of Akkermansiaceae bacterium. GTDB lineage: Bacteria > Verrucomicrobiota > Verrucomicrobiia > Verrucomicrobiales > Akkermansiaceae > Luteolibacter. The sequence goes on along the minus strand of JANMJJ010000015.1, from coordinate 1,654 downwards.
CCGCCGACTTGGAAAGAACCTACCGCGCCTACCGCCGCCCGCTTTCCAACCTAACGATCGCCACCACCCTCGCCGCGCTCGTCCAGGACGGCTACCTCGACTTCGGCAATCTCCCCGAACCGCTCCAGCAAGCCGCCATCGAACGGCTCGCCGAACCACCTAACCGGAAGCTCGCCCTCGTCCAACTCGGCGGCAAAACCGAACCCGCAGACGATTGGCTCGCTGCCGTCATCGCGGACCGCACACCCACCGCCACTCCTGCGCAACTCGCCCCTTACTCCGTTGGCCAATATCAAACAAACATCACCGCCCTCTATGCCGGTCTCCTCGCCCGGCCTGCCGCACCCGTCCGTTATCTGCCCGCCACCGGAATTCTAACTGCCCACCTCGCCGCCGGATCGTTCCACTTCCTGCTCTCGGCCTTGAAGCAGAATCCGCTACCGGGAAAATCCTACCGGGCGGTCGTCTTCGACATCTATGGCACGCTCCTCATCGCGCCAGCCGGCGGCGTGCGCCCAGATCCCGCTGCCGATCCATTGCTGCGGCGAGTCCTCGAAAACTTCGGCCATCAACCGCCGGAATCGCCCAGCACGGAACTCCACGCCGCCGTCCTGCGCCACCACGCCGCCGCCGGAGTTGCCTATCCCGAGATCGACCTGCGCGTGCTGTGGCGGGAAGTCCTGTCGCTCGAACCAGGCACCGACACCACCGCGCTAGTGGAGGCCATCGAAGCCACCTGGCACCCGGTGAAACCGATGCCCGGCGCGGCACAAGCCATCCAACGGTTGGCACGGGCCGGCATCTCGCTCGGCCTTCTATCAAACGCGCAATCCGACACGCTGCCGTCACTCGGCGCGATCTCGGACCTGTTCGCGCCCGAGCTCACCATCCTGTCCTATCAGCACGGCATCGCCAAGCCCGCGCCCGAGCTGTTCCAGATCCTAACCGACCGCCTAGCTGGCCGCGGGATCACTCCTGCGGAGACGCTCTTCGTCGGCAACGATCCGTTGCAGGACATCGTTCCGGCCGCCGCCGCAGGATTCCAAACCGCGCTGTTCACGGGTCACCCGGACTCGCTCCGGCCCGGCGGGTGTGCGCCGGATTTCATGGTGGAGAAATGGGCGGAACTCGGCAGTCGGATGTAAACCGCCGCCACGGTCCATGAGGTAGCCTGCTAGGTAGTGACCTTTGAGGTGCTGCCATAGTCGCTTGATCGGGTTGAAGTCGGGGCTGTAGGGCGGTAAATAGACCGGCTCGATGTGGTGCCAACGCAGGCTCTTGGTCTTATGCCAACTGGCGTTCTCCCTCACCCCGACACTCTCCCGCTGGGAGATGCCCCCTCATCCCGGCCTTCTCCCCCAGTGGGGGAGAAGGTGGCCGAAGGCCGGATGAGGGGGGAACGCGTCTCTTTCCATGACGGCTCAAATCATTTCTGTGGAAAAATTCCGCCCTACATTTTGCCATGAACAAAATTCCCCGCCGCCGTTTTATCCGCAATTCACTGCTGGCCGCTGCCGCGTTCAAAGCCTGGCCGCTCATCGCGCAATCTTCCACCAAGTCTCGCATCATTGGAGCAAACGAGGATATTCGCGTCGCCGTCGTCGGTCTCAATGGTCGCGGGAAAAATCACATCGAGGCGTTCAGCCAGATGAAG
>JANMJJ010000013.1:0-6692 GCA_031371325.1 Akkermansiaceae bacterium | reverse complement strand
CGAAGAAGTCGCCGGCAAGGACAAGCGCGTCCTGTTCCTCGTCCCCAGCCTGAACCTGCTCTCCCAGACCCTCACCGAGTGGACCCAAGAAACCGCCACCCCGCTCCACTCCTTCGCCGTCTGCTCCGATGTCGAGGTCGGGAAAAAGCGCAACAAGAACAAGTCATCGTCCTCACCATCGACGAAGCCCACGTCTCCGCCCGCATCCAAGAACTGTTCAAGGAGGAAAAACTCAACTGGCTCAAGGCCGAGTCCCCCGAAAACACCTGCCGCATCCTCAGCAACGTCCGCTGCCTCTCGGAAGGCGTGGACGTCCCCGCGCTCGATGCCGTGCTGTTCCTCACCCCACGAAATTCCCAGGTCGATGTCGTCCAGTTCGACGGCCGCGTGATGCGGAATGCGCCGGGGAAAAAGCGTGGCTACGTCATCCTGCCCGTCGTCATCCCCGTGGACATGGGGCCGCACAAAGCCTTCAATGACTTTGGTCGTTGCCAAGATTTCCGAAACTTCCCAGCGTATTCAAAAATGACTCATGAGCAGATCAAAACATCGCAAACCAGCCCGTCCCGGCCGACTGCGATAAGCTTGTTTGCTGGGGCTGGCGGATGCTCGCTGGGCTTCCAGCAAGCTGGATTCAATGTGCTTTTTGCCACCGATATTGACGGAAACGCAGTAGCTTCATATCGGCACAATTTCCCAGAAACACCGTGTGAGGTAGCTGATGTCCGCGATCTCGGCCCAGAGGCGCTTTTAGAAAGGGTCGGGCTTCGATCCGGTGAACTCGACACCTTGCTAGGTGGGCCACCCTGCCAAGGATTCAGCAGTGCAGGAGCGAAGTCGGGTGAAGATCCACGGAACTCACTGGTTCGACATTATGTCCGATTGCTTGAGGGAATGCGCCCCAAGTGGTTCATCATGGAGAATGTCGAGGGTCTGCTTACGAATGATGGTGGTATGCATGTCCGCGACGCTGTAGAGGCTTTTATCCAAGCTGGTTATGCCGTGAATCTCGAAAAGGTTTATGCGCAGGGGTATGGCGTGCCCCAGCGGCGTAAGCGGGTGCTTATTGTTGGCAATAGATTGGGGCATGACTTTATCTTCCCTGAAGCGGTGACACTGTTTTCTGGAAATATTTTCCGAAAAGGAGAAGTCACTTTTTCGACAGCTACAAGTGATCTCCCTCCTGCGACGATGGAAGTGGGTAAATCCCTATTGCATACCGGACCTCCGAAAAATGGGTTGCAGACTTATTTGAGAGGTGATGCCAAGACCGTTACGGATCACTTTTCTCCTACACTTTCCGAAATACAATTGGAGCGAGTGCGTGGATTGGCACCGGGACAGACGATGAAAGACCTACCTGAGCACCTCCAGCATGCCTCGTTTCAAAAACGTGCATTTAGACGCGTGATGGACGGCACGCCTGTAGAACGACGTGGAGGTGCTCCATCGGGCCTAAAGCGCCTCTTTGCGGACGAGCCTAGTCTGACAATAACAAGCGCAGCAACTAGGGAGTTTGTTCATCCGAAGGAAGATCGCCTACTTACGTTGCGTGAGTGTGCTCGCCTACAGACCTTTCCGGATTCCTTCGTCTTTGCTGGCAGCGCGGCGAGTCGCATTCAACAAATCGGCAATGCGATTCCACCAATTCTTGCTCGCACGGTGGCGGAACATATTTCGAAAAACTACGGTTTTCAACTTCGCTATAGCGACCCGGAAACCCCGAAACTCCGTTTCCGTCTGACTCGTTCTGAGGGTATGAGTCCGGCATTAGCGCGCACAGAATTCGTGTTGACGGAGCTCATCAATTCAAAAGCAGTGCAACTCGTCTTATTTGACCAACCAAAACTTTGACCATGCCGATACCCAAGGAAATCAAGAAGCTATTCAGCGCCGCACGCATTCTCGGCAATGGAGATGGCCGAGTAACACTCTCCGAGAACGAGTTGTTTTCTTTACTCACGCAATGCTGCAACGATCTCTCAATTCCAGCAACGATATCACAACTTCCCCCTCTTTCAATTTTGCCGCCAAGCGAGGACTACTATCGACTGCCATTGGCGTGGTTTCAAACTGAACAGTTTGATTGCCCGCCGGCTTCGGCACTCGTTGCATCTTTGGCGACATGCATCGCACACGAACCCGATTTCGGCCTTTACTTCGGAAACTTGGCAGCGCTCCACAAACGTCGCCTCAAGTATCAGAACATCCTATCCACCCAACCCCGTCCGACAATGAACCAGATCGGGCCGCGAAGCCTTTTGGAATTCGGCGGGGTGCATCACGAACTACTTGCGGCATGGCTGGTCTGGCGCAAGTGGATCTTTGATGTGGATAACCGGGCGGCACAGGAGACCGGCTATTTATTTGAGCCGGTCTTGGCGAGCTGCTTGGGTGGGGAGGCGATTGGCTCTAAAAATTCCCCGGTGAAACGTATCAATGAGCAGGGAGAGCCAACAAGTGAAGGCCGCCAGATTGATTGTTATGACGGCGAAAGCCAATTGGCATATGAATTCAAATTGCGCGTCACAATTGCAGCCAGCGGGCAAGGGCGATTCGGCGAGGAACTTTCCTTCCCAGTGGAGTGCCGAGCTGCTGGCCTAACGCCGATTCTTGTGGTTCTCGATCCAACACCGTCAACACGCCTGACTGAATTAATTGCCAAATTCGCGGCAAACGGTGGCAGGCATTATGTTGGCGCTGACGCTTGGGAGCACATGGATTCCAAGGCTGGCGACACGATGGCAGTATTTCTTGAACGGTATATCCGCCCTCCATTAACCGAGATGGCGACGCATGAGGATACTGGGCCGGAACCTATACAGCTTTCATGGGCACATGATGAAATACTCATTCGCGGGAACAATGAAAGTATCCGTATTCCTCGAAGAATTTGAATGCAAATTTCCAGCGCGCCTATCCGGCGAAAGGCGAAGGGGAGAGCCTGAGCAAGGAAGACCTGTTCTACTCCATTTACGGGCTGCTGCATTCCCCGGACTACCGCAGCCGCTACGCCGACAACCTCGGCAAGGAACTCCCACGCATCCCCGCCGTGAAGACGTTTGCGGATTTCCGCGCCTTCTCCCAAGCCGGTCGCGATCTCGCCCATTGGCATCTGAACTACGAGACCGTGGCCTGTCATGCTGGCGTGGCCATAGAAGAAACCGCCTCCGCCCCAGCCGAGCCAGAACGCCGCTACCGCGTCACCAAGATGAAATTCGCCAAGACAAAAGACCTCGCCAGCGGCAAGAATGTGAACGACAAAACCACCGTCATTTACAACGACTTCATCACCCTCAAAAACATCCCGCTCGCCGCCTACGACTACATCGTCAACGGCAAGCCCGCCCTCGAGTGGGTCATGGAGCGTCAATCCGTCACCACCGACAAAGACAGCGGCATCACCAACGACGCCAACCTCTGGGCCACCGAAACCATGGGCAACCCCAAGTATCCGCTGGAACTGTTCCTAAGAGTGGTGACGGTGGGGTTGGAGACGATGAAGGTGGTGAACGGGCTGCCGGGGCTGGATATTTAAAAGTGGGAACAAGATACTGGACTCAAGCACGCGCGGAAGGCGCTCGAAGAACGGGAAATCCTGATCGAGTGGATGGAGCGAGCCTTATCCGCGCCCGAATTAATCCTTCCCGATCCCTAGGATGCCACCGTTGAGAGGCGTTTCCGGCGCATCCCTGAGTTTGGCGACCGGGTCTTGCGAGTGACCGTGAATACGGCGGTTGAACCCAACCGGGTTGTGAGCGTATTCTTTGACCGAACGATGAAAGGCAAATTATGAAACTGCATGTAGATCAAGACGCCGACGCGCTTTACCTAAGGCTGGACGATTCGAAAATTATCGAATCCGAAGAGGTATCACCCGGGATTGTGCTGGATTTCAACGAGCACAACCAAGTGGTGGGCATCGAGATGCTCCACCTTTCGCAAAGGAGCACGAAGCTGAATTTAAACGAACTGCAATACCAGACGGCTTGAAAGTGACCTACGATTCCGAAGTGGATGTGCTCCGCGTGCTTTTCAGCGACGCGCGCATCGAAGAAAGCGACGAGGACAAGCCCGGGGTGATCTTGGATTATGACGCTGCGGGCAATGTCGTGGGCTTGGAGATTCTCAACGCGAGCCAGCGCGTGGACAACCCGCGGGCAGTGGACTACGCGGTAACCGCTTGATTTGAGCTGGCCGGAGCGAGAGTTTTATTTGCCCACCCCATGCTTCACATCGGCACCCGCAGTTTCACCCCGGTCCCCGCGCAGTGCGGGATTCATTTGCAGCTTGATATGATCGGGCCGCCGCACACGCGGCAGGTGTGGCGGATCGATGCGGTGTTCGTGCTGCAAATGGATGGCGAGGTGGTGCTGCCGGAGGGGCAGACGGCGGAGGACGGGGTGACGGGGGATTTCCGGTTGCTGATGGAGATCCCGTTCGCGTCGGTGAACATCTCGGTGCCGGTCAATGCGATCAATCCACTGGCGGCGGGCCGGGCGATGACATGATACGACGAAAAATAGCCTCCGGCGGGAGAATGTGAAGTGGGCGCGCCCGGCGGTCGCGCCCTACCGGGTAGGGCTTGCAAGCCGCCAGCGGATCGCATCCATTCCGGCCATGCGGATTTACATATTCTTGAGCGGGCTGGTGATCGTGGCGATGGGGATCGCGGCGATGTCGATTCTAACCAAGCCGGACTCGGTCGGATTCCTGCAAGGCGCGCTGACCTTGGGCGGCGGGATCGTGATCTGCGGGGCGTTCTCGGTGAAGATGAAATGGCACGGGATCATCGGCGCGGGCATCCTGGCGTTGCTGGGGGCGGCGCGCGGTTTGGCCAACGTGCCGGGGCTGGCGAAATTTCTAACCGGGGAGCGGCCGCGCGGATCGACGCCGGTGCTGGAAATGGGAGTGACGCTGATTTGCCTGCTGCTGTTGCTGAAAATCATTCGGGCGCTTTCGCGGGAGCGGGTGCGTCGGATGTTGGAGCAGGAGTGACCGGCGGGGTCACGGGAGGAACCGCACTGCCAGGCGGCACCGGCGGTGTGCCCGGCGGGAGCAGCGGCTTGGTGGGGTCGGGAATCGGAACTGGAATTGGAACCGGCGGCGTTGGTTTGGGCAGCAGGTCTTGCCATTGGTGAAGTTCGTAGCCCTCGCCGAGGCCGCCGATTTCAGCTAACAAATCCTGGCAGCGTTGCCGCCATTTTTCGTAATCCGGCGCGGCCCGCTCGGTCTCGCGGCTGCCGGGAAATACGAGGTAACTGACTTTCAAATCGGAGACTGGCCGGTTGTAGGAGGATGCTTTCGGGTTGAGTTCATGCGCCAGCCGCAGCGAGCCCTCGCCGACCTTGAAGGTCGGTCCGCCGTCGCCGACGATCGCCGGATAGATTTTCTTGTTATAAACGACCACGGCGTAGTCGCCGATCTTCGGCGCGAACGGATCGTTAGACGCGAGGATATTCACGGGGATGACGATGAACGGATCGTAGTCGGCGATGAGGAAACTGCGGTTTTTGAGGTCGTCGATGCCGCGTTTGAGGAACTGGATGCGCTCGCGCAGCCAGACTTTTCTAGCAGCCGTGGTCGCGGGGAGGGCGAGTTCCTTTTGGGCGGCGGTCAAGCGCTTTTCCCAACCGGCGACCATGGGGTTGGCCACCGTGGTTTTCTTGGCCCAACCGTAGCTGGTGAATGGCTGATAGTTCGGGGAATCCACGATTTCGTCGGGCATGGTGGGCAAGCGGTCGCCGTCCGAGCCATCGGAAACGACATCCATTTCCGCCTGCATGAAAAACACCTTCCGGCCGCCCTCGGACTGGAGTTGGAGGATGGTTTCGCAATCGTAAAGGTTGTGCTTGGTGAGGAGTTCGTTGAGCGAGTTGGCATCGCGGCGGACGCGGGTGGTCTTGTCGTCGTAGAGCTTGCCGAACCACGCGGAGACGGTGGCCTTCTCGACGAGCGGCGGGATGCCGGGGAGGATTTTGGAAAGCTCGGGGCTGGAGGATTCGAGTTCCGCGAGGGTTTTTACGGGCTTGGGAACCCGCACGGAGAGCTGGTAGCTGGCGGTGTAGCTCTTGTCGTCGATGCGTTCGCGGGAAGCGATGCCGCCTTTTTCGACTTTCACCTCGGTCTTGAACGGGATCCCGGAGCGGAGTTTCCGGACATCGGTGACGGTGCCGAGTTCGGCATCCGGAGTCGGGACTGGGGCGGGTTGCCTGGCGTTTTGCTTGTCCGCGTCTGCGAGCTTTTGCTGGAGGGCGGCGATTTCACGCTGGAATTTCTCTTCCGTGCTGGCCCGGATTTGTTCCTCGGCCCGGCGGTAAATTTCCTTTTCGGCGGTGGCGACAACCTTCGGCTTGGGCGAGAAAACTTCCTTTAGGCCGTGTTTCACCTTGCTCAAGCTTCCGCTCGCCACCAGCCCGACCGCCATCAACGCCAGGTAGAAAACATCCCTCCACCCGAACCACTTGGAGTCCTGCTTCCGGCGGTTTGCTGCGTCTTTTGGCCCTTCCATTGCCAGCATCCTAGCGGTTTCCTGCCGGCCATCAATCCCCGTCCGACAAACTTTCGCCCGTTTCCTGAAAACTCGGCCATGACAAACCCGCCGCCATCCCTACACTCCGCCCCGTGAGCTATCAGGTCTTCGCCCGGAAATATCGCCCCAAAACCTTCGACGACGTCCTCGGACAGGACCA
>JANMJJ010000215.1:0-8676 GCA_031371325.1 Akkermansiaceae bacterium | reverse complement strand
GTCCAGGCCGGCGAGTTTGACGTGGTGGGGGATGAATCTGTATTCGGTGGCGTCTTCGGCGACGTCGAGGTAGCGGGGCTGCGCCGGGTCACCGGTGACGTTGACCTGATAGCGCATGATCCCGCGCAACTCGGTGCGAAGGGAATCGAGGTCAGTGGTGGTGGCCCCGACGTAGGTGGCCTTCTGTTTGGCCTTCTGGATGGCGGGAAGTTTTTCCAGAACGGGCTGGAGATTGATCGGAAGCCGCGAGACCTGGTCGATGACTTGATCCCGCAGGTCCGCCGCATCAGAGGACTTGGCAAGGGTGGCGATGGACAGACGCGCGATTAGAAGATCGAACTTGAGGGCGGGCTCCTTGCCATGGACGTCACGCCACACCATGAGCGGGGCGATAACGGTCTTGAGGCTGGCGCGGGTGGCGGCGGCGAACGCTTCCAGCACACCGTCTCTTTTCATGGACTGGATGTCCTTCCACTTCTCGCGGATGGATAGGCATTCGGATGGCAGCGCGGCGATGTCCGCGGCGATCAGGCTGATAGAAAGTTTGAACGCGTCGAGGTCCTGGGCGGCAAGGGCGGCTTCGGCGAGGGCGATTCGAGTTTCGAAAAGTTGCTCGGGAAGGGACTTCGCACGGGTTGGTGCGACTTCCTTTTTCAGCTCATCGAAGTACTCGAAATTTCCCCAGTGGTCGAAGATCTGGAAGGTGGTCTTGTGCTTGCCCGGGCCGAATAGGTTCTCGCAGAGGCGGGTGCCGCGGCCGATCATCTGCCAGAACTAGGAGTAGGATTTGACGGGTTTGGCAAAGACGAGATTGACGATCTGCGGGACATCGATGCCGGTATCCAGCATGTCCACGGAAACAGCGATGGTTAGATTCTTGCTGCCATCGGCGGTTTTAAAATCGTCGATGAGCTGTTCCGCCCGCGGTTCGTAGTTGTCGATGCGCAGGCAGAAATCGCCGCCGTATTGCGGAAACATTTCATCGAAGAGTTCGACAAGGAGCTTGGCGTGTCGGTGGTTGCGGGCGAAGACGATGGTTTTGCCGAGGCGGGTGCCGTCGGTGTTGCGGATGCCGTTTTCCATCAGATTGCGGAGAATGGCGCGGTCGGTGTCCTTGTTGAAGACCTGGCGGCTGACTTGCTCCTTGTCGTAATCGACGGCTTCGGAGTCGGCGGTTTGTTCGGCGAGTTGCTCGCGCTGCTCCGGGGAGAGATCCTTGTATTTGATGCCTTGCCGCAGGAACTTGGTGGTGTGCTTCACCACGGTGAATGGGCAGAGGTAAGGCGGCTTGTGGCTGATGGCCTCGTCGTAAGTGTAATTCGCCGTGGGATCCTCGTTCTCGCAACCGAAAAGCTGATAGGTATTGCGGAAGATGAACTTCACGGGAGTGGCGGTGAGGCCGATCTGATAGCAATCGAAGTAGCGGAAGATGTCGCGGAAGCGGTTGTAAATGCTGCGGTGGGATTCGTCGGCGATGATGAGATCGAAGAAGCCGACGTCGAAATTCTGGAAGCACTTCATCATCGCCGGGTAGGTGGCGAGGTAGATGCGCTTGTCCTTGTCGTTCGCGGTGGAGCGCGTGACGATGACGCGGGGCTCCGAAGGGAGGAATTCGTCGAAGGTGTTGCCGGCTTGTTTGCGGAGTTCCCGGCGGTCGCAGAGGAAGAGGATGCGTTTTCCCCATTTCGCACGGATCATGAGTTCCGAGATGGCGACGGCGACGCGGGTTTTGCCGGTCCCGGTGGCTTGGATGAGAAGCGCGTGGCGGCGGCGCTTGTCGAAATTTTCGCAGGTGCGCTTGACGCACTCGATTTGATAGAGGCGATCGATGATGGCTTCCTTCGGGAAGAGCGCGCCAAGGCTGGCTTCACGCTGGTTTCGCTGGAAGATGCAATACCTCAGGCTGTCCAAGGAGTAGAAGCCGAAGACCGAGCGGGGTGGTTCGCCCTTGGCATCGTCCCAGATGAAGATCTCGTAACCGTTGGTGAAGAAGATGACCGGGCGCTGGCCGTGTTCTTTTTCGAGACCGTCGGCGTAGTATTTCGCCTGCATTTTCCCCTTGGCGGCATCTTCAGCGGTTTTCTTGCCCTCAAGAACGCCCACGGGTTTGCCATTTTCGGGATCCCAGAGGACGTAATCCGCCCTGCCGGTGCCGCTCGGGACCGGCTGATGGAGGACTGTCTCCTCCTGGGTCACTTCGTCGGTGTTTTCCCCGCGAGGACCGACTTTCCAACCGGCTTTGGTCAGGAGTTCGTCGATGAGCTTGAAGCGGGTTTCTTCTTCGCTGAAATCGAGTGCGGAGGCGGCCTGTTGGGCGCGATTGAGAAGCGCGGCTTTCTCGGCGGCGGTGGTGTGCGCGGCTTCGGCTTGGGACCGGGCTTCTTCGAGGTCGGCGAGGAGTTTCGCCATGAGCGCTTCCTGCTCGGCGAGTTTTTGGAGGGCTGCCTTTTTCTCGCGCTGCAACGCGGATTTGGAGTCGCCGGACAGAGCGAGGGGTTCTTGCCACGACGGCAAGACATCGCGGCTCGTGAGCCCGGTGGAGAGGGCGAACCACTGTGCGAGGTCGAAGGCTTCCCGGAGGATGCCGGTCATCTGCGCCGGCGTGGTGGGGTAGAGCGTGCCGTGGGCGGCATGGTTGCCCTTGGTGCGGATCAGGTGGAGCTTGTCCAACACCACCGCCGGGGTGATGGACTTGAACGTGTGGTCGGCGAGGAGGTCGTTGAGGTTGCTCTGGTAGGTGAGTTCCAACCGGTGATGCGAGAAGAGCGCTTTGACCAGAAACTCGGCGAAGGTGCGGAGCTTCACCAGGCAGGCCGCCGGATCACTGTGGACATATGCCTCGGCGAAACCTCCGAGGTCGGCGAGTTCACGGTGGTTTACTCGCAGAAATTCGAAGTTACGCGATTGCATGACGGAGATGGGTGAGGCCGGAAAACGGGACCACTCCGGGAGCGCGACGGCCACCGGCTTGGTTTCTGTTGGGGAGGGTTCGACACACATTTCCGTGCCGGAGGGATTCGCATTCGCCGTGCCATGGCTGTGGGTGTGCCGCCAGTGCTGGGTTTTCAAGCATTCCGGCGCTTTTCAAAGGGTTGGCCGCTTGCTTCAAAATCAACCAGAATTGATGAACGGGTCGCATTCTATTGACGGTTTCGGGATTTGAGAAACTGATTGATGGCTTGCGGTGTCAGCCCGAGCAGCTTGGCGGCGCGGGCTTGGACGTCACCGCCGAGTTCCATGGCGCGCTGGATCATGCGGAGTTTGATCTCGTCCAGGAAATCGATGAGCTTGAATCCCTCGGTCGGATCGGGGAGCGTCGACATGGGATTGGTGCGGATGGGTGTCTCGAATCGGAGGTCTTCGGGATTGATCACCTTTGCCGCAGCAAGCATCGCGGATTGTTGGATCACCCTGCGGAGTTCGCGAACGTTACCTGGCCACGGGTAACGGATGAGTTCGTTGATGGCGGTGGGAGAAAGGCGCTTCTGGTTTTGGTGCCGCGCATTCCATGACGCCAGCAGGTGGGCTGCGAGGATTGGAATGTCGACCTTACGCGAACGGAGTGGCGGGATGGCAATGCTTGATCCGAAGCGTTGATAGAGGTCTTCGCGGAAGGTGCCGGCCACGACCATTTCGCGGAGGTTGCGATGGGTGGCGGCAATGACGCGGACGTTCACTTTGACGGGGCGATTCGAGCCGACCGGCTCGATTTCTCCTTGGTCGAGGGCACGGAGCAGTTTCGCCTGGGCTGGAAGCGGCAGCTCGCCGATCTCGTCCAAAAACAGGACGCCGCGGTCGGCGGATTTGAATTTGCCCTCGTGGTCATTGGCCGCGCCGGTGAACGCGCCTTTCTTGTGGCCGAACAATTGGCTTTCCACGAGATTCTCCGGGATGCTGCTGCAGTTCACGATGATCATGGGGCGGTTCGCTCGCGGACCGAGATGATGGATGAACTGCGCGAAGTGCTCCTTGCCGCTGCCGGTTTCACCGAGAAGCAGGACGTGGAAGTCGTCGTATTGCGAGTAGATGAAGGTTTCGCGCAGCGCCTTCTGGAATGCCGGATCCTCCCCAACGATGCCCAGCTCGCGACAAGCGACCGTGATGGTGGATTCATCATCCTCCGTCGGCTCCGGGCCATCAACCGGTCGGGTGATCGTGGGGAAGTCCTTTTGGTGGAAGTCGATTTCCTTCACCAGGCTGCGGCCTTCCGGGACAAATTCCGGGGGAGTCGATTGCAGGATGGTCGCCGGAATTTCCCCGCTGGCGGCAAGCAAGAGCCAGCACGCGTGCATGTGCGGCGTGCCGGATGACACGGAGATCGAATACTCCGCATCGGGGTGCGCCGCGTTGAGGGTTTTAAAATGGCCGCGCAACTGGCGCAGAATCCCGAGGTAGTTAGTCGGATCCTTGAGGGGAACTTCCAGCACGGTCGTCGTCACGCCCGGGTGACGCTCGGTAATGGCTTCAGCGGTTTTCAAGCTGATCTCGGCAGCCTTCGGCGTGGAGAAAAGGTAAACGCGGTCGAACGTCCGCTCCGCCACCACCGTCAGAATCGGTCCCGCCCGCATTTCACCCGTCGTCGAGGATGCGGCAAAGGGGTCGTGGAAGCCGGTGAATGACAGCAGGACTTTCAAATAATGGAGCCTCAATCAAGGCTCCTTGATACGACCATCAATCAAGCTTGGTGTAAACGAACAAAATCGGCATTTCGTGGGTGCATGGGCGAGGTCGCTCAGCTATTCGAAGGACTAGGTTCGGCGGGCGTCCCTGCTTTTGCCAAAGCGCGGGTGTCACCAACTTCTGGGTCTTTCCACTGCTCGAACTTCTGGATCACCCATTTGCCTGATCCTGAACTGGGTTCGCCCTTTCCAGTCCATACGAGAAAGTCGTTCATTGTCTGTTGCTGGAGGTAGATCGCCGGCCAAGCGCCTAAGTGCATCCATCCGGCAACTTCCATTTCCTCGCGGATGCGCTGGCGGAGCTCGTCCGGGATTGACCGCTTGGAAGCAGACACCGCGCCCTTCAGGGCTTTTGGCTTGAGCTTCAATTCACGCCGTTTCGCGGCCAACCAGGTAGTGATGGTCGACTCTTTGGGCAACTGCAGGCTGCTGGTTTTTGAATAAATACCTGCCAATTCGATAGCTTGCTTAGTGCCATAACCCTTGGTGACTGCAATATTCAGAAACTCCTGCCAAACATCGTGGAGGTTGACCTTTCGGGATGCAGAAGAGGGCGGATTCTTCAGGAATAACTCGGCAAGCTTGGCTTCAGGTTTCATGCGAGGAATGAATTTGTGGAGTGGGGTGTGAACGGAGACTGGGGCGGATGAAAAAATGGATACTGGCCAGATCACGGAATGGATCAGGGAATGGATCAGGGAATGGAGCAGTGAACAGACGCTGGAGCGGATGCCGAACGGATGTTGGAACGGAGACTGGAGCGGAAGCCGGAACGTATACTGGAACGTATACTGGAACGGAGACTGGAACGGAGACTGGAATGGAGGCTGGAAGGGAGGCTGGAAGGGATTCGGGAGCGGATGCTGGAATGGATGCGGAACGGATTCGGAACGGATTCGGAACGGATGCTGGAACGGATGCTGGAACGGATGTTGGGAATTTTTATGGGACTTTGCCGCGAACGGAATTCAGAATATATGGTGGAATTGTTGCCGGAATGGATACCGGAACAGAATCAGGAATTAGATTCGAAGGCTAAGCTGGAACGGGATCTCGAATGGAAAAGTGAACGTCCCTGATCAGGAGCCCGATTGGTTTGTTATGGGAATTCTGATCGAGCATCAAGCTCGTTCAGCAAGTTTTGAGCAATGAGGCAGTAAAACTCATACGGGTGGATGCATGCCCGTCAGTCTGGGTGAATTATTTCGAAAACTCCACGTGCCAATCGTCACGACTGGTGGTCATCGCTTAGATCCACCGTGATGAAAATCGCAGCATGTGCGCGAAAGAGAATTTCCCACCGGTCCATCCGTGTGGCAAAAATCTTAGGTCTGACTTCAAATAAACCAGGAATTTGCTGGCCTCCGGAGGACAAGAAGTAAATCATGTTCAATGATTTACGGCTCCGCCATGTGAAAGAACCTAGCGACAGCGGGCGTAGCAGGTTTTTCACATGGCGGATCTTGCTATTAAAGTGATCAATAAATACTAAAGGTTTGGAAACCTTATAGTTTTACTTAAAGAAATATGGCAAAGGAAGGCAAGCACAGTGTGGCGTCCGCCCATCACGGGCGGGAGGTAGGAGCGTTGGAGACAGGATAACTCGAAGGCCACGGAGAAATCTACGGCGGTGCGCATCTGGATTCCCGTCCTCAAACGGATCCTGCTCTCGCCAGAAACTTCCAAGGACGAATGCGTCCTTGCGGCTCCGGATGATTTTAAATCATTCATCTCGGAGCTTCGCCCGGATCCCGGCAGTTCGTGGGGATACCTGGTGGTCCCGAGAATTCAAAACTCGAGTCAGCCGGGAGTGGCAAGCAGCCTTTCTGGGGTGCCGTCCAGCGGGAGTACAGCTGGGACAGCAATAATTTCGTTGGGATCTAGGGATCGCCGACTGCAGCTCGGAAATCCCGATATTGACTCTGGTGCAATAGCACTAATTCCGCTGGATATTGACCATTCCGGATGCCATCTAAAACAGCTCGATGAGATTCACGATCCATACAGTAGGGTCCTAAATGACAGCGGAAAGCTACTCGAAGAATACGATTATATTCGCCAGGGTCCGCCTCAATCCCGCGACCCTCGCACCACTATGGCAAAGGGGGCGGTGGACAATCTTAGGCGCAAGACCATTGACGTTTCCCCAGGAATCAGCAGAGCAATCGAGCTAATGATTAAGGCAGGAAAGGTGGCGCAAGCTCGTGGAATTCTTGAAAAACTGCAATTCGAACTTGCCGGAGAGATGGAAAAGGTTTTCCCGCAAGGAAGGGTGATAGCCTGCGCATGGCATTGTAATTCCGGAATGCCGACAAAGCCTGGAATACTGCATCTCGACGTGTGGATGCACTCCACTCAGCTGGAAACTCGCGTCCTCGGCACAAAGAAAACGCTGACGCTGGTCCGGACCTGGGAGGATCACGGGCTAGACCATTGCGGGCCAGGATCGGGCATTTGCGCATGGGACAGGCACATGAATGCGCTTGGGGGAGAAATGGAAAAACTGGCTCCAGGAATCTGCTACGAAGTCAGGAAAGCCATCAAGTTCAATGAAAAGCGGGCGATTTCCAGGAACCGTCCTGGGTCGGCAAACCGGGATATTAGGCTGCATCGCAAATTCGACGAGTTGCTGAGGCGGGATCTGCCTGCCGAGTTCGTAGAGGCCGGCATGGCCGAGTACAGAACCCACTTGAGGCAGGTCTATGAAGGTGGCGATCTGAAGATTCTCCAAGCGGCGTCGGATCCAGAGAAATTCGAGAAGAGAAAGAAATTTCTCGAAGCTACCATGCAGGAGGTCGCCCTCCGGGAGGCTGCTCTCGAAAAGAAGCTGGCGCGAATGGCGACAGAAAGCAGCCTGCTTGTTGCGGAAAACGCGAGGCAAGAAGAAGGCAGACGGTGTATTGAGCAAAAGCTGACGTCTCGGAAGTTGGGCCGCAAAATCGGGGTGCTGTTGGCAGAAGCCAACGTCACCAAAAATGATGCGGTTGCTGACCGAGAGAATTTTCGACTCCGATCTGACGATTTGAAGAAGCAGGCCGAGCTCCTCAATAAAGGAATCGAGCAAGAGCGGCGCAAAGCGCGCCGGGATGGTGTGAATGACGTACGACGGTTGGTTCTCGGCACCGATGCCCCTGAACCGCCTTCCATGACGGAGGAACAGCTTGGGTCGGTGTTTCGAAAAGAGATTTCGGACCATGTGGATTCAAAAGTGATTCAAAAGCTCGATGACGCACGGCGAAGGCTTGCGGGGGTCTCGGTATCGCTCCCGGACGTCCACACCGTCGAGGAGGTCGAGGATGGTATTTCGGATGTGCTCAAGGTGCGGGAGGAACACGGAATCGCAGTGGGATTGAAAACCGTATTCGGCGCGCTGAACGAAGGAGTCGAGCCTTCGGGCACCACAGCGGCGGAAATCTTGAAGGAAATCACCACTGCCATCACCAGAACGATTACCAGCAAGATCATGGGTGTGCTCCGGTGCCTTCGCCCAGATTATGAGTCCGCCGCGACAACTTTGGCGGAGTTTGATGATGAGATCGGGGCGGGCGTGAGGGTTTTTGAGGCGAAAGCCCGTGAGTCCGGCCTAGAGGAGGCACGGAGGGCTTTGGTGGGTGCGGACGCACCTGCATTGGAAAACGCCAACGAAACCACCTTGAGAGAGTCGATCCAGATCGCTTCTGAACAATTGAAGACAACAGCAGAGTTGGCCGTAGCGGCGGCTCTGATGGGCGAGAAGCTGGAAAAGGTGATCGCGGGTGGAGGGGATCCTGTGAAACTGGTGGTAATGGAATTCACCCGCCTGAGGGAGATTGAATCGATGGCCAAGGAGCTGGCAACGACTGCTCCGGCAGCGAGCTTGGCCACAGTCGCCGGAAGAGCCCTTTCAAAACTTCGCAAAATGTTGAAAATCGCCGAGCCGGGAGGGGATCACAGTGGCTATGGTGACTAGCTGAGGTGAGCTAGATTTTTGCCACCCACCTCCATCATCAGCCCAAGG
>JANMJJ010000158.1:0-22278 GCA_031371325.1 Akkermansiaceae bacterium | reverse complement strand
TGGCCGTGTTTTTTCAGATCCTTGGAGGAGAAGAACCCGCCATCGGGAATGCCCGCGCCGTTGTTAGCCGGGTGGATGACGGCGGTGATCTTGGGCTTTCAGCTTCTTGATGACAGGGGGGCGCATGGCTGGGTGCATTCCGTTTTCGAGGCAGCACAAGTCGAGATCGGATTCCGCACGGAGAACATGCCGACGGCGGAATCTGGCCGCCGTTGGGTGAAGAAAGAGAAGGGCTTCGCGCTGTTTTTTCACAACGCATCGGCTTCGTGGACGAGACGGCGGTGCTTAGTGCGCGGAATGAATTTCCCGCCCGACCTTGCGGATCGCCGCCGGATAGAGCCGGTGCTCGATCACCTGGATCCGCGCGTGCAAGACCTCCGCAGTGTCGTCTGATCGAATCGGCACGCTTTCCTGGAGGATGATCGGTCCGGTGTCCATGCCTTCGTCCACGAAATGCACGGTGCAACCGGCCTCCGTCGCGCCGGCATCGAGCGCCTGCTTCCATGACTCCAGCCCGGGAAACGCGGGCAGCAGCGCCGGGTGGATGTTAAGGATGCGGTTAGGGAAAGCGTCCAACAGCGGCCGTTTCACCAACCGCAAGAATCCCGCGAGACACACCAGCTCCACTCCCGCTTCTTTCAAACGCAGCGCCGTCTGCGCCTGCGCCTCGTCCGGGAATTTTGTCTTGAATCCCCGGCAGTCGATCACGCCGGTGACGATGCCGTGCTTCCTCGCCCGCTCCAGAATGAATGCGCCCGGATTGTCCGCCAGCACGAGCGCGATCCGCGCGTCAAGCGAGCCGTCCGCGATCGCGTCGAGGATCGCCTGCATGTTAGATCCGGAACCTGAGCCAAGAACACCGAGCACCATGCCCTTGGTTTAGGCCACCCACCCGCCCTGCCAAGCGCAAAAGAGGTTGAGAGTCCGGAGTTGAGAGTTGAGAGCAAGAGAAAGAGGCTACTTCACTCTCAACCATCGACTCTCAACTTCTTGCTCCATCCCCGGACTTGGCGCTTGGAAACCCGGCGATCCCCCGCTATCCAAATCCCCATGCATGACGCCCGCATCGACGCCCTCGCCCGCCAACTTGTCCGTTATTCCACTTCGCTGAAAAAGGGCGAAAAGGTCCTCATCGATCTTCACGACGTGCCCGACTCCATCGGCCTCGCCCTCATCCGCGAGGCCCGGGCCAAGGGTGCGCTGCCGTTCATCAAACTCCATCACGGTCGCCTCACCCGCGAGATGATGAAGGGCGCGGAAGATGATCAATACGAAATCATCGCCAAGCACTTGCTCGCCGAGATGAAGGACATGGACGCCTACATCGCCATCCGCGGCGGCCACAACATCGCCGAAAATTCCGACGTCCCCGCCGACCGCATGCGCCTAGCGATGAAACACATGCGCCCGGTCCTCGACCACCGCGTCAAGAAGACCAAGTGGTGCGTCCTGCGCTGGCCCAGCCCGTCGATGGCCCAACAGGCCGGCATGAGCACCGAGGCTTTCGAAAAATTCTACTTCGACGTCTGCCTGCTCGACTACAAGGCGCTCGTCCCGGCGATGCACGCCCTCAAAAAGCTGATGGACAAAACCGAGCGCGTCGAAATCAAAGGCCCCGGCACCGACCTCCGCTTCTCGATCAAAGACATCAATGCCATCGCCTCCGGCGGAAACTATAACATCCCGGACGGCGAGGTCTTCACCGCTCCCGTCCGCGATTCGGTGGAAGGCCATATCACTTACAACGCGCCGACGATCTATCAGGGCATCCCCTTCGATTCCATCCGCCTGGAATTTTCCACCGGCAAAATCGTCAAGGCCGAAGCTGGCTCCAAGACCGCCGCCCTCAACAAGATCCTCGATAGCGATGACGGCGCGCGCTACATCGGCGAGTTCGCGCTCGGCTTCCACCCGATGATCCGCGAGCCGATGCGCGACATCCTGTTCGATGAAAAAATCGCCGGCTCGTTCCACTTCACCCCCGGCCAGGCCTACGACGAAGCGGACAACGGCAACCGCTCGCAAGTCCACTGGGACATGGTCAGCATCCAGCGCAAGGACTGGGGCGGCGGCGAGATTTACTTCGACGGCAAGCTCATCCGCAAGGACGGCATCTTCCTCGCCAAGGCCTTGGAGAAGCTCAACGGCTGAGCTGACACAGCGGCATGAACTCTCCGGGCAGGCGCGGCGCATGTCCAAGCTGTCTCTTCGGAGGTGGCTAAAGGCCATCGCTGTGGACTTGTCGCGACTTTTGAACTCCCCGTCCACCAAGAAGGACATCCTCGAATCCACGATCCACGAACAAGGCGGGCGGAAAATCATCGTCCGGGAAATCGCTCCCAATGAGCTTCCGCCACCGCCGATGGCCGAGCCTCCCGTGGACCAAACCCGTCCTGCCCTCCAAGCCCGTCTTCCTCTCCCTTTGCCTCTGGCTCCAGGATCTCTGGACCACCTATCTCAAGCCAAAGCCATGGGGCGAATGAGATATAAACACACCTCTTTAATTTTGTCCCGGAGACGGAAAGAAACGTTTCGATTTCCGGATAGGCGGGAGCGATGTTTGAATTCAATGGTTCTCCAGCCGTTTCACGAACTCATCTAGCAGCGACTTGAGCCGTGGCTCACGGGCGATAGCGGTGGGTTTATCGAAGCCGAGCCAGATCGCGGTCGCGCCGCCGGGGCCGAGGCGGAGGGTCCAAGCGTCGCGCTCGGAGCCGGTGGCTCCGGTGAAACAACGGGTGCCGCCCGAGCGCTGCAAGACGCTGGTGGCATCGAGCGCAGCGGCGGGAGTGAGCGCGGCTGTTAGCTGCGGCTTGGCGGTGTAGATCACCTCGCCGGTGGCGTCGTGGATTTCCCGGATGAGATAGGGTTTCGCACGTTTGCCCTGGTTGCCGAGGATCGCCAGGCCGACTGACATTTCCAACGGGGTGGCATCGACGGTGCCGCGGAACAGATCCTCGGTTTCGGAAAACTTGCCGGTGATGCCGCAGCGTTTGGCGATGCGCTCGACTTCCGCCGGGCCGATCTGGCGACCGGTTTGCACGGGTTTGCCGGGCAGCACGAGCTTGCCGCGCTCGGCGGCGGCGGCGGCGACGAAGGGCTCGAAGGCCGAGCCGAGGTCGCGGCTGGAGCGGGTGCGGTCGAAGCGCGAATCGCTGTAATTCCGCCCGCCGATCAGGGCGAGGGTGGCTCCGGTTTTGAGTTCGGTGGTGACGGCGGCGTATTGCAAATAAGCCGGCTCGGTGCCGGATACGTGGTTGGCCTCGGTGGGGTGCGGCCAGGTTTTCTCATGCTCCAGATCCTCGACCGCGCGGGTGAGCTCCACTTCTAACCGGTCCTGCCAGGCAGCGTCCAAGGTGGTGTAAACTTTCAGCCCGCCGAGTTGGATGTCGTCATCTTCCAAGATGCGTTTCAGCTCGCGGTCGGCGGCTTGCAATGCATACGAGGTTTGGGTTTCGCGTTGCTCCTCGCTGACGAGTTTGACCGGCCCGACAATGATGCGGTCGCGGTGCGCGGTGTCTATCAGCTTCATCGCGATCAAGCGGTCGAGCGTTTGGTTGCGTTGTTCGATGGCGGCATCGAGGTTGCGGAACGGCGAGAAGATATGGGGACCGCGGATGATGCCGACGATCATCGCGCACTCACCTTCGCTGAGGTCATGGGTGGTTTTGCCGAAGTAAGTGCGGGCCGCCTGCTCGATGCCGTCCGCGCCCGCGCCGAAGTAGATGCGGTTGAGGTAATGGGTGAGGATTTCGTCTTTGGTATATCTGGATTCGACGCGCAAGGTCAGGGCGATTTCGAGGAATTTCCGGTGCAGGGATTTCTGCTTCATTTTGAAACAATTCCGCGCGAGCTGCATGCTGAGGGTCGATGCGCCTTGGGTGAAATCCCGGTCCTTGATGTTTCTAACGGTGGCCCGCAACAGGCCCCTGACATCGACGCCGCTGTGTTCGAAGAAGCGGGCGTCCTCGCGGGCGCGCAGCGAGTTGACCAGGAATTCCGGGATGTCCCCGCGTTTCACCAGCTTGCGGCCGACGCCGCCGGGAGCGGTGATTTCCACGCCCTTGCGATCGTAGAATGTCGTCCCGGCGGGTAGCTTGGCGACTTCGTCCATGTCGTAGCGCATCGCCAGCATGAAGTAGAAAAAGGCAATGCCCGACGAAAGGACGAGTCCCGTGACTGTTAGCTGGAACAGCAATTTCACCGGCCCGTGCAGCCATCCCGGCAGCCAGCGTTTCCAGAACGCGGGAGGATGGATGGGACGCCAGGTGGACATTGGGGGAGAGGTTGAGAGTTGATGGTTGAGAGTTGAGAGAAAGAGAAGTGGGAGATGAGGAATTTTCTTCGCTCTCAACTCTCAGCTCCAAGCTCTCAACTTCTAATCGACCGGAATGGCGCGGAGCGGGATGTCCTCGTTTTCTTCGTCCACCGGGATCGCGCGGAGCGGGGTGGATTGGGGGACGGCCCGGGGCACGGCTGCTAGAGTGGTTTCATCGACGGGTTGCGCTTTCGCGGGGTGGATCGGGCAGAGGTCTTCGGCGGGGAGGGCGATGTCTGCGGGGACATGATCGAGGTAGGCGGTGGCGGCCTCGCGGCAGCCGGCGGTGGCCCGTTTTCCGGAGAGGCTGCAAAGTTCCATGTCCACGAGGTTGACCTTGCTGTTGAGCTTGCCGGCCTTGTAGCCGAGGCGGTCGGCGGTTTTCATGATGTCCACCCAGACTGGCAGGGCGAGGGTCGCGCCGTAGCCTTTGTCCATGATCTTTTTCGGGGTGTCGAAGCCGACCCAGACGGTGCATGTTAGAGTGGAGGTGTAGCCGGTGAACCAGGCATCCATGAAGTCGTTGGTGGTGCCGGTTTTGCCGCCGCAGGGTTTGTCGAAGCCGAGGCGGGTGACGGCGGCGGCGGTGCCGTGGGTGGCGACCTCGTTGAGGATGCGTGAAACCGACCACGCGGAGCCACTTTTCGCCGCCGGGTAGGACAGCATGAGCGAGCTGTCTTTGGGGGGCCACAGGATGTTGCCGTCGCGGTCCTTGATTTGGGAAATCAAATACGGGCGGAAGCGGGTGCCGTCGTTGGGGAAAATCGTGTAGGCGGTGGCGACTTCCCAGGGCGAGGCGTCCCATGAGCCGAGAAAGGAGACCGGGCTTTCCGGCATCGCGGTCCGGAAGCCAGCTTGCCGTGCGACTTCCTTCACTTTTGGAATCCCGGCGTAGTTGCCGACGCGGACGGACATCGTGTTGCGGGAGCGGATGAGGCCGGTGGATGCCGGCTCCAAACCGCCGAACTTATTGTCGGAATTGTGAGGGCGCCAGTTGCCCGCGCCCTTGATTTCGCCGGGCTCGATCGGGCCGTCGCTGATGGCGGTGTCGGGGCGCAGGCCCTTGTCGAATGCTGCCAAATAGACGAAGGGTTTGAACTGCGAGCCAAGCGGGCGGCTGCCTTGGGTGGCGCGGTTGTAAGAGGACTCGTTGGCATCGCGGCCACCGACGACGGAGAGGATGGCACCGGTGCGGTTTTCCACGATGACGGCGGCACCTTGCAGGTATTCGGGTTCCTTGCGTTTGTCCTCCGGGATGGCCTTCCAGGCGGAGCGTGTCTGATGGGGATAGCCGGAGTAGCGCTCGACTTCGCGGAGTTTTTTATCCAGCGCTTCTTCGGCTTTGTGTTGGACGCGGAGGTCGATGGTGGTGGTGACTTCGAGTCCGCCGAGTTCGATGTTTTCCTTTTCGAGAATGACTTCCAGGTCGCGGCTGATCGCCAGCATGGCGTAGGATTCTTGGGCTTCGCGACGCCACTTCGGACGGACTTCGATGGGTTCGAGCTTGGCGGCATCGGCCTCGGCCTTGCTGATGGCACCGGCGACGACCATCCGGTCGAGGGTGGTGCCGCGCTCGCGGGTGGCGGCTTCCATCGAGCTGAAGGGATTGAATGAATCCGGTCCGCGGACGATCCCTGCGAGTAGGGCGGATTGCGAGAGCGTGAGCTCGGACGGGTGTTTTTCGAAATAGATCCGCGACGCTTCGCCGACGCCTTTGATCTGGCGGCCCCAGTTGATCTGGTTGATGTAGGCCTCGAGGATTTCGTCTTTGCCCAGCGATGCTTCCATGCGGAAGGCGATGGCGATTTCCAACAGCTTGCGGTCGATCTGGCGCGGGGTTTCGCCGCGTTTTTCACCCAGCTTGAGTTGGAAAATATCGGACGCGAGCTGCTGTGTTAGAGTCGATGCGCCCTGGCGTTTGCCCTGGAGATTTTGCAGGGTGGCGCGGCCGATGCCGATGATGTCGAAGGCGCCGTGGTGATAGAACCGCTCGTCCTCGCGGGCGAGGATCGCCTTGCGGAAATTTTCGGCGACTTGTTTGAGCGGGACGATCGAGCGCTTGTCGCCATGGATGCGGCCGATTTCCTCGCCTAACCGGTCGCGGATGATCGAGCGCTCGGGCATCGCGTGGATTTTCGCGAGGTCGTATTTCTGCGCGCGGATGCCATAGACGACCGCGAGAAACGCGAGGCCATAGAGACCGGCGACCACCGGATAGCCGATCACGCGGAGGCCAAATTTCCCCAGCGTGCCGAACGGACGGGTGACGAGATTGAACAAGTGAAACGGCCAGAACAGCAGCAGTGACAGTCCCCCGGGGCCACGCGACGGGGCGCTTTCGGGCGCTTCGTTGCGGCTGCGGTTGGTGTCGGGCGGGTTGCGTTTTGGCATCTTCGTGCAAATGATAAGCGATCCTCAGCGGGCGATCCATCCTTGATTATCGGGACAGACGAACGCGCGGGACGGTGTCGCTGTGAATGAAACAACTATGAAAGTGAATCGAATCTTTCCTCTCGCCGGCATTTGCCTCAGCGCGATCTTGCAAGCCAGCGAGCCGGTGCGCGATCTGGCCGACCTCGCGAAACTGGAGTCCAAGGTGGAGGCGGTCAGCAAAAAGGTGATGCCCGCCACCGTAGCGTTGCTCGCGGAAAAGACCGGCTCGTCGGGCTCCGGCGTGATCACCAGCGCGGACGGCCTGATCCTAACAGCCGCGCACGTGGTCCAGGGCGTGGAGGAGCTGGAGGTCGTTTTTCCCAATGGCGAACAAGTCATGGGGAAAGTCCTCGGCGCGAATTACTCCAAGGACATCGCGATGGTGCAGATCGTCGGTAAAGGGCCATGGCCGTTCGTCGAAAGGGGCGTTTCCAAGTCGCTCGTCGCGGGCGACTGGGTGGTCGCGCTCGGCCACTCGGCGGGATTCGACGCGGGACGCACACCGCCGGTCCGCTTCGGCCGCGTGGTTTCCAAAGGTCCCGGCAATTTTCTAACTACCGACTGCACCTTGATCGGCGGCGACTCGGGCGGACCGCTGTTCGATCTCGACGGGAAGATCGTCGGGATCAATTCGTCCATCGGCGTGTCCCTGACTAACAACAACCACGCCGGCATCGACGGTTTTAAGGAAGACTGGGACCGCATCCGCGCCGGCGAGGCTTGGGGGAAACTCTCGATGAACGCCTTCGCCAATCCCGAGATGCCCGTGCTCGGCATCGTGATGGGAATGCCGCGCGGGGTGAAAGGCGTGCCTGTCGATGCCGTGGCCCCGAGGTCGCCCTCCGCTGCGGCGGGAGTCAGGGTGGGTGACGTGATCCAAACTCTCGACGGCAGCCCCGTGCGCGACGGCAACAAACTGCAAGTGATGCTGGCGAAAAGGCAGCCCGGCGACAAAGTGAAACTCGGGATTTTGCGCGACCGCAAAGCGCTCGAAGTGGAGGTCGGGTTGGTCCGCCTCGATGCCCTTTTTGAAGAACGCTAAGAAACACCCCCATGAAACCGCTTGTCTGTCTGACCATTTCCCTGATCCTGCCAAACGCGCTGTTCGCGCAGGATGACATTCCGTTGCTGATGCCGGAGGAACGCCAAGCGGTCGATGCGCAGGCCGCGCAACTCAGCGAGGCGATCACGCCCGCGCTTGCCACCGTGGCGAAGTCAGCCGTTAGAGTGTGGGCAGGTTCGCGGCGGATCGCCTATGGCACCGTCATCGGCGATGGCAGCAAGATCCTCAGCAAGTGGAGTGAAGTGGCCCGCGCCGCCGGCAATCTCCGCGTGGATGTCGCCGGGGCCGAATATCGTCCGGTCAAGCTGAGCGGCGTCTATCCAGATGAAGATCTAGTCGTGTTGGAAGTCGAGGGCAGCCCGCTCACGCCTGTCAGGTGGTCGCCGGAGGTTCCCAAGCTCGGCAGTTTCCTCGCCGCGCCACAGCCGGATGGCCGGCTCGCCGCGTTCGGCGTGGTGAGCGTGTTGGAGCGAAATTTGAAGGATACCGACCTCGCCTATCTCGGTGTGATCGGAGATCCGGAGTTCCGCGGCCAAGGCATGAAGATCGCCAAAGTTGCCGAGGACTCGGGCGCGTTGGCGGCCGGCTTGAAGCCGGGAAATGTCATTTTGAAAGTCGGCGAGCGCCAGATCTCCGGTCAGTTGGCCCTCAAGAACGCCCTCACCGGCGTCGCTCCCGGGACGACGATCTCGTTGCTGGTCGAATCGGATGGCCGGGCCCAAAGCGTGAAGGTCTTGTTAGGAAACCGGCCCAAGATGGCGCAGTTTTCCGGCGAGCGGCTGCAACAGATGGAGCGCATGGGCGGCGCGATCAGCCAGGTCCGCGATTCGTTCACCCATGTGATCCAGTCCGACATGCGCCCCAAGGTGAACCAAATCGGTGGCCCGGTGGTGGATTTGAAAGGTCACGTCGTGGGCATCACCGTGGCCCGCGCCGACCGGACCCGCTCGTTCGTGATGCCCGCCGCAGCGGTGGTGAATTTGCTGAAGAAGGAGGCGGAGAATCCGGCCTTGGCGCAAGTGCGGACCGCCGAAGAAGAAGAAGCTCCGCTGCCGACCCGTGGCAGGATGGCCCCGCGAGGCCGGGCACATCCCGGCGGCGAAGAGCGGATGCGCCGGCATCTCACCGACATGCAGCGCCTGATGAACCGCTTGCGAGAGGAAATGGATGGCATCGACGAGCCGTGACGGGTTGACCGGAGAGCAACTCTCCCTATCATCCCGCGCCATGCCCATCGTGCTTGCTTCCGCCTCGCCCCGCCGCCGCGAATTGTTAGATGCGGCGGGCGTGGTGTTCGAGGTGATGCATTCGCCTGCGGAAGAAGTTCACGACGCGACGATGAACCCGGATGTTTTGTGCGAACTCAACGCCGCGTTGAAGGCGGAGGCCGTGGCTCGGATCAGGCCGGATGCGACGGTGATCGGCTCGGACACGCTGGTTTTCATCGACGACATGCCGCTCGGCAAACCGCTGGATCTGGAGGAGGCCTGCGGAATGCTGCGGCGTTTGTCCGGGCGCACCCACCGGGTCTGCACCGGGGTTTGTATCATCCATCCGGGCGGCGGGAAAAACGTGTTCCATGAGATCACCGAAGTGACTTTCCTCGCGCTGGATGACGCGGCGATCGACGGTTATTTGTCCCGGGTGAATCCGTTGGACAAAGCGGGCGCGTATGGGATTCAGGAGTCCGGAGAGCTGATCATATCAGGGATTTCCGGCAGTTTCGACAACGTGATGGGACTGCCGGTAGCCATGGTGATTGCGGCGCTGGGGTGAAATCGGATTGCGGTGGTGGCGGTGATGGGTGAAGAATCGCGCATGGAGATTCCGCACCGATACCCGGTCATTTTCAACCCTCGGGCGCGCAGCCAGAAGGGTAGGCGGGTGTTCCGGTTCATCATGAACCACGCGAATCGTTTCGCGCTGTTTGCCACGAACCACGCCGGCGAGGCGCGCGACCTGGCGGCGCGGTTCGCCGCAGCCGGCGAGCCGGTGGTGATCGCCGCCGGCGGGGATGGCACGCTCAACGAGGTGGTCAGCGGGCTCGCGGGATCGAAGACGCTGCTGGGCGTGCTGCCAGCCGGCACGATGAACGTTTTCGCCCGGGAAATGGGGATTCCGTTCGATTCGTTGGAGCGGGCGTTCTTGGTGATCGAGCGCGGATTCGTTAGGGAGGTGGATTTGTTCGAGGCCAACGGCTCGCCGTTCGTGCAAATGGCGGGCGTGGGGTTCGATGCGATGGTCATCGAGGAAACGACGTGGGAGCTTAAGAAAAAACTAGGGCCGCTCGCCTACCTAGTCGCGGCGGTGAAAGTGCTCGGCGAGCGGCCACCCAAGATCGAGGTGATTTGCGCGGACGGCCGACGCGAGGAGGGGGTGGCGGTGCTCGCCGGGAACGGCTCGCTGTATGGCGGGCAGTTCAAGGTTTTCCGCAACGCGAACAACCGTGATTCGAAGCTGGACGTACTCGTTTACAAGGAGGCGGGCTACCGGTTGGTGTTGGACTCGCTGCGCGGGCTGGCGTTCGGCGGCATCGATCTGTTGGACTCGACGAGTTATTTCCAAGCGGAGGAATTCATCGTCCGGGCGGATCGTGAAGTCCCGGTGGAAGTGGACGGCGAGTTGATCGGGCGGTTTTCCGAGGTCCGCTTCGTCGAAACGGCCCATCGGTTGCGGGTGATCGCACCGGAGGAACCGATCATCGGCGGCTTCGCGGACGCTGTGAAATCCCTGTTGCAGTGGCCGCGGCGGACGGAAGAACTCCAAACCACGCGAAGTTTATGAAGCCCGTCCGGAAAGGCCGGATCAAGCGCTGGTTCCGGCATTTGTTGAGGTTGTTGCTGGCGGTGATCGTGCTGTTTCTCGGGGTGGTGACGTATGCGAACTTCACGCCGAACTGGGCATCGCGCGGGCGGCTTTTCACGGAGGTCTCCGCACTTCCCGCGACCCAGGTGGGTTTGGTTTTCGGCACGACCGATCGGGTGAACGGTCGTGAAAACCTGTATTTCCGCTACCGGATCGATGCCGCAGTCAGGGTTTGGAAATCCGGCAAACTGGAGACTTTGATCGTCTCGGGCGACAATGACAGCAGCCCTTACTACAACGAGCCGGAAAAAATGAAACAGGCGCTCGTCGAGCGAGGCATCCCTGGCGAGCGGATCGTCTGTGATCCGAAAGGCCTGAGGACCTTGGATTCGGTGGTGCGGGCCAAGGAAATTTTCGGGGCGAATTCTATCCTGATGATCAGCCAGCGTTTTCAAAACGAACGGGCCATTTACCTGGCCAAGGCCAACGGCATCGAGGCCTACGGCTTCAATGCCCGCGATGTCGAGACGCAGGCCGGGCTGAAAACCCAAATCCGCGAGGTCGGCGCACGGGTGAAAATGTGGCTCGATGTGAATTTCCTCAACACCCGGCCCAGTCATCTCGGGAAAAAAATCGTGCTGCCGGAGTAGGGGAACTAAGGGGAAGGGACGTCCATGCCCCATATGGGGCAAAAAAAGGCCGCCGGAGCACCCACTCCGACGGCCAAGCTGAACAACTTCAACACCTCCGCGATTTGACTCGCGGCTCGTAATGAGGCTGACAACTGCTGTTCACCCTTACATGAAAACGCGGACTTTCGTGCGGTCTTCAGCGGCTTTTGACTCCCGGAAAAGGGCGGCGTTCAAAAACGAGAATTTATTTGCGAAATCTCAGCGGTGATTTGCCGTCCGGATCGAAGGTTTCATGGCACTGTTGGAGGCGGGCTTCGCCTCCTGCGCGGTGGAGGATGGCTGACGGGCACCTCCCTTGTCTTGCACAGGATCCAAGGGCGGCAAGACTCCCGGGCCGTCCGCAAATTCGCGGGTTCTTGGGGAAACCGTGAAGCGTCCGTCCATATCGGCTTGGACGGCGTTGAGCGAGCGCTCGTTTTTGACGATGGAAGGCTGCATGAAGACCATCAGCTCGCTGCGGGTTTTGGTGTTGGCGGTACTCCCGAACAGGCCGCCGATGTAGGGGATGCTGGAAAGAATCGGGATGCCACTCTTGTCCTTGCCGTTCCTGCCGACGATCAGTCCGCCGAGAACGATGGTTTCGTTGTTCGGAACGGTGACGGTGGTGAGGATTTGGCGGGTGGAGATTTTCGGGACCGTCAGATTGCCGCCGTTGCCACCACCACCGGCGATCGTCTGGGTGCCGTTTTGCTCGTCGTTGAGGAGGGCGATCTGCATGGTGATTTCGTTGTCCGAGTTGACGAGCGGGATGACTTCGAGTTTCAAAACCACATCCTGATATTGGATCTGGGTGGACGCGTTACCACTGGTGCCGAAGCTGTTGCTGCCCGTCGGAATGGCGATTTTTTCACCGCTGGAAATGGTGCCTTTTTGGTTGTTCGAGGTGAAGATGCTGGGGCGGGAGAGCACGGTGAAGTCGGCGTTCGACTGGAGCGCTTCCAAATAAACGCTCATGTTGTCGCCGATTTTGCCATAAACCCGGAGGCCGGAGCCAGATAGGGAACTCCGGTCGAAACCGCCGTTCGTTGCCGGTATGTAGCCAGCAGTGCCGGGTGTGCCAACAGCGGGAGTGCTGATGAGCTTGCGAAGTCCACCACCGGCACCGCCGATGACGTCACCACCCAAGCTTAGATAATCGACGCCGAATTTCGAAGAGTCATCGAGCGTGAGCTGGCCGATGACGGTGGAAATCATGACTTGGTCGGGTTTGACGTCGATCTGATCGAGCAGGCGCTCGATGATTTCCAAGCCGGATGGCGGGCCTTGGACGACAATCGAGTTGGTGATGTTGTCCGCGACGAGGAGGGTGCGGCCGACTAGGACCGATTCGGGAGCCGAAGTGACGTCGGGAGCGCTGAGGGCATCTCCGCCGCCGCCGCCGCCGCTGCTTGAGCCGCCGAACGAGCCACCGCCACCGCCACCGAAAGAGCTGCTGCCGGAGGAGGATGAGCCGCCGTAGTTGGCACCGGTGCTGCCGCTGCTGCGCCCGCTACCGGAGGCTTGGCGGGTGTTGGTTTGGCCGCTGGCACGTGCGCCGCCTTGGCTGCCACCTGCGGCACCGCCTTGCGCGCCGCCGCCGCCAGCACCACTGCCGGTGCCGGTGAAGGCGCGGGTGAGGGCGTCGCCGGCGATTGGCAGGAATTCGGAGACCTTGAGGAACCGGAGTTTGCGGCGGAGGAAGTTTTTCTCGCTGGTTTCCACGTCGAACTCGTGGACGAGGCTTTCCACGAATTCGAGATCGACCGGTCGCCCCATGGCGAAGATCCGGTTGGTGCGGGGATCGGGGACGATCTGGACCGGGGTGTCTTCACCACTGGCACCGCCGCCGCCGGCTTGGGCGGGGGCTCCTCCCGGGACAGGCGCTGCGTTGTTGCCATCCGCACGCTGGATTCCGGCGGTTTTCTGGGCGGATTGTTGGGCGGTGAGAAGGGTCGTGAGGGTCTCCGCGATCTCGGTGACGTCAGCGAATTGAACCTTGATGAAACGGCTGCCTTGGACCGAGCCGGGCTTGTCGATTTCCTTCTTGAGATCGATGAGCTTGCGGATGAGCGAGGTGTTTTCCGTGATGACCACGGCGGAGGCGTTAGGGACGGCGGCGATCGAGCCGTAGGCCCCGAACTGGCCGATGATCTGGGTGAACGTGTTGACGGCTTCAGCAGGCTTGATGTAGCTGAGCGTCATGACGTAGGTGATGACGGCGTCGCCCTCGGGCATGGAGGTGTTTTCGTTGTAAACAATGCCTTTTTCATTGTAAACATCCAGTCCAACACCGGTCGGACGGACGCCACTGGTGGCAAGGGTGAGAATGTCGATGGCCGGATTGTTCGGGTGGGGGACGAAGACGAAGTTCTCGATGGTGGCGGCGATTTTGAGAAGTTCGGCGGCTTCGGCGTAGGTGAGAGGGTCCTTGACGCTAGCATCCTGGACAAAACGGAACTCCGCGATGGAGGCAGCCGAGGAGACGATCACCCGGCGGCCGGTGTATCTTCGATAGAGTCCGGCCAGGGCGTCGCCACTGAGTTTGAGTTCTTCGATGGGCTCGATGATTTTGGTCTGTGGCAAAGGCACGCCGGGTTGCGGAGCGGGCTGATTGGCGGCAGGAGCACCGGCGGCGGGTGGCTGGACCACCCCGGGAATCGGGACGCCCGGCGGAGTCACAAGAGCGGGCGGGGCCTCGGCGGGTTGCTGGCCGGACGCGGAGGCGAGACCGAGGAGAAAGAGGGCGAAGGAGCGATTGAAGGACATGGAGAAAAACGGGTATTTCAGATTGGAGAGTTAGTTGCCGCGGCGTTGGGGGCGCTGGTTGTTGTTCCCCCGGTTTTGCTGATTGGCTTGGTTAGGCTGGCCTTGCTGGACTTGGCCCGGCTGCACTTGGCCACCGGTTGTTGGGACTGGCGGCGGCACGACGCGGGGGCGGGGCTGGCGTTGTGGGCCGCCTGGCCCCTGCGGCTGAGGGACGGGTATCGGTTGCGCTCCGCCGGGCTGCGGCGGAGCGGCTTTGGGCGCTGCGGTAGCCAGCGTGAGAAGTTTTTGATCGTAACTCACGGTCCCGGTCATCGTGCCGGATTGCATGAGGACGACCGTGCCGGTCGGATCGCCCTGCTTGCGGGTGACCTTGAGGATTTTGAAGCCTTTGCTGTCGCGGTTGGTCTCGACGTAGATCCTGGGTTCATCCGGCTTTTTCTTGTTGATCAGCGTGACGAGGTAATTTTTCACGCCGAGGGACGACACGCCGATGAGCGCGTAGTCATCGAGCGGATTGGGAGCATCCACGCTATCGGGCGGCGGTGGCTTGGCGGTGA
Source organism: Akkermansiaceae bacterium (assembly GCA_031371325.1). Classification (GTDB taxonomy): domain Bacteria; phylum Verrucomicrobiota; class Verrucomicrobiia; order Verrucomicrobiales; family Akkermansiaceae; genus Luteolibacter. The sequence goes on along the minus strand of JANMJJ010000158.1, from coordinate 7,665 downwards.
ACGGGGAATTCGTCCAGAGGCCGCTGTATTTGGTGATCGGAGCCTTTTTCGGCAAGTCGGCCGAGGCTAGGCCGACGAGGGCGAGAAACAGGAAAACGGGTTTTAAGATCAGAGTTTTCACGATGAGGGCGGGTTAGGAGGTTTTCGGGACGAACCATTGCTCGATGGTGGCTTTGCAGTCGATTTTGGTGTCGTCCTGTTGGTTGGGAGTCAGCCGGATCTGGGTGGCGATGCGAAATTGGTCAGGCACGTTGAGGCGGTCGAACCATTGATAAAGCGCTTGTTCGGTGCCGGTCACGGTGATTTCGAGCTTGGCGCGGTGGTAGAATTTGCCGGCCGTGGCGTCGGTGGGAAGGGGCTTTTGGGTTTTAATGGTCAGGCCGGACTCTTTGGCTTGGGCTTCGGCGAAAAGCTGGAGCTTGGTCTGGACGTCCTGATTGGCGGTGGGCTCGGGTTCGTGCTTGGCAAGCCAGTCCATCTGGTCGGTGACCTGTTCGCGGCTTTCTTGGTAGGCCTCGGCGGTGGCGAGTTTTTGTTTGGCCAAATTGCGCTGGGTATTGACCTTGCTGCGTTCGTTTTTTGCGAAGCTGTAAGCAAAAAAGTTAAGGATCGCGAATCCCGCGATGGCGAAGAAGATGATAAGTTTTTTTTCGCGGACGGACATGGAGAAGGAGAGAGAAATGGAAAATGAGGCGAGAAATGACGATCTGTTGACCGGTTAATGCCGTGGCGGGTGGATTTTGTCGGTGACCCGGGAAATCAAGGAGACGTTGGAATCTCCCCGCTGAAGACGAACTCCCAGCCGCGGGTCGATTGATTGGGCTCGGGAGTTTGCCATTCGAATTGGGCGAGGTCGTTGTTTTTATCCAGATTGAGGCTGAAGGTGTTGGCCGCCTGGAGTTGCGGAGCCTCGCCGATGAGCTTGATTTCCGAGGCGCTGATGTCGGCGGTTTTAAGCCGGAGACCGCTGACTGGCGGAATGCAGGCGGCGACACGGTTCAGGATATCGACCGGAGAATTGCTGAGTTCGATGGCTTGGGAGAGTTCGGTCCACTTGGCGACATGAAGGGTGTAGGCTTCGCCCTCGGGAGCGATGGTTTCGGCTCGCTTGAGAAGCTTTGTGGTTTCCGAGCTGTCTTTCCACAAACCGTAGCTGAACCAGCCGATGACTCCAAGATAGGCGACGGCCAGGGCGGCGACACCGAGGATGATATTCTGACGGCGGCGGGCTTCACGGCGGGCGGCGCGAACGTCGGCCGGAAGGAGCTTGCTGAGGGGATCCGGCAGGAGCGGTGCCGGGCGGGGTGAAATTTCAACCGGAACCCTGAACGCGGCGGTAAGACTGGCGGGGTTGCAATCTTCCAGGCTGGTCCACACGGCGATGCGGGTCGGCTCGATGGCCAAGCCTTGCATCGAGAGTTGGATGAGCGCGAGGCGGATTTCCCGGGCCAGCGAGTCGTCCGGGCTGGCGGCGGTGACGGAAGTGGCTTGGCAATAGACGAGTTTTCCTTGATGGGAGAGGGCGAAAACCCAGCGGCCGAATTCTTTCCAAACGGCGAGTGCGTCTCCTGCGAGAGGATAGGCGCGGGCGGAAATATCGAAACTTTTCGGGCCGCGAGGTGGCATGTCGCCATCGCCGGGTGCCCGCAGCAGGACCGAGACGAGGGCGGTATTTTCTGCTTCGCGGGCGATGACAAAGACGTCGGTGAGCTGGCCGGCCATGGGATCCGGGCGGAGTCCGAGGCGCTCGGCATGGAGGCTGGCAAGGTCGGGGAACAGGGCGTCGTCATCGCTGGTGACGCGCATCGGCACGGCGGTGATGGCTTTGACGGGGAAGAGCAGCAGTAGCTCGCCGCCGGGGATGGCGGTGAGATCGCTGGCCCGCTCGATGGTGGTGGCGGAATGCAGGGTGAAGGCGGCGGTGGTCTGGCCGGTCCAGATTTCCCAGCCGGATTCGCCGGGGACGAGCAGCACGTTTTCGGTAGTTTTACTCACGGGATGATTTCTTCTGTGCGTTCGAGGAGGGTCGGTTTGCCGGGGCGGTTTTTGACAATGACGGTGATCTTGCGTTTGGCACCTTCCGCGTGGCCGATGCTTTCGATGCGGGTGGTGTTGTCTTTGCCGCCAAAGCGCCGGGCAAGGTCGGGGCGATCCCCTGCGGAGATTCCGAGGTCCAAGAGGGCGGCGTCGGCACTGGGGTAATCGACATCATCGACCGTGTCACGCACTCCATCAGGGCCCCGGACTTTTTCCGGGACGATGTTGGCTTGATCGACAGGAATCTCAGCGGCGGCAGCGATCAACTCGGCGGGCGCTTCATTGACATCAAGCGGCCCAGTGCTCCAGATGGTGAACCAGTTCCGCCAATCCGGGCGGACCGCTTCGACCAAGTCCATGCCGCGGACGAGACTGACTTCGTTGATGTCGTAGAACGGACGATTGAACGGCTGGTTGATGCGGCCTTCGTTTTCGTAGAATTTTTTCTCCGCGCCGTTGAGGGCCTCGTTGTCGTCAGCATCGACCCAATCGCCGAGGGCATCGGCGATTTCCTGGGCGACGTCGAGTTCGATCCCCCAATTGACGAACATCGAGCGCAGCAGGGCTTTGTCGTCCTGAAGGATGATGGAGTTGATGTTGAAACGGCCGCCTTCGGAAATCACCCGGACCTCGTAGCCTTCACCGGTTTCCTCGTTCCCGCTGCGGAGCAGCGGGTCGGAGCGCTTGACGGCGGGATTGGAGCCGATGGCGATGCCCATTTCCGCCACCTGGCGGGCGCGTGAGCCGTGGACCTTGGCCGAGGCGATTTCCATGTCGAAGGTGATCACCCGCAGCGTCGCCATGCAGGCCAAGGCGAGAATCGCGATCAGCCAGAGCACCGCCATGAGCGCGGCACCGCGAGGCTTTCGGGTGATGACGAGGCAACGCATTAGTTCTGAGGAATCTGGGTGTTGGGTTGCAGGGTGCCGCCGCTAGGGCTAGCGCCGCCCGGAGGATTGCCGTCGGTGCCACTATCGCCCGCCGCGCCGCCGCCTTGCGCCATCTGGCGCAGCAGGACTTCGGGGTTTTGTTTCGGCGGGACCCAGAAGATTTGGCGGATTTCCTCGCCCTTGGCACCGATCGCGAGGGTGAGTTCGATTTGCAAGGGCAGACGGCCTTGCAGCTCCCAGTCGTATTGCCACTCCATCGAGCGGCCATCCAAGACGCGCCATTCGAAGAACGCTACGTCCGTCAGGAGGACAATTTCGGCGAAGGGTTTGTTATCTCCAGCCGAGGTCTTGAAGGAGGACGCCGAATCCTCGAGAATCTCGTTTTCGTAGTATTTCAAGACGATGTCGAGATAGCCGCTGCGGCGCTTCACGGTGCTGAGCTGGACGGCTTTGGCGATGCGAGGCGACCCTCCCCAAGTGAAGCTGAGCGGGACGTTTTGCAGCGTCAGGTCGGAAATATAGTGGGAGCCGGAATCCTGCACCTTGAGATCGAAGCGGGTATTTCCGGGGAGGGAGGAGAAACGATGGTTCAGGAGTTCAAAAAACGCCTGGTGCAGCATTTCTTCGTTTTGCGTTTCCACGATGGTATTTCCCAGTGCCAACGAAGTGCGGGCCGTGCCGAAAACCATGCCGACGAGGATCGCCAGCAAGCCGATGGCGATCACGAGCTCAAGCAGCGTGAAAGCTCGCTTCCGGGGACTGACGGGGCCGGTGATCATGGTTGGTACATGCGCCCGTAACGCCAGGTTTCGACGGAGCGATCTTGCCATTGGCCGTTGTTGAACCAGCGCGCTTCGATCTTGATGGAATACATTTCCTGCAAGGCTTGGCCGTCCTCGTTCTGGAGTTCGTCGAGGAGTTTAATGGTAGTATCGAGCTCGATCCCGGTGTCGCCAACGGTGGAATTGGTAACCCCTTCTTCAAGAACGGGTAGCGAAAGCGTCTCGTCGAGCGCGCTGTCGAGGACGCGGGTGATCCGGAGTTCGCTTTGGGCAAGTCCGGCGGCGTCCGCCATTTTATGCAGTGCCACCGCGAATCCGGTGGCGGCGATGCCAAATACCGCCAGCGCCAGAACCATCTCAAGGAGAAGGAATCCGCGGTTGACGGGATGGGTAGGGCAGATCATCGGGCTTCGAGTTCGCTTTTGCTGATGGTTGCGGTGAGCGGATGGTAAGTGTCTTCCGACCAGCTCTTGCCGAGCGTGAGACGGACGGAAACCGGTTCGCAAAGTCCGTCGGGATCGAAGCGCCAGACATGCACGGTGTTTTTGGCGGTTCCAAGCCACGCGTCGGAATTCCAGCGGCGGATGAAGACGTTCAAGCCGTTTTCAAGGACGAGTTGCCGGCTTTCGTTGGCTGCTCCTGCGGGAGGGGCGACCTCGCTGCGGCTCTTGAAGGCTTTTTTTTCATCCCTCCCCGCCTCCGCCAGCGGCAGGAGGCGGACGACTCCTTCGCGGAATTCAAGGGCGTAGGGAGTCTGGTGAAGGATCGAAATGACGCGGGCGCGTTTCGCCAGCAGCTCGATTTCCCCGGAGGCATTGCGGAGGGTGCGTTCGTCTGACGAATAGATCATCAGACCGACCGCGCCGCCCATGACGACAGCCGCGATGGCAAGAACCATGACGATCTCGATGAGGGTGAAGCCGCGCTTCCGCTTAGTCGTCCTGACTGCTGAGATCATCTGCGGTGTTTTCAATGCCGTCCTCGCCCTTGCTAAACATTTCGAAGTCGTTGGCATGCTTCTTGCCGGGGAAGCGGTAGCCGTAATCCGTGCCCCATGGATCGGGCGGGAGTTTCTTCATGATTTGCGACCAGCGGCGCGGGACGGGTGTGCTGGATGGCTTGTCCACCAGGGATTTCAGGCCTTGCTGGGTGGTGGGAAATGATCCGGCATTCAATTTGTACATGGCCAAGGCACTCTCGAAGCTCTTGAAGTCGGCTTCCACTTGGCGGAGTTTTGCCGCTCCGGAAATCCCCTTCATGGCGAAGATCGCGCCACCGAGGATCATCGCGATGATGCCCAGCACGATGACCATTTCAAGCAGGGTGAAGCCGGAACGGCGGCGGAGGCGGGAAGAGGGGTGGTTGATTTTCATGAAGAACGTTGATGGTTGCGTCTGGCAGAAGCCTTTCAGGGATGAAAACGCCGCGCCAACTTAAACTTGTCGGAAATAAATGTCTCTCGACTGTCACAGTCGGGAGAATCATCCGGCTGAGACAGCCGGGACAGATTCTCCTTCAACCCAGCCACAACCCCGACGGCGTCACACCCACGCCGTCGGTCGCCTGATTGTCTCATAACATCGACTTCCGGGAATCCTTGTGGAATAGGGAACGCTTGGCCTGCGGACTCTAGTTTTTGATTGCCAGAGCCACCCACCCATTCCACCACTCCCTCTGTGGCTACCGCGTAAAAACCTTTGAAAGCCGAGAAAACGACGACATCTAAGCGCGTCGTGGAAGTCGATTTTTCGGGCGCGCCCCTAAGGCGCGATTCAACGACCTTTCGCGCAAATTCGCGCTGGGTAGCCTGACCCAGGCCCAAACCACCGAATACGAGAATCTCAAGATCCTGCGCCGCCGGGAAAATCCTTCGAGGCCCTTCGAACAAATCAAGGCGGACATCGAGTTCCACCAAGCGGTCCGTGCCGCCATGGCCGGCCTCCAGCAGTTGATCGACCATGGAACCCGCACCTTCCGAGCCAAGACTTGAGCGCGGGAAACCGGTAAGCGCCCAGTATCCGCAGACCAAATACCGGCAGGCGCTGCCCTCGCTCCTCATGGAGACCGGCGACCGCTGCGGTTATTCACTCCAGCACATTCTTGATCTGAATGCCGCGCACCTCGTCACCAAGCGCCTGGACCGCACCCAGCTCAAAAACACCTTTCTTGCCGCCGCCATGGCATCGGGGACGGATTCCACGAACGACTTATTCCGGGCTGGGATGGATTGACTCACATCGTCCGCTTCGGCGGACGGGGCTTAGAAACCTCAAGTTACGCGGTTGGCAATGACCGCACCATTGCCGCCATTACAAAGTGACAGATAAATCATCCGTGCTCGTGCGGGGCCTTAGCCCCAACGGGGCGATCTATGACAGCCTAGGGCAACGCCCTAGGTCTAACGAACACATCGATTCCAAGCCCTGAAGGGGCGGCACAAGGAGGGCGGCGACCTTTGTTGCGCCCTTTCAGGGCTTGAGGGTTTTTCTGGGGGATTCGGCTCCCAGGGCGTTGCCCTGGGCTGGCGTCTTGCGCCCCGTTGGGGCTGAAGAAATTGCCGGATCTTCACGCGCCTTCGACCAAGGCGATCTCTTCTTCCGTCAGGCCGTAGAGTTCATTGACGAGGCGGTCGATCCGGCTGTCCGTGGCGGAAATCTGGCGGTCCAGCGCGGTTTGCTCGTGCGGGGGTGGGAGATTTTGCGACTGCGGGGAAAATCTTATTTGACCGCAGAGGGCAGCTATGGGAATTTCTTCCCGGCAAGCGCAGAAGATGTAGAGGCCGCTCTCACGAGTGGCAGCCCGAATGGGTGGGATCCTCGGTTCCTGGGGCCACAATTTCACAAGCCTTCGAGGACAAGAGTCTCGGGGGCTTTGTCTTTGAAGGTAGCGAGATCTTCGGGCCAGAGTTTCACGCCGTATCCCATCGCCGTCCCCTTGTGGCGGTAGATCGACTTATGCAGGTGCGGCAGGTAGCTGGTCTCGGTCTCGCCGTAGCGGTTCACCTTGAGCGCGAAATGGAATCCCGAGGCGACTGCGTCAGCCACCTGCAATCCCGCCAGCTTCGAATGTTCCACCGCACGAATCCGATTCGGGTCAATCACGGTGTGGTCGATCTGGATCTTTTGCGGATTTGCCTCCGACTGGCTGAGTAGCAAGCGCAGGTATTCGCGGATGTCCTCGTATGACATGTTGCTACGATTGGAGAAAATGACCTCTGCGAATCCATCTCCCTCGCCATCCCGGCGCTGGTCACGGCAAACCCAGGAAACCCGTTCCAGCAACAAGCGGGTGGCATACCGATACAGCAGGTATTTGGTGTTCTGGAATTTCTCCGGTTCGGTGATGTGCGGTTTGTGGACCAGCACGCTCACGGTGCGCATCGGCAAGGCACCCACGCGCCGCACATAGGGGACGCGCTGCTCGTGTTTCAGATCCACGAAATGCAGCGGAGTCTTCGGTGCCTTCTGCAACACCTCCCGCACTTCCTTGAGGCAGGAAACCATTTGCAAATCGTTGGTCTGCCGGATCACCGCTGCCGAAAGCACAAACCACCGCGAGCTGCCGCTACCGTCGGAATTGAAGACGAATCCCTCGTCACCCGATTCGTCCACATAGGCGATGAAGCTGGATTTCATGGTTCAGGTGTTCATGGTTGTGATTCTCATCAAGCCCCCTCCACAAGCTTGATCTCTTCTTCTGTTAATCCGTAGAGGTCATAGACGAGGCGGTCGATCTGGCTGTCCGTGGCGGAAATCTGGCGGTCCAGCGCGGTTTGCTCGTGCGGGTTTTTTACTGCCGCGCGCTGCTTTTGTAGGTCCAGCATCTTTTCTACCAGGGTGACGATGCGGTCGTGGGCGGGAGACTTGCCCTCCACGTCTGGCAACGGGATTTCTTCGATGTATTGGCGGTTCAGGGCGATGTAGCCTCCGCGGAAAACGCTGCTCGTTTTCTTGAGG
>JANMJJ010000149.1:0-2486 GCA_031371325.1 Akkermansiaceae bacterium | reverse complement strand
CGCGACCGCGTCGGTCAACTCCACCGCCTGCAAGCCGACGTCGGCTGCCGCAACACGCTCTTCAACGGCAAGGCCCAGACGGGAGCCCGCTACTACGAGCCCCTCCGCGCCACCGGCCTCTCGCGCTTCCGCGTCGAGCTGCTAGACGAAGCCGAAGACGCCGCCAAAACCATCCGCGCCTATCAGGGCCTGCTCAGCGGCAAGTCCGACGCCTTCGAACTGCTAGACCAGGTCCAGGCCCTCGAAAAACTCGGCGTCACCGAAGGCACACTCGCGGAACTTTGATAGGGGGCATGGACCTCTCGTCCATGCATGAATTTCTATTCCGTTCAAAACTGCCGAACTCCCTTGTCTTTGCCGAAGGCTTCCCGAAGATGAACCGATGAATGGGAAAACAATCGCGTGTCTGGCAGCTCTAAGTTCCATGGTTCTGATCGGCTGTGCCGGGAGTTCCAACAACAATGGTGCCACGGTGACCGCAGTGAAGGAAGTGGCGGCAACCAGCACGGAACAAACGCTGTTTGCCGCGTTGAACGCCGAGCGGCGGACGGCCGGCAAGGGCGAACTAACAATTTCACCGAAACTCGCTGGACTGGCCCGCCGGGAAAGCGACGCGGCCGCAGCTTCCGAAAAAATCCCGGGGGACACCACGGCGGCGCTGAAAGCCCGGTCGGGATTCGGCTCGGTGGGCAAACTGCAGGGAGCCCTGAAGGACCGCGGAGCGCCGACCGGGAAAGGGTTTGTCGATTATTGGGCCAAGGGCGAGCGGGAGATGCTGCTAGACGATTGGAGCATGGTGGGCGTGGGAGTGTCGAAGGCCGCCGATGGCCGACTGTTCGCGGTCGTCGTTCTGGGAAGTGCGGGCGGCGGAGGCTCTATCAGGTGATCGACATCCAACAGCGCCGGAGCAGATGCCAGCCGTTTGTCTGGATCGGCATGAACGCCATCACCATCTTTCTGATCGTCCATTTCCTGAAGCTGGAACCGATCGCCAAGTGTCTGGTCGGGGGTGAAATCCACACGGCTCTTGATCGTGTCTGTCTTGGTCTCGGTGAATTGGCAACCGCCCTTCTTGCACTGGCGTTTGCCGTCCTGATCTGGCGGTTTCTCTTTGTCCGGAAGATCCTCCTCCGCGTCTAGCCATGGACTAGTCCCGCCGTCATCGTCACGAATTCAGAAGTGCCCGGACCGTCGCCGCGTCGAGGCGGTTGTGAACAAGGACGCGCCCAGCTTCAACCGCCACTTCTACACCTATCAGCCGCCTCGTCGCGGAAATCGAAAAGAACATCCTCGAAATCTCAAGGAGGTATGAGGTGAGCGCCCGGCTTGACGCCTGTATGTTTTTAGCATATACACCTGTGCGCAAATGATCGATTGGACTGCCATCACCGGATTCCAGTGGGACGGGGTGAATGCCACCAAAAACCACGACAAACACGGAGTCGGCTGTCCAGAGGCCGAATCGGTCTTCCTCTCCGCCGACTTCCGCATCCTTGAAGACTCGAAACACTCCACACCCGGCGAATCCCGCTGGCACGCCTTCGGCACCTCCAGCCACCATCGCCCGCTCAGCATCACCTTCACCCTCCGCCATCCGCTCATCCGCATCATCTCCGCCCGCCCCATGAACTCCCGCGAAAGGAAATCCTATGGCTACTAGAAAAACCACCGCCCTTCAGGTTCCCACGGAACCCGCCGACAGCACCGACCATCTGGACCTTTCCAAGGCCGTGCGCGTCGCGCTGCCGAATCTGAAACTCTCCACCGAGACCATCTCCCTGCGGATGCCCGCCACCCTGCTCGAATCCATCAAGATCGAGGCCAACAAACGCGACGTGCCCTATCAATCCCTCATTAAAATGACCCTCGCCGATCAATTCCAACCACACCCGGCGGACTCGTGAAAACCTCCATGCTTCCGGGGCTTTATCGCCGAGAGAAAACTATGAGAGATGAACTAGGAGGGGAAGAGTCAGATTAGGCCTTTATCGCGGATCACGGCTTGGAGGTAGTCGTCGCCGACGGTGGCGTCATCCGGGATCACGGTGGGGTCCGGCTGGTGGTCGGTGTAGTCCCGCAGCACGACCATCAGCTTGCCACCGGCTTTAGGCACCAGCCGGCCCCATCCCGGATCTGCAAGCCGCGCTGGCCATGCCGGAGAAGACGCGCCGCAAGGCCAGAAACGCCCGCCACAAGGAAACCTGCCCGGCGTAAGCCCGCGCCATGGGTGAGAAGTCCACCGCGCGGGTCGGATTAGACAGTCCGGGCACCGCCGGGGAAATCACCGGATGAGGGAGTGCCATCGGTTTCTCGTAAGTGTTTTAGGAGTTCTTTGGGTGGGCAACTGTGCGACGACAATTAAAGCTGGTCGGCGACGACAATTAAAACTGCCCAGTTGGGAGGGCGGTTTTTCGGGGTGAGACGGCATGCCGTTTGACACCGGTTGGGGCGGCGGGTGCTGCTCTGGGTTGTGGTCAATAGAACCC